>JBEKSZ010000029.1:0-36757 GCA_049516615.1 Candidatus Acidiferrum sp. | reverse complement strand
CTCGATACTGTTTCCTTTTCCTCAAGCAGCGGCGCGATCGATCCCTATAACTATGGCTTGCCGACCATCACCGTCGGGCCCTTTGCGCAGCTGGGTTCCGACAAGGGCGATCCGCGCCAGCGCGTCGACACCAACTGGCACTACATCGACAACATCTCCTGGAAGCGCGGCAAACATGACATCAAGTTCGGTTATGAGTTCCGGCGCACTTCGGTCTCCCAGATTTTCAACCGCACCGCTCGCGGGACCTTGGAGTTTGAGGATCCTTTGGGTGGCGCCAATTCCTTGCAGGATTTCCTCTCCGGCACGTTGGAAAGTCCATCAGGCGGCAGCACCGGCACGGAAATCTTCGGCAACACCGACCGCAACACTTTCGAAAACTCCCACGCCGGCTATGTTCAGGACAGCTACCACTGGAAGAAAAACTTCATCATTAATCTGGGATTGCGCTACGACTACTTCGGAATTATTCAAGAAAAGAGCGGCAACTTTACCAACGTCGACCCAAACACCGGGCAACTCCTCCTCGTCGGCGATGGGCGACTGTACCAGCCGGACTACAAGAATTGGGCGCCGCGCGTGAGCGTGGCCTGGGACCTGTTTGGGAGCGGCAAAACCGTGGTACGGGCAGGATACGGTATCTTCTATGATGCCTTCTCGCAGGACTTGTTTGAAGGCCACCTGCCCTTCAACAGCAGTTTCGATCCCGGTCCGGCCTACAATGGCTTCGGGCCGAACCCCATCAGCTTTGGGAGCTCGTATTCCGGTGAAATGATTACCGCGAATCAGCCGATTTACAGCTCGGTCTCGCCCATGGGAGACGCTTTCGGCGTACAGCAGAATATCCGCACCCCGTACATGCAGAATTTTAACCTCAACCTGCAGCAGCAAGTGACGCGCAAGAGTGTGTTAGAGATTGGCTATGTCGGTTCCAATGGCCACCACCTGTTGCGCTTTCGCGATATCAACCAGCCCACGCAAGGCGAAATCACCTCGGCGGATCTGGGTTGTGGTTGTATTAATGATGGCAGCGTGCCCAGGTTCTTTCCGTCGTCTCCTTTTTATTACATCAATTATGAAGAAGGCTCGGCGAACTCTAATTACAACGCTTTGCAGACCAGCTATCGCATCAACGATTGGCATGGACTGACGACCACCGTCAACTACGTCTGGTCCCACTCCATCGACGACGCCAGCGACGGCGAGGACTTTATACCCAACGCTTCGCAGCCGAACAACAGCCAGGCGCCTATCGCCGACAACCGCGGTAATTCCAATTTCGACATTCGCAACCGTTTCACTTGGAACTTCATCTACGCATTGCCGAATCGTGGTGGCAGTTTTTCCAAGCTGACCGACGGTTGGGGCATCAACGGAATCGTAACCGTGCAATCGGGCCAGCCCTTCCAGCTTAATTACAACTTCGAAGATGACTTCGATGGTAGCGGCGAGTTTTTCGGCCGTCCTGACGTTGTCGCCCCGGTTCATTACAATTACTCCGACCCGAATAACTTTTTGAGTCTCAGTTCTTTCGCCGTTCCATGCACGCCGGATCCCACTACCGCGTTTGATGGCGCGACGAACTGCATTCCCGGCACGCGGCACTTCGGCAACGAGGGCCGAGACTCCCTGGTGGGCCCGAACTTCCGCCAATTCGATTTTTCCATCTTCAAGAGTACGAAGATTACCGAAAAGCTGAAGCTCGAACTGCGCTTCGAGGCCTACAATGTGCTCAACCATCCGAACTTCTCGAGCCCGCTGCTGCCCGCGTTTATCGCTGATGCTGCGCAACAAGGCATCAGCACCGGCGGACTGGGTACTACCGCCTCTCCGAACGCCTGCCCCGGAGTGGCGGCGGGTGCCAGTTGCGGCTCCTACGCGCTCAAGACCACCGGCGACGTGGGCATCGGCTATCCCGTCCTCGGCAGCGGCGGCCCGCGCAGCCTGCAAGTCGCTGCCAAATTCGTATTCTGAGCAATCAACATCAGCCTGTCAGCAAACGGCCCGGCGGCAACTCCGGGCCGTTCGCATTCCCGCGGGGTGCGGCGGCCGGAGTTGCTCCTTTTGCCGTCCTCGACGCTGGCTAAAAGCGGGAGCCCGCTGCCGCGCTCGCGCGAGCCCTGTCCGCAGCACTCCCCCAGAGAGACCTTGTGCCTCCCGCGGTCTCATTTCTGGTAGAGTGCTGCCCACGCGCTCGCAACATCCTTTGCGGACAGGGATTAGCGCAAAGCCGGCCGTCCTGCGCCCGCCCGCGCACGGTCTGGCATTCGGTAATTTTTGCTCCGCTCGTTGCGTACTACGGTATGGAAACGCTGAGACCAGGCCGGATGAGTCCTATTGCAACAACGGAACCGACCGAGGTGGTCGCCAAGGCTCGGGCGGGGGACGCCGAGGCCTGGGGGCAGCTTTACCACGACTACGCGCCGGCCATTTTTCGCTTTTGCCGCCGGGCGCTGCCGACACGCGAGGATGCCGAGGACGCGACTATGGAAGTTTTCATGAAATTGCGCGGAGTCTTGCATCAATACGACGAAAGTCGCTCTTTTTCCGCATGGCTGTATAAGATTGCCGCGAATCACTGTTGGGATACACTGCGTCGGCGCAAGATTCGCCAGGACAAGGAAAGCGAAGATTTGGACAGCCTGCCTCTTGAGCATCCCGACGCCAGCCAGCTCGAGAAACTGATCGAGCAGCGCACCAGCGAAGAGGTGCGCAAAGCCCTGGCCAAGGTGGGCGCGCGCGCGCGCATGGCCCTGGTGATGCGCTATTACTCGGATATGAGTTACGACGAAATTGCCGACGAGCTCGGAGTGCGCCGCGCCTTTGTGGGCGTGGTGCTGCTCCGCGCCCGGCATGAGTTGCGGCAGACGCTGGAAAACAGCGCCGCGCTGGCTGCGGGAGGGGCCCAGTGAGCGAGGAAATAATCAGTAAGGGTCCGCAAAGCGCGGACCTGCAGCATCTCGATGAGATGACCTGCCTCATGTATATCGAGCGGCAGCTCGACCGCACGCGCGGGCTCGAAGTCTCCGCGCACACCCGGGAATGTGCCCAGTGCAGAACCTTGTTGCGTGCTTTGGAGCGCGAATCGCGCCTATTGACCCGCGCGCTGTTTGAGGAGGATGAGCCGCTCCCCGCGCGTCTCGCGCAGTTTCAGGAGCGCGCCCGGAAATCCATGCAGTGGGTCTGGGGCATTGTCGTCGGCTTAGCCGCGACCGGCGTATACGCGCTGTACACCGGATACGTCGCCCCGTGGCAACAGCAGCTCGAGCAAGCCGGTTTTGGCGGCACGAATTTGCTCGGCTTGCTGATCTTTCAAGGCGCTTTCTGGAAAGGGTGGCAATCGATGGTGACACTACTCGAGGTGCTGGCACTCGTGACGCTCGCGGGTTTTGCCATGCTCATTTTCCGCAGGCGCAGCCGGCGGGGATATGTGACCGCCGTGCTCATCGCCACGCTCCTCGGCAGCGGCTTGCTGGCGGGAAGCGCGTCGGCAACCGAGTTCCGCAAAGGCGAAGCCACCGAGACGGTGCACTCGGACGAAGTCATTCACGGCGATATCTACATTACCGCGGAGCGCGCGCGCATCGACGGCACGGTCGAAGGCGATGTCTTTGTTTTCGCCCAGGAGGCGGACATCAGCGGCCATGTGAAAGGGGACGTCATCGCCTTTGCCAAGAGCACGCGGGTGTCCGGCCAGGTGGACGGCAACATTCGGGCCTTCAACAACTCCCTGACCGTCACGGGCGTGGTGCAAAAAAACGTGATGGCTTTTGCCGAGATCGTGGATCTCGACGCGGGCGGCAAAATCGGCGGATCTTTCACCGGCTTTGCAACCAGCCCGTCGCTGGGCGGGGAGATTGGCAGGGACGTGCTCGTTTTTGCCCACAACACTTCCATCGACGGCAAAGTCGCCGGGTCCGTCGATGCCCGCGGCGAGAATCTGAGTATCGGTCCGAAGGCCGAAATCGGCGGGCACGCGAAGTTTGAAGGCAACAATCCGGCCGAAGTTTCGCCGCAAGCCAAGCTGGCCTCTCCCGTGGAATTCAAGAAACGCGAGCACGAGCGGGAGAACACGGCGTCGCACTATCTCTGGCAGGTGATCTGGGCGGCGGCATTTATTTTATTTGGCCTGGTGGTGTTTTTGCTGATGCCGGATTTTTCCCGGCAATCGGTGGCCAACGCGGAACGCTATGGCGCCTCGTTTGGGCTCGGTGTGCTGGTGGGCTTCGGTATGCCCATCGCCGCGTTCCTGGCCTGCCTGACCGTTGTGGGATTGTTTATCGGGGTTTCCGCGCTATTTATTTGGTATGCCGCGCTGTATGTGGCGCAGGTCATGGTCGGCGGCTTGGTAGGCCAGTGGGTGCTCGGCCGCACCAAGGAATTGTGGCCGTTGATTGGGCGCATGATTGTGGGACTCTTGATTGTGCGCTTGTGCATTGCGGTACCCCAGGTCGGGTGGCTGCTCAAATATTTCCTATTCGTTCCTTGGGGCCTCGGAGCCATTGCCATCACCGTCTACCACCGCTTTGCGCCGGTCATTGCGCCGCCGGGAGGGCCTGCTCCGTCGCCGTACGTGCCGCCGCCGCTGCCGCCGAACACCACGGTTGGCGGGATTCAGGCGGCGTAATCCGCGCAAGATTTCTAGGCCACCCCGCGAGCAGATGAGTGCCGTGCCGCGATTTACAAAGCCGCGCGGCCATCAAATTTCCGGCGAGCACTAAAAAACCGGTCCGAGTTTCGGACCGGTTTTTTGTTAAATGTTTTGTTCTGGATTTATAACGATGGCCTACGGATTTTGCCGGACCTTGGCAGCTACGAACGGGTAGGCGTCAAACTGTCCGAAATAGAGCGCGCGAATCGAATAGGTGTCCCCGCTGACGATGCTGGTGGGGCTGCTGACCCCGTCGTAGTTGGTGGAGTTGGTCGAGGGCGGCGTGCCGCTGGTGAGCTCGACCAGTTGACTGGCGGTGGTGAGACCGAAATAGGTTGGCAGCGAGGCGCTCGAAAGAGAAAAACTGATGGTGTTGCCGCCGACCGCGGCGGTGCCGGCGACGCGCGAGAAGCGTATCTCCACCGCATCGGTGGTGACCAGGATGCCCGTGGGATTTCCGCCCGTCGAGCTGTAGTTGGTAACGTGCACGGCCACGGCTTGCCCGGGCAAGAGCGAGGTGGCAGGCAGCGTGCCCTGAAAATTCGTGTAGTCGGCAGGCACGTTGAGACCTTGTGTGTCGACTCCGAACACCGGAGTGTTGCTCGTCGAGTACTTCACGGTGACGGGCGCGCCGATGGGAATCGTCGTTGGCAGCAAAGTGCCGGAATTCGAGACGTCGGCGTCATTGACGACGATGTTGAACTGCGCGGAATTCGTGGGGTTATAGGTGACCACGCCTTCGAGCCAATCGTTGTTGGTGGCGCTGGCGGCAGAGATGGGATCGTAGGAGATCAGCGTGATGGTGCCGTCGGCGTTGAGAGTGGCGTTGATGCTGGCGACCTGGTTGACCTGCGCACAGGCGATGCTCAAACCGAGATTGAGGGTGTTGCAGTTCGGCGAGTAAAAGGTGTTGCTGTTGGCCGTGGCCGCGATGGACCCGTACGTAGCGGTCTTGACGGTCACTATGTTGCCACTGACGCTGGTTACGTTGCCGGTAACGTCTTCGAGATAGTCGAGCTGGGTGGAAGTAAGACTCGAGGGGTGCGTCGAGCCGAGGGTGATGGTACTGAGGACCGGGTTGGTGGTGCCCACCATGGTCGGCGCGAGATTGACGGCGGTAACCGCGCCCGCATTGCTAACCGTGAGTGTAGCCGCGAGGTTGAAATCGACCGAGAGGCCAGCTTGCTGGCTGCTGCTGAGCACCAAGCCGCCGTTGGGGAAGGTGATGACGGAGGCGGTGGCGCCGCCACTGACCTGGGTGACGCTGCCCGCGGCACAACCGGTGACGCCGGTAGTCACGGTGCAGTAGGTAACCGACGCGCTGGTAAGGCTGACCGTCAGGCTGGTGTAGGTTCCGGCGGGAACAGAAGCGGTGCCGAGAAATGCCGAATCGCTCTCTAGGCGGGTCATATCGAAGGTGAAGGGACCTGGGATGTTGATGACGCTGCCGGACGCCGGCGTGAGCGTGGCACCACCGACAACCAGGACATAAGAGAGGATGTTGGTGTCCGGCGGCGCTGCGAGCGGAGTCGCTTGCAAAGTGAAACTGAGCGTGGCGTCCCCTGGGTTCGTGCCACCACCACCGCCGCCACCGCCTCCTCCGCGGTCTTCTAGGCCGCTGCAGGCGGTCATGGTCATGGCGACGAGCAAGGCGAACAAAAATAAGGTCTTTGTGTAGTTCATGAATAACCCCGCGGCGCAGTAAGTTGGCGTTCCCAACCCCCGATGAAAACGCTTTTGAACTGTAGGTTGACTGTACCGTCCCCGTGTCCCGGACGCGGCGCAAAATGCCGCGCGGTGCTCAACTAGGCAATCCTGTGCGCCGGGCCAGGAGTTTTATGAGCGCAGTGCTGCGATTTTTGTCTGGGCAAGAAGAAGGCGGCCGCGATAACGGCAAGGGCGCCAGCAGGAAAGGTCAAGGACACGGGTCGTAAGACCCGCCGTTACAAAGACAAACGGCTTATATCGTCCCCCAGGGAGAGCTGCTGCCAAGTGCGGCGCGCTTGGTTTAGACCCGGGTGCGGTTGAGGCCAAGGGCCAGGGCTAACAGGCCGACGCCGAGGAGCGGGAAGGTGGATGGCTCCGGGGTCGCGACGTTGGTGGTGGTTACCGTGAGCGGGCCGATGGGGGCGTTGGGGTCGTTGGAGGCGTAGCACTGGCTGGTGGAGGGGTCGCAGAAATTGGGAAGCAGTGGGGCGTTGGCGTAGTTGCCGTCCCAAGAGCCGGTGCCGGAACCGCCGGTCGAGTTGCTGGGGGAGCCGCCGGGAAGGTTCACCTTTTGGCCGAGAAGGGGTCCGGAGCCGTCCACGGTGTAGCTTTCGCAGTTTTGCGGATTGGTGACCGCATAGTTTCCGACGGTGCAGGTATCGCTGGCGGTGAGCTCGACGCTGTAGTATTTGCCGGTGAAGTCCATGTCGTCGTCCCAAGTGGCGTAATTGGCCGTGTAGGCGGAGACAGTGCCGATGGGGAAGGTCTCATTGACGATGGTGGCGCCGAAAGCGTCGGCTTCGAGATAGCCGGAGACGGGGAGATTGATGTTGGAGGTTGGGGTGACCGAGAGATCGACCTGGACACCAGGAGCGTAGTTGACGAAGAAGGTGCTGGCGCCGGCCTGTGCTGGAAGAGTGTTATCGAGATCGAAGTTAAGGGCGCCGCTGGAGACGCCATGCCAGGTGAGAGTGTCAGAAGAAGAGTAACCACCGGTGGTGTTGACCCAAGTGTAGTAACCGTATTCAACCGCCGGAGAGTAAGAGACGGCGGTCTGTAGGTTGACGCCGACGTTGACGCCAGCCGAGGCGGACGCCACGATGGCGCTGGCGCTCACACCGAAGTTCTGGCTCGGACCGACGGCTGTGCCGTTGGCGGAACCTCCGGTTAGCGTGGAGCCGCCGGCGATGTTGCCGTTGGCGGAGGTATTGAGGGCGGCGTCAAAGATGGGGTCGGAACCGCTGAAACCCGCGATGTTGTAGTTAAAACTGGCGCTAGCGCTGAGGCCAGCGTTGCTTCCGACGGAGCCGCCGGACCAAGAAGGGTTGTAAGCGTAGCTAAAAGAGGTGCCGACGGCGAAGGTCTGTCCGGGGGTGAAGGTTGGGAAGGTGAAGGTGGTTTGACCGTTAACCGAGGCACTGACGAGCAGCCCCAGGGACGTGGTGGCCTGCGCGCCGAAATTGCTGAAGGGGAAGGGGCCTATGTTGCCGTTGAGCGTGTCGTACGAGGCCGTGTTTAGTGCGTAGGTGCTGAGGTTTTGAGTCAGATAGGCCTGCGCGTGAGCGCCGGCGGCAGACGCCAGGAACAGGAATGCGGCGGGAAGAGTTCTGAGTCTCCAGCGATTGGTCATATTGATCTCCGTAGAGTCTGAGCGCGTAAGAAATGTGGACATGGCCTAGCGTTGCGGCAAATATGCGCGGAGCGCCGAGAGAGGTCAATTTAACCGTTGGCTAATCGCATGCTAACCCGTAAGTTGTTTTTATGGAGCGAGATACAAGGAAACCTAACTCATCTTGGGCACGAGGGCGAAGGAATTGTGATGGGCCAGACGCACTTGGCAGTAATACCCGTGGCTTCTAAAAACTGGGGCAGCGACCTTTGCATGCGGCCCGGCCAGACGGAATGGGTTTGAAACTGCCGCCGGGCGCAACGAGGTTGTGGAATGCCGATGAGCCTGCTGCGAGCGAGGGAGGCCGCACGTTGCGGTTTTGACGCTCGGCTGACCGGGCAACGGCAGTTTTTTCGGGAAGTATCCCCCGTAGATCTGGCGGGAACCTGGGACATGCACGGCGTTCTTTTCAGCGCGGACGGTCGCGCGTATGTTTATGGCTATTCGCGGCTGCATTCCGAGCTTTATCTGGCGGAAGGATTGAAATAGAAATTGCGCCAAGGCTTGCGCACAGGGTGCGCTCTCGTGGGGAAAAAAAAGAGAGATCCGTCAGTCTTATTCGTCGTGCGCAGGCAGAGAAAAAATTCCCATTTCCCAGACGGAAGATAGGCTCAGGCGAGATCCCCTGGCTGGATCGGCAGACGGCGCAGGCGTTTGCCGGTCAGGGCGAAGACCGCGTTGCAGACGGCGGGGGCGATTACCGGGAGGCCTGGTTCGCCGATGCCGGTCGGGTCTTCCGTGCTGCGCACGACGTGGACTTCGATCTTGGGGGTTTCACGGATGCGCGGCATCTCGTAGTCGTTGAAATTGGACTGCGCGACGCGCCCCTTGTCGATGGTGATGGCATCGTTCATGAAAGCGGAGATGCCGTAGATCGCCGCGCTTTCGACCTGGGCGATGACCCCTTCGGGGTTGATGGGCCGGCCGCAGTCGACGGCATAGACGATGCGCTCGATGTTTACCCGGCCATCCTTGGCGCTGACTTCGGCGACCGCGGCGGTGTAGGACTCAAAGGAATAATAGGTGGCAACGCCGCGGGCTACTCCCGCGGGCAGCGGACTGCCCCAGGCGGACTTTTCCGCGGCAA
Source organism: Candidatus Acidiferrum sp. (assembly GCA_049516615.1). Lineage (GTDB taxonomy): Bacteria > Acidobacteriota > Terriglobia > Acidiferrales > UBA7541 > Acidiferrum. The sequence goes on along the minus strand of JBEKSZ010000029.1, from coordinate 27,643 downwards.
GTTTCAGAACGCCTTTGAGGCGAGCGGTGTTGAGAGGCTTGCTTTCAGACGAAGCGGGATCCGCGAGGATGCGCGGGTCGCCGAGGAGGCCAAGACGGAAAGCGACGGGGTCGGCGCCTGCGGCATGAGCCAGTTCGTCGACGAAACTTTCTACCACGAAGCCGCTGCTGGAATGTTCGACGGAGCGCCACCAGGCGCGGGGGACGCCGGATTGCGCGAGGGTGTATTCGACACGGTAGTTCGCGGTGCGGTAAGGGATGAAGGCGGCCGTGCCAAATTCGCTTTGCTCGGGTTTTTCGAGGCCGTCTTTCTCCCACATCGCGGCGATGGATGTAGACGTTTGGAAATGTTTCCAGGCTGCCAGGCCGCCCTGCGCATCGAGCGCGCCCGCGAGGTGATGGTAGGAGGCCGGGCGGTAGAAGTCGTGCTGCATGTCGTCCTCGCGGGTCCACAGGACCATGACGGGCTTGCCGACGACTTTGGCGACTTGCGCGGCTTCGACCGCGAAGTCGGCTTGATAGCGGCGACCGAACCCGCCGCCCATCAAGGTGGTGTGAACCACCACGGATTCGGGGGGCAAGCCGGAGATTTGCGCGATGACGTCCTGAGCCCACTGCGGGGCCTGCGTGGGAATCCAGGCTTCGGCGCCGTCGGCCCGGATGTGCACGGTGCAATTCATGGGCTCCATGCAGGCGTGCGCGGCGAAGGGAAGTTCGTAAACGGCGTCGATTTTTTTGGAGGCGGAGGCCAGAGCGGAGTCGGCGTCGCCATCGTTGCGGACGACTTTGCCGGGCTTGGAAGCGTTGGCGACAAACTGTTCGCGCAGGGTGACGCTCGATTCCGAGGCGTGGGGGCCTTCCTCCCAGGTGATCGAGAGTGCGCGGCGGCCCTGCATGGCGGCCCAGGAATTGTCGGCGACGACAACCACGCCGCCCGTCGTGAAGGCCCCTAAGGCGACCGGGTCGATGGCCATGACCTCGCGCACGCCAGGCACGGCTTTGGCTTTCGTGGCGTCGAACTTGGCGACTTTCCCGCCGAAGACCGGGCAGCGGGCGATCACCGCGTACTGCAAACCAGCGGGACGGGAATCGATGCCGTATTTGGCGACGCCGCTCGATTTGCGGCGGGCTTCGACGCGCTGCTGGTCGCGCCCGACGATGGTGAAGTCCGCGGAACTCTTAAGCGGAACGGTGTGAAAGTCGGGGACGGGCAATTTCGCAGCATCGCCGGCGAGCTCGCCGTAGGTGAAGAATTGCTTGCGCGCGCCGTGTAGCACCCCGCCATCCTGGGCTTTGCAGGTTTCGCGCAGGACGTTCCAGCGCGCGGCGGCGGCGGTGATGAGCATCTCGCGCGCGGCCGCACCGGCCTGGCGGAGCGGCATCCAGGAGCCTGCCACACTGCCGCTGCCACCGGTTCCGAGATCATAGACTTTTGGATTGGTGGGAGCTTGATCAATTTTTACCTTGGTCCAGTCGAGGCTGAGTTCTTCGGCAAGGATCATGGGGAGGGCGGTCATGATGCCCTGGCCCATCTCGGATTTGCCGAGAATCAGGGTGACTTGATTCTCGGGAGAGATGCGCACCCAGGCGTTGAAAGGATTGACGGGCTTTTTTTCCTGCTCGTCCGAGGAATTGGCCAACGCCGCAGACGGCAGGTGGAAGCCGATGACCAGGGCGGCGCTGGAGATGGCGGCGGCCTTGAGGAACTCGCGGCGTTCTCGTAAAGGAGCGGTCGTCATGATGGGGGACCTCCGAACATCCTGGATTAAGAAGCTGCTCGTGGGTTAAGCCGCAGAACCCGTTTTCGCGGTCTGCGCCGCTGCCGCGCGATGAATGGCCTTGCGGATGCGCTGGTAGGTTCCGCAGCGGCAGATGTTGCCGCTCATGGCCTCGTCGATGTCGGCGTCGCTGGGGCTCGACTTTTTAGAGAGCAGCGCGACCGCAGACATAATCTGGCCGGACTGGCAGTAGCCGCATTGCGGAACATCTTCAGCGACCCAAGCTTGCTGCACGGGGTGCGACCCGTCGCTTGAGAGACCTTCGATGGTGGTGATTTTTTTGCCGGCCACGCTCGAGACGGGAGTGACGCAGGAACGCGCGGCTTCGCCGTTGATGTGCACCGTGCAGGCGCCGCAGAGAGCCATACCGCAGCCGAATTTGGTGCCGGTCAGGTTGAGGATGTCGCGCAGCACCCAGAGGAGCGGCATGTCGGGACTGACGTCGACGTTTTGCGCGTTGCCGTTGAGGGTGAAGGTGATGGCCATGGATACCTCCATCGAGAGGCCTATCGTACAACAAATCTTAGACGGAGGAAAAAGCGAAATTGCGCCCGGCCGGGCAGGAAATCATCTTGAATGTGCATATTTCCGCAGGCCAAGGCGGGAAGGCCGGGGGAAATTGCCGGGCGGGGGAAAGCCCAGGGCTTAAAAGGCGCTCGCCCTGCGCGACAGGATTTCTTTCCCGGGCCATCTGCGCGCCGCGGCCCGGAGGACCCGGGATAAAAGAGAATTTCCTCTGCGGGACCAGAGGAAAATGAAAGAGCCGGGACGCCGCCGCCCCGGCTCTAAAGAAAAGAATTGTCCGGGGGTTTTACTGCTTGTCGAAGACTTGCACGTCGTGCTCTTTGGCGCCGGTCGCGGTGCTGCCGGTGGCCTCGACGGTGGTGGTCTTTCCGTTGCTGGCAACGGAGACTTTGGATGTGCCAATTACTTTGCCGGCCTTTTTGAGGGTGGCCACAAAATGATTGGCGTCGGTGCGCGTGGCTGCGATGGTGTCCGCGCCGCTTGGCATGGAACCGCTGATGGGATTGTCTTTGCCGTCGAATTCTACCGAGAAGCCGTAGGAGATGGGCTTGCCGTCGGAACTGACGCCGGCGAAGGTGTATTTGACGCCGTTGCCTTGCGCTTCGACGGTGCGCGTGAGGCTTGTCGGTGGCGGACCGGGATCGTACTTTGATTTGCTCAGATTGAGCTGCCAGGTGCCGACGAGCGGATTGCTTTGCGCTTGAGAAGGAGCGCAAGCGACGGCGGCCAAAACAAGCAAAGCAAACAACATTAAGACATGCTTCATGAGTGACCCTCCTTGGGTCGGAGCAGAGAGGTTCCTGCTCGATGATCGACTGTTTCCGGGGAATCTACCTAGGATTGCCTGGGAGACGACTTGCCGAGACGATATGCCGCATCGTCCGGCAAGTCAATGACTTTGCAGGGACAGCTGGCGCTGCGCCGGCCGGGCGGGCGCGCAGTCGAAAGCGGTATGTTATCGTTACGGTTCGGCTGCTTCGTTCCCGGATCGGCGGCAGGGTTTCGCATCTTCTTTCCTCGAGGATTTTTCTGGCCAAGCGCAACGCTAAATCGGCGGCAAAAGGTGTGGGCGCGAACCTCGGGGTTCCTGACGACGGGGGCATCGCCGAGCGGAGGTACGTTTCTCTCGAGGATGATCCGGGCGTTTTCGGCGAGCCTCGCAGAGAGCCGGGCGAGAGCGAAACCGCCAGCGAACGGCCCTCGATGCACGACGTCTTCGGGCCGGGGGGATTTCTCGAGCGATCGATGATGGGGGGCTATGAGCATCGCCCGGCGCAGCTGGAGATGGCGGAGCGGGTCGAGGAGGCCTTCAAGAACAAGCACCACGCCATTTTGGAGGCCGGGACCGGTACGGGTAAGACCCTGGCGTATTTGTTGCCGGCAATTTGCAGCGGGCGGCGGGTGGTGATCTCAACGGCCACCAAATCGCTGCAGGAGCAGCTCTACCAGAAGGACGTGCCGTTCCTGCAGAAGCATTTTGCGCCGCAACTAAGAGTGGCGGTGATGAAGGGCCGGGCGAACTTTCTATGCCGCGCGAAGCTGCATGGCATGGCCGATCAGCCCATGCTGCGCGGCATGGAGGAGATGGACGCGTTCCGCCAGATTCGCGATTGGGCGCGGGTAACGGAAACCGGAGACCGCGCAGAACTCACTTTTTTGACCGACGATTCCGAGCTCTGGGGTCGCATGGACGCGCGGCGGGATGCCTGCACGGGGCAAAAATGTCCCGACTTCAACGCCTGTTTTGTCACCGCGATGCATACGCGGGCCAAGGCCGCGGACCTGATTATTGTAAATCATCATCTGTTTTTCGCGGATTTGGCGCTGAAGCAGGACGATTTTGGAAGCATTCTGCCGGAATATTCGGCGGTGGTCTTTGACGAAGCCCACGAGATGGAGGACGTGGCCAGCGATTATTTCGGTCGCGCGATTTCGAATTACCGGTTTGAGGAGCTGGCCCGCGACGCGGATACCGCCATGCGCATGCTGAAGCTGGGCTCGCCGTCTCTGCTGAGGAGGACGCAGCGCATCCGGGAGCGCGGCCGGGAGTTTTTTGAGTCCTTCCCGGCGCGGGATGGACGGTTTCCCTTTACGCGCGCGGAGCGCGATGCGTTCCTAGAGGCGCAACGGGAACAGTACGATGCGCTGGCTTCCGCGCTGAAGAGTCTGGAGACCGAGTTCGCGGGGTTGACCGCCAAGCCCGAGGAGCTGCAGCGAGTGGCGCGGCGGAGTTTTGAGTTGCGGCAGGAACTGACGTTTCTACTGGAATCCAACGAGAAGAATTACGTGTATTGGTACGAGCGGCGGAACAAGGGCGTGTTTGTGGCCGCCACGCCGATCGATGTCAGCCAGATTTTGCGCCAGCAGTTGTTTGAGAGATTTGAAAGCGTGGTGATGACTTCGGCGACGCTGACCGTCGGCGGGCGATTCGAATATATTCGCAACCGGTTGGGCGTCGACCACGTGAAGGAACGGGCCCTGCCGCCGGAGTTTGATTACCCCCATCAGGCGCTGCTGTACCTGCCGCGGACCATGCCGGATGTGCGCCATCCCGGTTATGGCGCGGCGGCGGCGGAGGAGATTGTGAAGTTGCTCGAACTGAGCCAGGGACGGGCGTTTTGTTTGTTTACGAGCTACGTGCAGATGCGCGATTTGTTTGAGCGGGTGCGCACGCGCGTGGCGTTTCCCTTGCTCCTGCAGGGGACGGCGCCGCGCTCGACGCTGCTCGAGCGCTTCAAAAATACCGAAGGCGCGGTGCTGTTTGCGACCTCGAGTTTCTGGCAGGGCGTGGATGTGCCGGGCGACGCGCTCTCTCTGGTGATTGTGGACCGCCTGCCGTTTGCCGTGCCGAGCGATCCGATTGTGGCCGCGCGGGTACGCGCGCTAGAAGAGGACGGGCGCAATGCGTTTGCGGAATTTCAGGTGCCCCAGGCGGTTTTGGCGCTGAAACAGGGCTTTGGAAGGCTGATACGGACCAAGACCGACCGCGGGGTTTTGGCGCTCCTCGATACCCGGATTCGGCGGATGCCGTATGGTAAAATTTTTCTGGAGTCGCTGCCGCCCTATCGCATCACCGAGGAGCTCGAGACCGTCGGCGAGTTCTGGCGCGGGTGAGGGCTGGCCTCGCGGGTGCGCGGCGGCGAGATTTTCTACGCGGGGCGTGGGCTTTTTTGACGCTCAGGGCACAGCGTCCCGCAAAGAGAAGAGCAGGGCGCCCGCCCGGGAAGGCGGTCGCCACAAACTATGTTTCAGGTTAGTGTGGAAGAGACGTTTTCCTCGGGGCATGCGCTGCGCGGGTATCGCGGGAAGTGCGAGAACGTGCACGGCCATAATTATCGCGTGCGGGTGACCCTTGAAGGCCCGCGCCTCGACGCCATCGGTCTGCTGGTTGATTTTACCGAGTTGAAGAAGGTGATTCGCGGGATATCCGGCAAGCTCGATCACCAGTTCATGAATGATTTAGAGCCGTTTAAGACCGTGAATCCTTCGGCGGAAAATGTGGCGAAGTACTTTTATGACGAGCTCGGCAGCCAGCTCACGGGATTGCCGGAAGGGGCGCGGATTACGGATGTGATTGTGTGGGAAACGGATACGAGCCGGGCGCAGTACCGGCCGGGGGCCTGATGACGCGAGTCTGCGCGCGCGAGGAGAAAAAGCGCGGGTCTCGCGGCCCGTCGCCAGAGGGGACATGAATAATTCGATTTATATAGTGCTGCTGCCTTCGCTGCTGGTGGCCGCGGGGTATGTTTTGGTTCTGCGCCACATGGGATACGCGCCGGGATATCCGCGGCTCATGATTGCCATGAGCGTGTTTTTCGGGGCCATTTACTGGCTGGCGCGGCGGGCGGCGAAAAAAGCGGGCGTCAAGCAACCGTAACAAGAGCGCGCAGATCAAGGCGGCCTTCGGGAGACCAGCGTTCCCCCCGGGAACGCGTTTTTCAGGCATGTTTATCACGGAAATATTTAAATCCATACAGGGCGAGGGGACGCGCGCAGGGCTGCCGTGTGTGTTCGTGCGCTTGACGGGGTGCAACCTGCGTTGCACGTGGTGCGACACGGCCTATGCCTTTCATGGCGGGACGAAGATAAGCGTTGCCCAAGTGGCCCGGCGGGTGGACGAACTGGCAGGCAGGGACGAGGGGCAATCGGGATCGTTGGCCGCGGTGCCGCTGGTTGAGTTGACGGGTGGCGAACCGTTGTTACAGGAGGAGATTTATCCGCTGGTTGAGAAGTTTTTGGCGGACGGTTATACGGTCATGATTGAGACCAGCGGGGAGCGTTTTGTGGGGCGGCTGCCGCGCGAGGTCATCAAGATTGTGGACGTGAAATGTCCGGACTCGGGCGAAGCGGATACGTTCGAGATGCGCAACCTCGAAGCGCTGGATGCCAAGGATGAAATCAAGTTTGTGGTGTCCAGCAGGCGGGACTACGAGTTTGCGCGGGAATTCACCGCGGCGCACCGCTTGACTGGGCGCGTGCGGCAGGTCTTATTTTCGCCGGCGTTTCCCGACCCCGCGGGAAAGTGGCAGGGACTCGAGCCCCGAACGCTGGTTGAATGGATTTTGGCCGATGGCCTGGCGGTGCGCCTCGGGTTGCAGCTGCATAAGTTTGTTTGGGATCCGGCAACCAGGGGAGTCTGAAGAGGGGAGCAAAGGAATTGCCTGACGCGCGGAAAGCCGTGGTGCTGCTCAGCGGGGGAATGGATTCGTGTGTGTGCACCGCCATCGCCCGCGAGCGCCACGGGGCCGGCAATATTGCGCTGCTGCACGCTGGCTACGGGCAGCGCACGGAATCGCGGGAGCGGCGAGCGTTTGAAGGCATTGCCGGGTTTTATGACGTGCGCCAGCGCCTGGTGGTGCAGCTCGATCATTTCCGGGCGATCGGGGGGTCGGCGCTGACCGATGCCAGCATCGCGGTGCCCGAGAATCTGCTCGCCCAGGCTGGCGATGCCGCAAAGAGCATTCCCGTGACCTACGTGCCGTTTCGCAACGCGCATTTTCTCTCCGTGGCGGTGAGCTGGGCCGAGGCCATGGGGGCGGGAGCGATCTATATTGGAGCGGTGGCCGAGGACAGTTCCGGGTATCCGGATTGCCGGCCGGAATACTATCGCGCGTTTCAGGAATTGATTAACGCGGGGACGCGGCCGGAGACCGAGATTCAAATTGTGACCCCGGTGATTGCCTTGCACAAGAGCGAGATTATTCAGAAAGGGCTCAAGCTCGGGGCGCCCCTCGAGTTGACGTGGTCCTGTTATCAGAACGATGATGAAGCTTGCGGGGTCTGCGATAGCTGCCTGCTGCGCTTGCAGGCCTTCGCGGAAGCAGGAGTGAGAGATCCGATCCGCTATCGCCAGGCCGCGGGATCCTTAAGTTCGCTCGCCGGCTGAGTGGACCACTGGCGTGGGGCTTGGAATCCTGGCGAGATGGTGGATAATAGGGCGCACGCCGCCTTGGACCCTGGCGGCGTCCGGGCAGGAATTCACAGCGACAGAATCCGGTGCGCAGGGGCAGTGAGTGCGAATTCACCTGCCGGGCACGCGGCTGGACGCAAGATTTTGGATGCCAGTGCGACCGCCAGGCGGTCAAGGAGGAGAGTGCAACATGGAGCGAATCAAAAAAGCCCCGGCGCGGCTCAGCGGAGTCTATTCGTGGGCGGCAGCGATTTTTGCGGTACTGGTCTTGGCCACCGGGACCGGACTGCTGGCGCCCCGGGCTCTTGCGCAGAACGACGGAGGCATCGCGGGAACCATACTGACGGTGGACGGCAAACCCTGGGGGGACCTGACCATGCAGGCCGTGAGCGACCAGGGCGCCAAGCAGGAGACCAAAACGGATAAGGATGGCAAGTATGCCTTTCACAATTTGAGGACGGGGATCTATCACGTGTACACCGTACTTCCGCCGCCGAACAAACCGTTTGATACCGAATGCAACGTGCGCGGTGGAACCGTGACGCCCGTGAATCTCAATTTTAAGGATATTGTCGCGGGCCAGGGAGCCGAGGCCCAGGAAGCGATCAAGAAACAGGCGGAGCAGAAGCAGGCGGTCGAAAGCATGAAAACGCATTTCACGGCGGGCGGCGCACTGCTCGATCAGGAGCACGCCGCAAAGGCCGAACTTACCAAAGCGACCGCTGATCAGCGGGACGCGGCGAAGCAGAAGGTATTGGACCTTTCCAATCAGGCGGCGGCGGAATTTCAGGCCGCGCAGAAAGCGGCGGGCGAGAAGGATCCCAACCAGGCGCTCTTATGGGCCAAGCTCGGAGACGCTTACGACACCGCGGGGCGCAACGACGAAGCGATCCAGGCTTACCAGAATGCCATCACCGCGAAGCCGGACGTGCCGGGTTATTACAATAATTTGGGGAATGTGCTGGCGCGTTCGGGAAAAATCGACGATGCCAAAACAGCGTATGAAAAGAGCGCGTCGCTTGATCCGCCGAATGCCGCGAGCGCCTGGCGCAATTTCGGGATCAGCCTGTATAACGCCAACAAGCTTGGCGACGCGGTCGAACCGTTCCAGAAGTCCGTGGCCCTCGAGCCCAATAGCGCGCAGACCTGGTATTTGCTCGGGGCTTCGCTGGTGTACAAGATGACCACCAAGCGCGTGGGAGACAAGGACGAGGTCATTCTCGCGCCGGGCACGGTCGAAGCGTATCAGAAGGCCGTCGAACTCGATCCGAGCGGGCCGTGGGGCGCGCAGGCTAAAGAAGGACTGGCGCAACTGCAGGCCATCGCGCCGGGCATAGACATCAAGGTGAACAACAAGAAAAAGAAGTCCTAATCTAGCCGCGACAACCCAATTTTCCGCCGGTCCGCTGCCAAGGGTCCGGCGGTTTTTTTTTGGTCCCCCCCGATTTGCCAGGAGGCGTCTCGCTCAGCTGTGGGTGAGCGTGCCGTTCACCTTGGTGCGGTAGAGAGCCCAGGAAAAAGCCAGCATCGAGCAGGGCAGCAGCACGACGGCAAAACCGAGAAGGACCGCCAGCGGAGCGTACAGCGCAGAAAATCCGGTGTTGCCAAGCAGAGCGGTGCGCATGCCGTCGAGAGCGTAGGTGACGGGATTCAGGCGGGCGATGAAGCGCAGCCAGTCCGGGAGAATACTTACGGGGAAAAGCGTGCCGCCCGTGACGCTCGAGATGCCCAGGAGAAACCATTTGGCGGGATTTCCGCGTTTTACCAGCAACAGGTAGCTGGCGGACAGAATACCCAGTCCGCAAAACGCGAGAAGCGTGGCGATCAGCATGACCAGGACGCCGGGCCAGTTCGCGGCACCCAGGGGGAAATGGAACAGCAGCGCGCCCCAGGCGATGTACACCGCGACGCGAACGGTGGTGGCCGCCAAGGGGTAAATCGCGGAGCCCGCGAGCAGCGCGGGTAAGGAGGTCTGCGTGACCAGCAGGTGCTCGAGCGTGCCGCTGTCGCGGGCTTGCTGCAGACTGCGGTCGAAGGTATCAAGAGAGATGCTCAAATAGTCGAGGAAAATAAAACCCACCAGGGAGAAAGCGAAATAGCCGCCGGCTTGCGGCAAGGCGCGTTCTAGCTGCGGGCTGTCGACGAAACGCGCGACGTAAAAGAACATGGCCGCGCCGAATAGGGCTTCGATGGCTTCGAGAAGGAAAACGGTGCGATAGGTGCTGGCGATAAGCAGGTCGCGCCAGAAGAACAGCCAGACCTCGCGCAGCGTGCGGCTCACGCCGGGCCGCTTTCCGGGTACCGCGTCGGCTCCGCCAGTGCGTCGTCGGCGAAACTCGAGCGGCCGGTGATGCGCTGAAAAGCCTCCTCCAGGGTGTCGCTGGCGGTGTAGTTTTTCAGCGCCGCGGGCGTGTCGCAAGCGAGCAAGCGGCCTTTGTCGATGATCGCCAGACGGTCGGCCAGCACTTCCACTTCAGGCAGCACGTGGGAGGCAAAAAGCAGCGACGTGCGGCCGCCCTTGAGGATCTCCGCTTTGAGGAAGCGGCGAAATTCCGCGGCGGCGATGGCGTCCAGGCTGCGCGTGGGCTCGTCGAGCAGCAGCACGCGCGGCTCGTGCAGTACGGCGCGGGCAAGGCTGAGGCGCTGCACCGTGCCGGTTGAAAGAGTGCGAACCTGGCGGTCAAGAGCTTCTTCGAAATGAAATTGCTGCGCGAGGAGGGCGATACGCTGCCTAAGCGCGGCACGGGAAAGTTGATTCAAGCGCCCGAAGAACAGAAGATTCTGCCTCCCGCTGAGGCGCGGATAGAAACCGTGGTCGGTGCCGGAGTGATAGCCGAGATGGCGGCGAACCGCGCGAGAATCCCGCGCGGTATCGTGGCCGGCGACACGGGCCTGGCCCTTGCTGGGCAGCAGGAGGGTAGCCAGAATTTTCAGCAGGGTGGACTTGCCGGCGCCGTTGACGCCAACGAGGGCCACGGATTCGCCTTGGCGAACCGAGAGGGAGATTCCGGTTAACGCCCGGGAGGTAGCGCGCGCGAAGGGTTCGAGGAAGGCGCGCCAGCCACTGCGCGCTGGCGGAAACGATTTTTCAAGGTGTTCGACGTCAATGGCCGGTTCGGGCACAGGGAATTTATAGCGTTTCTCCGCGGGGAAGACAATGCGCACAGGCGGGGCTGGAAGTTATGGCCAAGCGGAGCATTTTCCCGTTAGAATTGTGGCCGCTAGAAGAAATCGCCAGCACAGGAACTCGTCATGTCGACGTTTCTAAATCGCGCCGCGGTTCCCGCGCACGTCCTGGTGCGATTTATGGACAACGAAGCGGTATTGCTGAACCTCGCGTCCGAGAAATACTTCGGCCTCGACGAGACCGGCACGCGCATGTGGCAACTGGCAACCACATCGCCGAGCATTGAGGCGGCGTACCACGAGTTGCTTGGCGAATATGATGTGGCCCCGGAGTTGCTGCACACCCACCTGCAGGAACTGTTGACCACATTGGTTGCCAACGGGCTACTCGAGTTGCTGCCAGCGGAAAACGTTGCCGCCACCCCAGCCCTGTAGATTTTCACCCGTTCCAGCCGAGCAAGGCCCGGGAGGAAAAAGCCCAGGCCTTGCTCGGCCAGGTGAGGGGCGCAGCGTTCAGATGTTGGTCTGATGCACCACGGTTTTCCTGCGCTTGGGAGCTGCCGGCGGCAAATCCACGTTGAGGGAAATCTCGCTCCGGTTGCGAATCACCCCGAGCTTCACGCTGCTGGTCTTATCGCTGCCGCCGGTTGAGAGTTTGGCGCGCAAATCCCCGACAGAGCGCAGCCGTTCGCCGTTGAAAGAGACGATCACATCGCCGGCCTTCAGGCCAGCTTTTTCCGCAAGCGAACCGCTGCTTACCTCGCGCACGAGAATGCCTTCACCTTCCGGCGCGCCGAAAAATGAACCGAGTTGCCCGCTCAGATCTTCGGCATCGATTCCGAGACGCGGCCGGGGATTCAGGGCGAGCAGGCCGCCATCGAACTGAATATCCGGCATCGGTGCGATCTCGGGCATATCCGGCATTTCCGGGATCTGGAAAGCGAACGCGCCCGGCGCGGCGCGGAACCAGTTGCTGCGTTCCCCGTCCGCTTTGCCGAGAGTTGCGGTGATCTGCTGCGTGCGCCCGGCGCGCCATACGGTGAGCTGCACGCTACGCCCCGCGGGAATTTCGCGAATCATGCGGCGAAATTGCGACGTACCTTCGACGCGCTGGCCGTTGATTTCCGTGACCACGTCGTTCTCTTTTAGCCCGGCCTTAAATGCCGGACTGTCTTCCATGACTTTGCCGAGGAGCACGCCGTGCTCGGCGGGCAATTTCAGCTCCCTGGCTTTGTCGGTGGTAACTTCGCCGGTTTCTACGCCCAGCCAACTGCCTTCGCCGAGGGAAAACTCGAGCTCCCCGGCCTCCGGAGCATCCAGCTTCGCGCGCCCCCCATCCGGCTGAACCTGGGGATCCTGTGGCTCTAGCGTCGAAGAAGAACTGGGCCGGGCGGCCAGCAGCAATCCCAGCGCAGCAATACCAACAACAGTTACTGAAAACTTTACGTTCATTCGAGAGCCTCCTCACTACCTGCTTAGACGCGGGAAATTTCAAACCGTTGAGCGCAGCACGGCGATTTGTATCCCGCCGTTCACGGTGCGGAGGCGAATGGGCGCGCCGCCTTTTCCGAGTTTTCCGCGCACTTCGCGCGGGCGCAGAGTGCTCTCGACCGCGACCGGCAATTCGGACGAGAAAGTTCCGTTTAAGCAGCGGGCTTCAAGGTCGGCTTGCGTGCTGACGGGCAAGGCGAGCAGCACCGAGCCGTTGGTGGTTTCCGCGATGGTGGTCTCCTGTTCGCGCAAATGCGTCAGCTCGAGGTGCACGCTCCCGTTGGTGATGTGCGCGGCCACCGCCCCGCCGCTTTCGTAGACTTCGATATTGCCGTTGACCGTGCGAAGGTCGCCGACATTGTCGAGCGAAGAAATGCGCAGCGTGCCGTTGACCGTGGCGATGCGGTCGACGCGCGCGTTGCGCGGAACCCGTACGGTGTATTCGACGGTGACTTCCACCCCTTCGTTTTGCGGGTAGCGCGTGGTTACAGAAACCGCGCGGGGCTGCGCGCTGACGTCGATGCTCACGCGGTCAAGGTCCGACTCTTTTTCTCGGGCGGTTTTCACCGCGTGTATTTCGATTTGGTCGCGATCCCAGCCCTCCAGCTCCACGGCACCGTTGACGTTCTGCAGTTCGAAGGTGCCGCCAGGCTCGAGCGGAACGGTTTCGCTGAAATTCTTGCTGAGCGCGAACCCCGGCAGTGCGGCAACGGCCGCGAGCAGGGTCAGAACCAGAATACCGCGCGAAATTGCCGGCAAGTGGCGATGCGACATGGTGATGTCCTCCGCGAAAAAATGTGCTGCAACCTGGCCCGAACCCTCACGCGCTCCCGCGCGCGCCGCAAGAAGCGGCGCTCAGGGAAGCTGGAAATTAAATGTCACCATCGAATAAACATCCACGGGCTTGCCATTGACTTCCCCCGGTTTGGCTTGCCACTGCTTGACGGAGGAGGCGGCGGCATCGGCCAGCACCGGTTCGCCCTCGAGTACCTTCAAGACCTCCACATGGCCTTCTTTCGTGACCCGCACCTGCAGCTTCACGAGGCCCTGGATGCCGGCGCCTTGCGCCAGCGCGGGATAGGAAGGGTGCGGGGAACGGGTCAAACGCTTCTGAAAATCCTTGGGATCTTCGTGCAGCCCTCCGGTGACCGCGACTTCCAGCGCGTCCATCATGGTGCGCAGCCAATCGCTTTTGACCTCCGGAATCTGCGGAAGTTCGCGCGTCTCGGGCATGCGCGCCAGGGAACGCCCCTCGGTATCGTTTCTGAAGTAAAACCCGGGTTTCAGATCGGCCGTTGCCAGCGAGGCCTCGCCCGACTCTTGATTGAGGCGCGTCAATTCATCGTGAATCAAGGCATCGCGCAAGGCTATCTGGGAGTCCAGAAATTGCAGGCTGATATTTCCCGAGGTGGTCCTGAGCTTCAGTGGTGTGCCTCCGCCATTCAGCGTGGCGATGGCATGCACCGATCCTGCGGTGTGGTCTTCCGCCGCCTGCAGGGCAAGGTGAATGGCGGGATCCGCGATGATGCGGTGAACATCTCCGGAAGCCACCAGGGCATCGATGGTGACCGCCAGATTGCGCGGAAGAAAGACCACGATGTCGCCGTTTCGCGAGGCCAGTTGCGAGGCGCCCGCGAGCCGCACGGTGGCATCGCTGCGGGCAGCGCGAAGACCCGGACCGACAGCGGACCCGGCATCGGGAGCGGAGTCCGGATTGATCCAGGCCGTAATCGTTCCGTCGGTGGTCGCGGCTTGTACGGCGCTGGCCACGCGCGTGAGGCAGATGCTGCCGCCGTTGGACTCCACGTTCATGGGGCCGGAGACGTACATGATGCGAATGCCCCCGCCCGCGGTTTGCGCGCGTACCGAGCCGCGCACTTCGCCAAAATCGATCTGTCCGCCGCCGGTGCGTACATTCACGAAATTGTCCGCGTGGTTTACGGTGATATTGCCGCCTTCGGTCTCCAGTTCCGCGCGCCCGCCGATTTTTCCCGCGCGGATGTGGCCGCCACCGCTGCGCAGCGAGGCGTCGCCGGAAATGTTGCCGGCAATGATGTGGCCGCCGGCCGTGAAGGCGGTCAGATCGCCGGTAACTTCCTGCACCTGGATGTGCCCGCCTTCGGTCTCTAGGACGGCTTCGGCGTGCCCGGCGTTGGCCTTGCGGGTATCGAGGAAGCCGATTCGCCCGGCCACGATGTTTCCGCCTTGCGTGAGCAGCTGCGCGCTGCCGCCAATGTCCTGAGTTTCGATATCGCCCACCCCGGTTTTTACATCCACGTGGTAGCCGACCGGAACGGTCACGTCAAAATGCACCCAGAACTGTGCGCCCGTTCCCGAACCATGCGCCGCTTGTGGTGGCAGCGTGCCGCTGATCTCCACTCCCGACGGCGAACTCCTGGTTTTGAGTTCGTAAGTGTCGAGCAGCGATTTTGCCAGCGGGGCCCGCGCGTCGGTTTCAATACGCACCACGTAACGGACCACCGGCGCCGCACCGGTCTCGAGCGGAACGATGTGCACCGAGCCAAGATCGGTCGTGAGGCGCAGAGTGAGTCCATCGGAAGTGGGCAGCACGCCGCTGCGTTCGCTGCTTACGTGCGGCGCGGATCCCGGCAGCGTAATCGCCGCAGCCGAACTGCCCGATCCCGGCAGCGGATCGCTGGGCAGAGGAATGCCGGGGCCCGCCGGAGCGCAAACCGGAAGGATGGCTGCGGCGATCACCAGGCACGAAAATCGCCCGCGCGAGCGAATCGCCATGCGCGAGAAACCCCGCGCCAGAAAACGCATATCGTCGAGGAAAAAGATTTTCATTTTCTTAAATATTTTTTCAGCGCGCGGCACAATCGCAGGCGATGACTTACGGCTGCGGCCGCGCGGCAATCTGCCGCAGCGCGGCTGCGCTGCGCACGCGCACGTCACGGTTCGGATCATGCAGCTGCAGGTCGGCGAGCGCACGAATCGCGACTTCCATCGTGGATTTAGCCGAAGCGCTCTCGCGACCGGAGGCGTCGCCCGTGCTGCTGGCCGTCTGGGCTTCAGGGCCAAGGCCTTCGCGGGGCTCTAGCAGGTCTCCACCGGCGGCCTCGCGACGTATATCTTCTTGCAGCGAGCGCACCAGCAGATTCACGGCCGCGACACGCACGCCCGGACTGGCATCGTGGTCCAGAATTTGCAACATGGTATCGCGCACTCGGCCATCGTCCGCCGCACCGCGCAACGATTCGAGGGCTTTCATGCGCACCGCCGCGCTCTGATCCTGGCGCGCCGCGGCCAGCAGCGCCTGCCGTACCTGCTCGTCGTCGACGCGCGCTTTCAGGGCATCGAGGCAGTCGAGCCGGACGTCCACATCGGAACGATCACCGTTGCGCACCGCGAAGGTGAGCACGCGGCGCACCTCGTGGTCATCCACGTTGCCAGAGATCTCCAGCGGCTGTTCGGCGCTGAGAAGCAGTTGAATGTTGCCACCGCCTTGGTCACCGGTCGGGGAAACGCGAACGCTGGATAGCGCCATTTTCGAGAGTTGCTCGTCGGTGAGTTTTGGCGCGGCCAGCACGTTGACGGCGGGCCCCGCGACGTCGTTGGCCGTTTCGATCCACGGCAGCAGTTGAGTGCCGAGGGCCACGCCGAAAATCACCAGCAGGGCGCCGCTCCACACCGGACGCAGTGCCATCCAGCGTCTGGCCCAGGCGAAAGGATGCCAGCGATCCTGGCGCAGCGGGGCGCCGAGGTCGTCGATTTTTTCCTCGAGCTCACTACGGCACTGGGCCAGCAACAGTCCGGCGCCATCGAGCAGGTCGGCGGACTGGGTCGCCGAGCCTACGGCCTCGTGCAGCTTGCGCTCTTGCGCGAGCTGCACGGCGCAAACCGGACATACGGCGATGTGGGCATCGACTGCGGACCGCTCCGCGTCGTCCAGCTCGTCGCAGACGTAAAAGACCAGGAGCGGCGAGATCTTCAAGCAGTACCCGGCGGCCAAGTTCGGAGAATCTTCCCGGCCGCTCATCGCAGCTCACCGAGCTGGTTGCGCAGTTTGCGGGTGGCGCGAAAAAGGGAATTCTTCACCGTCTCTTCCGATGTGCCCAGGGCGTCGCCGATGGCCCGCAGCTTCAATCCCTGATAGTGCTTCATTTCAAAAACCACGCGCTCGCGCGGAGAAAGCTGGCGCATGGCGGTGGCGATCTGCGCGCCAAGCTCTTTGCCCATCAAGCTGCGTTCCGGGTCGAGCGTGGGGCGGTGCTCCTTTTGCCGCTCAAAGAAATCCGTTCCCCCCTCATCCTGATGCGCGGGGTGGCCCTCCGGGGCTTGATCCTCAGGGCGGGACTGACGCCGCCGCAGGTGATCGAGGCAAACGTTGGTGACGATGCGGTAGAGCCAGGTATAAAAGCTGCATTCAAAGCGGAAACGATGCAAGTTGCGGTACACCTTGAGAAACGCGTCCTGGTAAACGTCACGCGCGTCTTCCGGGCGCTTCATCAGATTAAGCGCCAGGCGCAGCACATCGCGGTCGTAGCGCCGAACCAGCTCTTCAAACGCCGCCCGATTGCCGGCTTGCGCTTCAGCCACGAGCGAGCGTTCCTCAAGATTCGGCAAAGAGGTCTCCGGGGACAGGACGGCGCTGACGGTAGCTACCCGATGGGGGTCGTCAGCCAGAGCGAAATTCCATGATGGGAGCGGCATTCTTCGCTTTCTCTTCGCAGCATGCTGTAGTACTGCCTTTAGCGCAACAGCTTAGCGCAAAATCGCGCCTCCGGCATTCACGGCAATCCAAGGCCTCAGGCCGCGCCGGGACAATTGCGCAGCCTAACATGTTGGACGCGGTATCTGCCAGAGCGTGAGCAGCAACTCCCACAGGTAAGAACGCACGAGGGGCGGCGTTTGTTTCGGATCGCTGGACGCCCGAGACCATGCCAAGAGTTGCGCGGGCGCCACCGTCAGCAGGCCAGGCCGCGGGGCGCCGGCCTGGGAAACAGCCACGCAAACAGGGGCCAGGCGAGGAGCAGCGCCAAAACCACCAGGGCCACGAAGCCGTTGCGCTGGTAGAAGCGGTTGTCCTGCTTCAGCATCTCGACCGCCCCGGCGAGGATGGTGCCGGCGGCGGCCAGCAAAAAATATCCGAGCAGGTTGAATCTCGCAACGTACCGCACACCCAGAACAATCACCGCCAGTAAAATCAATTCCGCGCAAAGGTGCTTGGCATAGTCCGCCGCGCTGCCCCAATCGCTGCCCACCAGAGCCAGCGCCCCGCCGAGAAACAACAAGGCGCGCAGCCATGCCGGCCGGGCGCAGTCGGCCACGAATGCCGCGAGGACCGCCGCGAGAGCGGCGTAGAACAGCCCCTCGCCGAGGGCCCCCGCTAAAATGGCCGCAGCGGGCGAAATGCCGCCGAAATTCTCGCCCCATGAAGCGGCAGCTACGCGGTGTATCGTAGGCCAGTAGACCAGCGCCGCCTCAAGGACTCTGCGCAGCGCAACGAACGCTCCCGTACCGCCGAGCGCGATGAACAGCGCGTCGCGATAGTAAGCAGTCGGCATGCCCAGCCAGCCCGGTATACGCTCCTCTCCAAAGGCCCGATGCGCATAGAACCAGGCCACGCCAAAAAGCAACCCGAGGCTTGCCAGACGAAACGGGCCACCCAGCAGTGCGCCAATTCCCAGACTTCCGTAGGCAAATTTTAGGGGCTGGTCGGTGTGATATTGCTCCATGAGAAAATCGGGAATGCGACTGCTGAAGGCAAACGCCACGTAAAATGCCAGCAGCGACCAGCTCGACCACCAAACCAGGCGCTTCCAGGGAATCGCCGCCACCGCTGCGGATTTCAGGTTCCTGAGGAAGATGACCAGTATGGTTATGCCCAGGGCTCCAAAGAGCACGGCCGGCAGCCCGTAAGCGAACGCCAGGCGCGGTACCGTCTGGGCCTGCTGTTGGCGGCTCCACTCATCGGGAATTTTGATGAAGATTTGGTAATCGACGACCTCGTCGCCGAGGACTTGTACGCGCACGCGCGTGTGCGCTTCTTCCGCGGCATTCGTCCCGGCCGAAGTCAGGGCCTCGTTTTCTTCCCATACCAGGATGTGATCGACGCGCTGCGGCCGCTTCTCCGATTCGGCGTCCACCAGTTTCCAGCGCGCCAGGTCCAGATGCTTCTCGCCTTGCAGATATTTTTCGCCGAGCGCTACCGCCGCGTCTTTCGCAAGTTGCGCTCCCCGAGCGTCCTCGGGCAAGACATGCCACACCGCATGCAGGGCGCCGTCCGGCGTTAAGACCACGGCATACTCTTCCTTTTGACCGTCGCGGAAATAGCGTATTTTCCAGAAGGCCACCGGCACTCGCGACGAATAAACGTCGTTCACTCCCCTAACGCCCAGGCGCTCGCGCAGGAATTCGTTGACCAGCGGGTCGCTGTTGTTGAGGAAGGCCACCACGTGGCGATACGAACTTACATCCACTTTGCGCCCCTGCAGGATTTCGTCGCCTCGCGCCCGCGCACCGCGCGCGTCAACCGCGAGGCGCAAATAATCGCCAATCTCCGGGGACTTTACTCGCCACGCAGCCAGGGCGCCGCCAACGGTCAGCAGCGCCAGCACTCCGAGCATAGCGGGAGTCAGCGCCGTGTAGCGCCGCGGCTGCGCCGCGCTCACGCTTTCGCTCGCCGGACTTCTCAGACTTACCTCCGGTGCCGCCTCCGCGCTGTTCAGCAAGTCTCCCGCGACCTCAAATCCTCCGCGTTGCAAGTAGGAAATGGCCGAGAACAGCAGCGGCGCGACAGCCGCCAGCCCCACCACCAAGCCGGAAATTCGGAAATACCAGCTATGCGAACGAATCAGCAGCAGGCCAACCTGCGAAGCATCGAACGTGTAGTGCCAGATCAGGGTGGCCACGATGCCCCAGCGCAGAAACACGACGCCCGTGGCCAGACCCATCATTCCCACTTCCAGCCCGCGGATGTAGGGCGGCTCCTGCGGGTAATTGGCGTGCAGAAAGCTCCAGCAAAACGCGGGAATAATCACCGCCAGCCAGCGCGATCCGGTCAGCCGCTCGATAAAGGGAATGGCGAACAGGCGAAAGGTAAACTCCTCGTTGGTTGAAGCCAGTAAGCCAATGGCCACTCCGGTAATCCAGGGAAACAGCGTGCTGACGGAATTTTCGTAGTTGATTTCCTGCGGGGCCCAGACTCCAAATCGGCTGCCCACCATGTAAAACACCACCACAAAGCCCAGCGACGCCGCCGTGAGGCTGAGTCCGACCACCGAGGAACAGAAAAACTCCTTCGAACGCAGTCCCCGCAAACTGAACGCCTGGCCCAGGCGCAAGCGCGCCGGCTGCGTCACGCGATAGAGGGCGTCGCCGGCGGGCAGCACCAGGGTAACGAAAATCGCCGAGCCAATTCCGAACAGCAGCGCGATCACCAGCTGTTTCACGATAAAAGTGGCGTAAGAGCTGTTGGTGTCGTACCCTGCGCGCGCTTCCGGCCAGGCGTTCAGCTGCATCGAGAAAAGCAGCAGCGCCACCAGCACGCCGATCTTGATGGCCCCGCCCCAGCGCGCGCTCCCGCGCCGCGTGAGTGCAATGCCCAGCCACAGCGCCGAACCGAGCAGCAGCAGGTACGGCAGGATGGCCAGCAAACTTATAAAGTTATTCTGTGCCCGCAAATGCGCGAAGCTGCGGTTCCAGGCTTCCGGGATTTTCAAAAACTCCTTGCTGTCGCCAATGCTGCTGCCTTCTAGCACCACGTCCATGCGGTACGGGGCATCCTTGGCGCGGAATCCCCGCTTTTCCCAGGTAAACGACCAGTCCAGGCGGTTCGGCCGCTCTACCGAGCTGACCTCGTCGGCCAGCAGATCCCAGTCAGAGAATTGGACGCCCAGCTTGGTAGAGGCAAATTGCGTGGCCTCCGCCAGAGCTTCCTCGCGACCAAGAGAAGCGCCCGGGAAGTTTTCCGCCACGTGATGTTCGTAGCCCACAATCTGTCCTGCGGGACTGACGCGCACGCGGAACTCTTCCTCCTGCTGCGGCTTGAAAAAGCGCACCTCCCAGTACCAGATATTCAGCTCTGAGCCCATCAACTGATTGGCCTGCCGCAGGCCAACTTCCCGCTCGAGGTAGGTCTTGGCGTCCTCGTCCAGACTAAAAACAATGGCCGACTGGTAGCCGCGCACGTCGCTGCCCATGCCGGTCACGAAGGTCTCGGCCTGCTTCCGCGCCGCTTCTCGCGAAACCTGAAAATTTACCGAGGCCTCGGGAAAGGCCCGAAAATAAAATTTGTAGGCGCACAGCGCGCCAATCACCCCGGCGAGAACCCACAAGGCCAGCGCCCGTTTATCGGAACTTGTCAATCGCTCGCCAGCCACGCAGCCTCCCGGGGGTTTTTCGCCTGATGCGCCGCAAAAGGTGCTCGCACCCGCACCCTAATAATACGCGTACCAGGACGCGCAAGTATCGTCCCTGCTTGGCCGGGGGGAGAGGATGCCCGGCCGCGCCGGCCCGGGGGGTTACCCGACCGCGCCGGCCCCCGGCCGCAAATGGTATAAATGATCTGCAGCTTCTCGCATGACCGCCACCGCTCACCTTCCCGCCCCCGCTCCCGTAACGCCGCTCCGCCTCGATACCCCGGTGCAAATGATCAAAGGCGTCGGTCCCCACCGCGCCGCGCTCCTCGCTGCGCGCAGCATTCACACCCTCGGCGACCTGCTCAACTATCTGCCTTTTCGCTACGAAGACCGCATGCGCTTTTCTACCATCAAGGAGGCCGTTCCCGGGGGCACCTACACCCTGCGGGTCAAGGTCTTGAGCGGCCAGGCGGTGCGCGGCGCGCGCGGCCGCGACGCGATTTATCATCTACTGGTTGAGGACGCCAGCGGTTCGCTGCCCTGCAAATTTTTCCACGGGCAATATCTAGAAAACCGCCTCCGGCCCGGGCAGTCCCTGATCCTCCACGGCAAGGTGGAAATCGACCGCCTCCGCCCCGCGCGCCGCGAGATGGTCAATCCGCACATGGAAATTCTTGGCAGTGAGGATCTCGACTCAAGCGAAGTGGGCCGCATCGTTCCCATCTACGAAGCCATGGGCACCTTCGGCTCGCGCCAGATTCGCCGCGCCATGTATGCCGCCGTTGAGCTCATTCCGCCGGACCTTCCGGACGTTCTCCCCGCCGCGCTGCGCGACAGGCTGAAGCTTCCAAGCCGCAGCGAGGCCTTGCGCGAGACGCACTTTCCCGGCGCCGGCGAGTCCCTCGAACGGTTAAATATCTTTCGTTCGGCCGCCCAGCAACGCCTGATTTTCGAGGAATTCTTCCGCTACCAGCTCAGCATTGCGCTCGACCGCCAGACCACACGCCGCGAAAACGCCATCCCCTTTCGCCTTCGCGAAGAAAAAATCCGCACGGCCCTCAAACGCATCCTACCCTTTAAACCCACCGGCGCACAGAAACGCGCGCTGTCAGAAATCGCCGCCGACCTTGAAAAGCCTTTCCCCATGAACCGCTTGCTGCAGGGCGATGTCGGCAGCGGCAAAACCATGGTGGCCCTGCAAGCCGCGGTCATCGCCATCGAAAACGCCACGCAAGCCGCCATCATGGCCCCGACCGAGATTCTCGCTGTGCAACACTACCTCGGCGCGCGGCGCATCCTCGAACCCGCCGGCTATCGCGTCGAGCTGGTCACGAGCGGCATGAAGTTTTCCGAGAAAACCGCCGCGCTCGAGCGTCTCGGCAGCGGAGCATCTCATCTGGCCGTGGGCACCCACGCCTTGATCGAGGAAAATGTAAAATTCGCCAGGCTCGGTTTTGTGGCCATCGACGAACAGCACCGCTTCGGGGTCCTGCAGCGCAAGCGCCTGATGGACAAAGCCGCGGCCCACGGCCACGCGCCCCACGTTCTGGTTCTGACCGCCACGCCCATCCCCCGCACCCTGAGCCTCACGCTCTACGGCGACCTGGACGTTTCCGTCCTCGACGAACTTCCCCCCGGTCGTACGCCCATTACGACGCGCCTCACCAGCCCGCAGCATCTTCCGGGCGTGTGGGAATCGGTGCGCCGCGAGGTTGCCGCCGGCCAGCAGGCCTACGTCGTTTATCCGGTGATCGAAGAATCGAAGCTTGAACTGAAAGCCGCCATCGAGGCCTACGAGCATCTGTCCAGGGAAGTCTTTCCCAAGTTAAAGCTGGGCCTGCTCCATGGCCGTCTGAGCAGCGAAGAAAAAGAAGATGTGATGCAGCGCTTTCACAAAAACGAAATAAATATTTTGATCGCTACCACGGTGGTCGAAGTCGGCGTCGACGTCCCCAACGCCACGGCCATGATCATCGAGCACGCCGAGCGCTTCGGCCTCAGCCAGCTCCATCAACTGCGGGGGCGCATCGGCCGCGGCGCAAAAAAATCCCACTGCATCCTGGTAGCCCCGCCGCGCATGAGCGCAGTCGCCAAAGCCCGCCTGGACACCATGGTGCGCAGCAACGACGGTTTTGAAATCGCCGAAACCGACCTCCTGCTTCGCGGCCCCGGCGACTTCTTCGGCACCCGGCAGTCCGGCGACCTCGGGTTTCATATCGCCAATCCGGTTCGCGACCGCGAACTGCTCGAGTCCGCGCGCCGAGAAGCCTTGGCCCTCACCGGGGACTCCGCGCAAAACTCCGCGCTGCACTTGCTGCTCCGCAGCTTGCCCGCGGACTGGCAGCGCCGTTACCATCTGGCCCACATCGCCTAGCCAGCGATAAAGGCCATCCCCGGCGGCGTTGCGATTCGACTTTCGAGCGGGTTTCCCGCGATGCGCTCCCCCCGGACCGGGTTCGCTACCCGAAGGAAAGCAGCTATCCGCAGCGCGGGACTCGCTGGTCGCGGCCCGGGCAGCCTTGTGTTCGGCAAAACAATTAGGGGTATGCTGGAAGGCCCGGGAAGCGAGCGGCGTGCCATTATCTACGGAAGGTTCTGCGGCCATCCCGTGATGTAATAGGGGCCGGCCTTGCCGGAAGCAAGCAAACCATGCGCGTGATCGCCGGAACCTACCGTAGCCGCCAACTAAAATCCTTCGATAGCCCCCACCTGCGGCCGACCAGTGACCGCCTCCGGGAAACGCTCTTCAATGTCCTAAGCCCCAAAATTCCCGGAGCGCATTTTCTCGATCTCTTTGCCGGCACCGGCGCGGTAGGCATCGAAGCCCTCAGTCGTGGCGCGCAAGACGTTCTCTTTGTGGAAAACAGCGCCCCGGCCGCCAAACTGATCCGGCAAAATTTAACCTCGCTCGAAATCGGCAGCGCCGCAATGGTCTGGGCCATGGACGCCGAGCGCGCTCTTGAAAAGCTCGAGCAGCGGCAAAGCGAGGGGTCGCAACCGTCCGCCTACGACTTCATCTTCCTTGACCCGCCCTACGCTGCCGCGGAGCAATATCTCCAAGTCATGAATTTCCTGAGCAGGGCCTCGTTCGTCGCGGAGGCCAGCGTGGTTATCGCCGAGCACACCCGCAAATTCGAACTCCCCGAGGAATTCTCGCGCCTTGAGCGCGTCCGGGTCCTGAAGCAAGGCGACGCCGTGCTCAGCTTCTACCGCCAACGCATCCCGCGGTAATGCCGGCTTTGGCTTGGCGTGTGGCTGTTGCCAGGGGATCGTTGGTGGGGACCAGGGTGTGGCGGAAAAACGGCATCAGGAAGGTTCAGCGCGCGCTTGACTCACAACTTGCCATACTCGGTCTTGGCCGCTGCGAGCAGCGGAATCCCCGGATCGGCATCCTTCCACATCGCGAAAAAATCCTGATATGCGGTTCGCGCCTTCCCGGCATTTCCCGCGAGGGCATAGGCGCGCGCTAATCCCAACTGCGCCAGGGAAATCAATTCGCTGCAGGAATACAGACTCCGGTGCTCGAGAATCTTCTGAAATTCTGTCGCGGCGTTCTGGCCATCGCGCATTTGCAGATAAATCTGCCCCCGGGTGTAAATCGGGAAAAACGCCGTGCCATTAAACGCGAAACCCAGCTCATAGTTGCGCCCCGGCTCCAGCACTCTAAGGGCCTCGGGATATTTTTTCTGGTGCGCCAGCAAAATCGCTTCCGCGGTCGGTCCGCTCAAATATTTGATGCTGGTGTCCCACGGAAAATCGCGGTGCAACTCCTCCAGCAATCTCTGCGCCTCCGGCAAATCCCCGGCATCGGCAAAGGCTTCCGCAGCGCACGCTTTCGCAAATCGCTCTCCGGGCAGTCGCAAAGTCTGCGCCGCTTTTTGCTTCTCGCTCTCCGGATACCCCAGCTCCCCGTCATGTAGCGCTTCAGAGCACATCACCCAGGAAGTCAGCTCGGCGAACCCGGTGCGCTTCCCGGCGTCGCTGGCCTGCTGGGCATATTCGCGCGCCAGCCGCAGATGCCCCTGGCCGGCCTGATAGTCAGAAAGGAAATGCAGAACCCAGGGCTCGCCGTCCTTGCCCACGCTCCAGGCTTTCTCCTTCTGCAGTGTGGCCTGATCATTCTGCAAAACCGCAATTTGCAGCAGGGCGAAATGCAGCCCATCAGAATCCCGCTGTTTGGCCTGCCCGTTTTGCACCATGGCTTTGGCCTCGTCAAGGCGGTTGGTGAAGAGATACGCGTTCGCGCCATGCGTGTAGCCATAGGCGTCGCTAGGATCGGTCTGCAGATCGAGCATGGCGGCTTGGAGGGCCTTATCGAACTTCCCCACGATGTTGTAATGCAACGCCAGATTGCTCATTGGCCGCGTATCGCGCGGATAGGTTTGTCGCCACTTTTCGTAGAGTTCCAGAGCTTTATCCTCGTCGCCGGTCACGGAGTCGTAATAGTGGCCCTCGATGTACAGCTTTTCCCGCTCGCTGGCCCGGTCGCGCAACTCATAGGCCTTTCTCAGGTAATCGGTGCCTTCCTTGGCTCCTCCGAGGTTGCTGATGCAGATGCCCAGCACCGCATAAGCGGTCGCGAAATTCGGATCGAGCGCAACGGCCCGTTTCAGGTGCGGGATGGCCGGGCCATCCTCCAGGCGATTGTGCAGCGCCGCCCCCAGGCTGAACTCCTTGAGGGCTTCGAGCGAAGAGGTGGTGGCCTGCTCGAGCGGGGTCGCGAATTGCTGCACGCTGGCCAGCGATTCTCCCAGTTTCTTGCGCAGATCGCTGGCCGCCGAGTCCAGCGATTTCAGTACCGCTTCCTTGCTCTCGGCTTCCGCCTGCTGCGTAGCGAGGGAGTCCCCGTTTTGCGCGTTGATGGCGTCAAGCGCGATCACGTAATGGCTGCCCAGGCTCGAAATGGACCCCGAGATGTAAACCTTGGCGCTTTCCCGCAGGGAGATTTCCTTGGCCAGATCTTTGCTGATCCGTTCGTCGGGCTTGCGCCCCATGAACTGCAGCGCTTCCTGAATTTTCGATTCCGGCAGTAGATTCAAATACGGTGATTGCCCGAGCTGCACCGCCAAGGCTTGTTTCAAGGTCCCGTCAAAGACCGGGTCGCCCGTGGTGTTTACAAAATCGGTGAGCATCACGGTGTCTTTATCGGTGAGCGCTCGCACGCGCCGCGCGGAGAAGAAAAATACCGTGCTGGCGATGGCGAGAAGGGCCAGCGTTCCGGCCAGCCAGGGCAGCCACGGGCGCGCCCCGCTCGCCGTGGTGGCCGGGGCGGCCAGCACGGGCGAACTTCCCGAAGCCACGCTGGGCCCGGCCGCGGATTCCGGCGAAACTCCGGAACCTGAAGCCGGCGCGCCCGAGGCCAGCGCGGACCCGGAGCCAGAATTTGCGGCCGCAGAGGAGCGCGAAGATGCCTGCGCGCCGGCCGCTCGCGGCGCATCCTCCGGCATAAGCCCGCTAAACGCGCTCGGATTCGATCCCGACTCGACTTCGCGCTTTAAACGCAGCAGATCCGTTCGCATTTCCGCGGCCGACTGGTAGCGTAGATTGCGATCTTTATCGAGCGCCTTCTGCAGAATGGCTTCAAACTTTTCGGGCAGTTCGGGATTGAGGCGCACCGGCGAAGTCGGCGCACGGTTCATGATCGCTTCAAAAATTACCGCGGAAGTTTCCCCGCGGAACGGCAGTTGGCCCGTTCCCATTTCGTACAGCACCACCCCGAAGGAAAATAAGTCCGTCCGCGGATCGAGCTCCTTGCCGCGTACCTGCTCGGGCGACATGTACGCCACCGTTCCGAGCGAGGTTCCCGGACTCGTCAGATGATCCGGGTCGACCCCCACCGTCTCCATCGCCGTCTTTCCGCTGCCGCTCCCCGGACGCGCAGCGGATGTCGAGATCTTGGCCAGCCCAAAATCCAGAATCTTGGCGTGTGCGCCGCGCTTGGTCACAAAAATATTGGCCGGCTTGATGTCCCGGTGCACGATGTTGTCGGTATGCGCAGCATCGAGCCCGTCGGCGATCTCAATGGCCAGGCTCAGCAAAGGTTCTAGCTCCATCGGCTGCCCGGCAATTAAATGCTTCAGCGTTGCGCCGTCGAGAAATTCCATGGCGATAAATCGCTTGCCTTCGTGCTCGCCGATTTCATAAATGGTGCAGATATTGGCGTGATTCAGCGAAGACGCCGCGCGCGCCTCGCGCCGGAAGCGCTCGAGAGCTTGCGCATCGCCGGTGAGATCGTCAGGAAGGAATTTGAGCGCGACAAATCGCCCGAGTTCGGTGTCCTCGGCCTTATACACGACGCCCATTCCACCGCCCCCAAGTTTCTCAAGGATGGCGTAGCGCGCTATTTTCTTGCCGGCCAGGGGCTGGGGGTCCGCCATGCGCACGTATCGTAAGGCACTTGGCCCTTACGGGGCAACCTTGGCGAGGGAGAAGGCCGGTTGTCGGGGGAAATGAAGCTTTCTAAAAGTGCGTGAACGCAGGGGCCGCGGCCACGAACCCCCGGGATGCCCCGGAAGCCGAGGAAGATCGCCTGGCCATGAGTCAACCCGGGGCCAGCTCCCGTCATCTATCTAGCTTTCTGCGGGAAAAGGCGTTCCTGATCGGACCCGAGGCGCTACTTGCCCGGCCACGGTCCCGGCGCGTACAATTCGGCGCTTAGTGCGGAGCCCGGCGCTACGCTATACTTGGGAGTTCATGTCGCTGCATCAGGTCCATAGTGCCTTCAACCTCTTGGGACAGGTTCAGGAGCCCGCGGAATCCGTCCATCTGCCAGGCCCGGCTGAGCCCGAACTGATCGTTACCTGGGGCGCCTTCCGGCAGAGCCTGGCGAGCAATCTTGCCGCGGTCGTCTCCGGTCCGACCTGGGCCAGAGACCACGTCTACAAAGGGTTTTTCAAAGACGGCTGGATCGAAGGCCGCATCCCGCGGCTGGCCCTGCTCGGCGCGCTGGTTCTTCACCTGGCCCTCGTGCTGGTACCGTTCCCCCTGTGG
>JBEKSZ010000028.1:0-37120 GCA_049516615.1 Candidatus Acidiferrum sp. | reverse complement strand
GTCGGATTGTACGGGCTTCCAGTTCGCGGATCTGACCGCGAAATCGGCGCCGGCCAGGGCGATCTGGATGAAGCGCCCCATTTTTTTCAGTTCTTTTTTCTCGATCCACTGGAAGGGGTCGAAATTCTTCACTTCGCCGGCGATCTTGCAGTCAAAGCCGTTGGTATCGAACAAAGTAATAGGCCCCACGCCGCTCTGCCCGGCCAGGAGGTTTTTCCAAGTCTCCTCCGTGCCGATACCCAGCGCGCAGACCAGTCCAACGCCCGTGACAACTACCCGGCGAGTCAACGTTCCGTGCTCCCCTGTGACTGCGGAAAATTTTGGTAAAAAATTGTCTTACTTGCCTTTGGAGTGCTTGTCGATGTAATCGACGGCGTCCTTGACCGTGGTCATTTTTTCGGCGTCTTCGTCCGGCACTTCGATGCCGAAGGCCTCTTCAAACGCCATCACCAATTCCACCTGATCGAGCGAATCCGCCCCGAGGTCGTCAACAAACGACGCCGTGGGGGTAACTTCGGCTTCATCGACGCCGAGCTGTTCGACAATGATCTGCTTTACGCGCTCTTCCGTACTGGCCATGCCATGTCCTCCGCGATTCTGAAATCGCCCAATGTGATGATATGCCGAACTCGTGCTGGTATTGCCTGCTCCCGCTGCGGTACTTCCGCTGCTACAGCTACGCGGTCATTCGCATCCGCGTCGTCGCTCGGTCCATGTGTCCGAGCCGCTTAAACTTACCTTCACAAGGCCCTAGGCATTCTAGACAGGCCCCGCGGCAAGGTCAACTTTGCACCGATTCGCCCGCGGCCCCGTGCAACCGGGCCTTCCCACCCGCGGTCAAGAGCCGCGGCGGACTCTTCCGCAAGGAGCGCCCAGGCACATCCCGTCACGCCAGGTACATGCCGCCGTTTACATCGAGGACGTGGCCCGTGATATAGGCCGCTTCGTCACTGGCCAGGAAAACGATGGCCGCGGCGACGTCGCTCGGCGCGCCCATGCGACCGAGCGGGATGCGCTTCTTGAGTTCGTCCTTCACTTCGGCGCTCAGGACGTCGGTCATGGGCGTTTCGATGAAGCCGGGAGCGACGGCGTTGACGGTGATATTTCTGCTGGCGATTTCGATGGCGATAGCTTTCGTCAGGCCAATCAGCCCGGCTTTGGAGGTCACATAGTTGGCTTGACCGGCATTGCCCATTTCCGCCACCACGCTCGAGATGTTGACGATGCGTCCGGCGCGCGCGCGCATCATGGTGGCCAGGGCCTGCTGGATGCAGAAATGCGCGCCCGTCAGATTGGTGCGCAGCACGGTCTCCCAGTCTTCGGCTTTCATGCGCAAGGCTAGACCGTCGCGCGTAATGGCGGCATTGTTGACCAAAATATCCAGCCGGCCGAATTTTCCCGTGACCTGCCTGAAGCCGGCCTTCACTTGATCTTGATCCGCCACATCCATTTTGACAGCCAGGGCTTGGCCGCCTGCGGCGGTGATTTCCTCGACCAGGGCGTGAAGTTTTTCTTCGCTGCGGGCGGCCACGGCCACTTTGGCGCCCGCTTTTGCCAAAGCGAGGGCCGTGTCGCGGCCGATGCCTTGCGAGGCGCCGGTGACCATCGCTACCTTGTCTTTGAGGCTAAACATGGTCTTTGAGGCTCAACATTTCGCTCCGATTTTCCAGCAGACCTAAACACGGGACAACTGGCTTACATGCTACCCGGGGGGGCCCGGCAAACCGCGCGCCCCCGAGAAACTTCCCGGGGGCAACCCTAGGCGGCGTCGGAGCGCGCGCCGGCAACCTTGTCGAGCGTAGCGCACAAGCTCTTCTCGTCTTCCACGTTCAAGGTCGCTACCGAACGCTCAATCTGGCGCAGTAAACCTGACAGCACGCGCCCCGGCCCTACTTCGACAAACGTGTTCACGCCTTCGTCGATCAGCAGACGCACCGATTCTTCCCAGCGCACGGGCATGGAGACCTGGCGAATCAGGGCGTCGCGCGCTTCCTCGCCGCTGGTTTCGGTATCGGCGTCGACGTTGCTTACCAGCGGAACACGCAGATCCGCGAAGGAAACTTTCTTCAGTTCGACCGCCAGCTTTTCCTGTGCGGGCATCATCAGTGCGGAATGGAATGGCGCGCTCACAGCCAGCATCACAGCGCGCTTGGCGCCGAGTTGCGAAGCGATTTCCACGGCGCGCTTTACGGCTCCCGCATGACCGGAGATAACCGTTTGCTCATGCGAATTGAGATTGGCCGGGGCACAAACCTCGTTTTCCGCGGCGCGCTTGCAGGCGTCGGCCACCACCGCCGGAGAAAGACCCATGATCGCCGCCATCGCGCCCTCGCCGGCGGGAACGGCATTCTGCATCAACTGTCCGCGCTTGCGCACCAGTTGCACAGCATCGCTGAATTTCAGCGATCCGGCGGCGACCAGCGCGGAGTATTCGCCGAGGCTGTGGCCCGCCACAAAATCCGGAGTCAGGCCACGCTCCGCCACCACTCGGTAAATCGCCACGGAAGTCGTGAGGATAGCCGGCTGGGTGTTCTCCGTTTGCTTTAGCTGTTCCTCAGTGCCGGAAAAACACATCTGCGAAATGGAAAAGCCGAGCGCTTTATCGGCTTCCTCAAAGACCGCGCGAGCCACGGGATACTTGTCCGCCAGCTCTTGGCCCATACCCGGGTATTGCGAAGCTTGTCCCGGAAACACAAACGCTACTTTGCCCATAGATTTCTTCCTTCTGGCGCGCGGTCAGGACAGGTCGCCGGCGACAGAAAGCTCCTGTTCGATTTTTTCGTTTGAGCGTGCGCGAGCCAGGCCCGCGGCCACGCGAATGGCGTTTTTCACCGCACTGGCGTTGGAACGCCCATGCCCGATCACACAAACACCGCGCACCCCGAGAAGTGGCGCGCCGCCGTATTCCGTGTAATCAATGGTTTTCTTCAAGCCCTTGAACGCCCCTTGGGAAAGAACCGCCCCTAGCTGAGATACAAAGGAACTCTTTAAGGATTTCTTCAGCAGATCAAAAATTGAAACCGCCAAGCCTTCACAGATCTTCAGCGCCACATTGCCGATGAACCCGTCGCAAACGATAACGTCCACGTCACCCGAAAACAGATCGCCGCCTTCCACGTTGCCGACAAAGTGCACGGTGCTCTTTTTCAGGCGCGTATAGACTTCGCGCGTCAGTTCGTTGCCTTTGATTTCTTCCGAGCCGACCGAAAGCAAGCCTACGCGGGGACGCCGATGGCCGAAGGTAGCGCGATAATACACCTCTCCCATCACCGCGAACTGCACTAAATGCTCGGGGCGGGAATCTACATTGGCCCCCACGTCGAGAAGCACCGAGACGCCGCCCTTGGCGTTCGGAAACGGCGCGGCCAGGGCCACGCGATCGACCGACTCAAGCGTGCCCAGCAAAAATTTAGCCACGGTCATGACCGCGCCGGTGTTGCCGGCGCTGACCAGCCCGTCAGCCTTGGCTTCGCGCACCAGGCGGGCCGCGACGTGCACCGAGCTGTCTTTCTTTTTGCGAAAGGCCTGCACCGGGTGATCGTCCATGGTGATCACTTCGCTCGCCGCGACAACTTCGATCGGCAAGTGCGCCGGGGCGTGCTTGGCCAGCTCTGCGCGTACCGCGGCCGGCTGGCCCACGAGCAAAACGCGCACTCCCAGCTCGCGTGCAGCCAGCACACTGCCTTCGACCTCCGGGCGGGGCGCATTGTCACCGCCCATGGCGTCAACAGCGATGGTGATCATGGATTTTTACCGGCAGGCGAGTGCTCTAACGTCCTTTACGCCGCTGACTCTTTGACGGCTTTGCCCTTGTAATACCCGCAATGTGGGCAAGCCTGATGCGGCTGCTTCATTTCGTGGCAATGCGGACACTTGCCGAGCGCGGGCTTGATGAGGAAGTCGTGGGCGCGGCGCGTGCTGGTTCTACGCTTGGAGTGCCTTCGTTTTGGATTGGGCATGGCAGTACACCTCATTTCCGCTCTCTAGGAGCGGCCTTTTCTTGCGGGCGCGAAGGCCCGGATTTATTGTTTCTTCAGCCAGTCCTGCTTCAGTCGCGCGAGTGGAGCCATTCGCGGGTCTGTTGCGTGGGTCTCACAGCGGCATTCTTCGTGGTTCAAGTTGGCACCGCAATTTGCACACAGTCCCCGGCAATCGCTCTGGCAGATGACCTTCATGGGCAGCGCCAGAAGCACCTGCTCGCGCAGTACGTCCGCGAGGAACAAGCCCTCGCCGGAAAAAAACGCAATTTCCGAGTCATCGTCCTTGAGCCGCTCTTCCTCAGGCTTGGTCTGCTTGGGAAGCGGCGTGTAGGAGAGATCAAAATCCTTGGCAACGTCCTCAACCACGGGCTCAAGGCAGCGCGCACAGGAAAGCTCCACCTTGGTTTCCAGGTGGCCATTGATGCGGATATCCCCGTCGAAAAGTTCGGCCGTGGCATTCACATCCAGCGGGGCGATCTGCTTGATCTCCGACGAGTGATAGTCGATGCTGCCCGGCGCATAGCTCTTGTGTATGGGCAGCTTGCGGACGGCCAGATCCTTGACGTCAAGGAACATGTCTTCAGCGCCTCCGGCGCGTACGCTCATGTCTTATCATTATTGAGTCGCGGGCGCTGCAAGTCAAGAAAAGCGGGCCTTCCGCCCTGTGATGTTTGTCCTCCCGGGATATACCCCTTCCTAGTACGTGCCGGTTTGCCGGGCGCATTCGGTTACTGGCAACCGGACGCGGCCAGCTGCGCGAGGCTCTTGGTTGCGGCTTCGCTGCCATGCTTCGCGGCGGCCTGCAGGAGCACGCGGGCCTGGTCGCAGTTTTTATCCACCCCATCGCCGGAGGCGTAATGGTTGGCGAGAACGATCTCCGCCGAGGTGTCGCCGTTCTCCACCGCGATCCAGAGGGAGGCCACATCCTCTGGAGGCCGTCTCGGCTTCCCAGCCACCAGCTCGCGGCCGGCAGCCAGTTGCGGCTCTGCCGCCCCGCCTGGCGGCAGGGTCTGGCGGGAAATTTGCGGCCGCACTGCGGCCGGTGGCGGCTCGACGGGCTCGCTGCTCGGGGGATTCTTCGCCGGCGTTGGCGAGGAACCTGCCGCGGGATCCGTTGCCGGCTCGCTGGCCCGTTTCTTTCCGTTTACCGCCTTCTCTAAAGCGCGCTGGTCCGTTCGCGACTGCCCATCCGTCACGGGCGCCGGCGCGCTAGGCGACGTTTCCGGTCCCGCATTCCCGGCCGGGCGCGGTTCGCCGCTGATTTTTTCGCCCAGCTTGATCAGCGATGCGCCAACGTTCTGCCGGTAAGCGATCGCCGCGAAGGCGGCAGCGACGCCACAGATCGCCGCGAGCGCCAAGACCATGACCAGGCGGGTCGTGGTCCAACCGACAGACCGCGCCTCGCCCAAATCATCCGTGTCGTTAGGAGCCTCAAAATCCTCAATCGCGGCCGGATCAGGGAAATCAGCTCCGCCAATCGGACGCTTCAGGAAGTCGCGAAGCGGGTCCGCCGACGGATCCACAGCTCCGGCTTTTGCTGCGACCGGCGAGGCGCCGGGAATCCTGCTCGCGCCCGGTTCCCTGGGGGCATCTGCGATTCGCGTACTGCTTTGCGCCGGAGCGGAGTCCTGAGAGTGCGCCAGCACCTGCTCGCGCATGGCTTTGGTTTTCGCAGCCGCGAGCGGTCTGCGGGATCTTTCTCCAGGCGCGATCTCTTCGCGCGCTGCGCGCTGCCAGACCTCGCGCGGGAGGGGCGAGGCGATAAACTGCGAACCGACTTGCAGCGATTCAGCTCGTGGTTCCGGTACGGTGATGGCTGGCGGCGTCCCCGGAAGCAGTTGCGAAGCCAAAGAAATCGCGGGGGCGGGAGGAACCGGAGGGCTGGCCGCAGGAACTGCCAGCGGAGGAGCCGCAAGGGCCACGGCGACCGGAGTCGCCTCCCGAGCTTCCCCGGGAGCTTCGGCAACCGCCACGGGAGCCGACCGCCATCGTTCCGCCACCTTCACGGCAGGAGGAGCAGCTGGCGTCGCAGGCGCCGGCGCCGTGGCCACCTCAGCGCCGACAGGCACAAAATCTCCCGCAGCTTCATCCATCTCGGCGAGCCAGGCATCGAGCATCTCCCGGGAGGGCGCGGAAAGCTCCACAAAGCAAAGGCCGCCGGATTTTCCCGAACCGTCGGTCCAGACCATCCGGGCCTGACCCTCGATGCGCCGCTGGGCATCGACCGCCACGGCAAACTGCAAGCTTTGTCCGACCGTTACCGGATTCATCAGGTGGAACCGTATTCCGCCCTCGGAAACGTCTCTGATCATGCCGCCGTTTTCGCGGCCAAACTCGAGATAGGCGAGTTGCGGCGGTTTTCTTCTGCGGTTCTCGCGTCGTTCGGTTAGGGGAGCTGGAGGCATAGGTCCGCGACTCTCTCTCAATCGCATTTAATATACCGCCGACGGGCAGGTTCTGGGATAGAGTTTATTTTGTAGGTCGCGGTTGTGGAAAAAGCAGTGCCGGGCAAATTCTGCGCCCTCTCGGCCTCCGCCCTGTCCGCCGGACTCCACCCCACCGAAGCCGCAACAAATTGATAACATTTGCCTTACTCCTAAAAAAGGGTATTCTGATCCTTCTGGAACTTCGCGTGCGAACCCAATCGGTCTCAGCCGCAGTCTAACGACTGGAGGACTTGGGGGTCATGCGCTTCCGCGTAATTTTGTCACTCATGACGATGGCTCTGGCCTGTTTCACGGTGGCGGTCTGGAGTTCGCCGGTATTCTCAGAAAGCCGGCAGCCGGGAGGGCCGAACGGAGAGACGCGATATCCTGAAAATTGAATAGTATGGCGCGGAACTCCTGATCGACGCGCCAGCTGCATACATTATAAACTCTGTTTTTGCACGGTCCCGCTCCAACCGAATCCCGAGGCCCATGGATGCGCACCACCCTGAGACTGGTTCTGCCCCTGATCTTCAGCGTGGCCGTGGTGTCTTCGTTTTATGCCACCTACCAGGTGCACAAGCAGCGTCGGGATCTGCGCACCGACCTCTCGCGCCGCGCGGAAATACTGGGCGACAGTTTGCAGGAGAGCGTCGAGCAGATCCTCGACCGCGGTTCCGATAAAGGTCTACAACGGCTGGTCGACCGTTTCGGGCAACGCGAACACTTAAAGGGCGTGGCGCTTTACGATCCCTCGGGAGCTGTGATCGCCATCACCCCGGCGCTCGATCCGGGTTTTCGCACCCGCCCTCCGGTCGCCAACAAAGCCGAGAAACAGGATTCAGGGGTCGGCGAGTTCGCGCGGGACCAGCCCGTGCACATTTACGCGCTGACCGTTCATCGTGACGGCAAGATTGCCGGAACACTGGCGGTTTTCCACGACACGACCTACATTGACGACCAGGTGTTGCACACGCTGCGCGATTCGCTTCTGAACGCGGCGGTGCAAACGGTGCTGATCGCCGGCCTCGCGCTCATCCTGGTGCGCTGGACCTTGACCGGACCTCTCACGCGCACGGCCAACTGGCTGCGCACTTTGCGCACCGGAGGAACGCCGGCTTCGCAGGCCAACCTGCCGGAGGGTCCGCTCTTTGACCAGATACACAAAGAAGTTACCCACCTCGCACGCGATTTAAAGGACGCGCGCGCGACCGCCGAAGAGGAAGCGCGTCTGCGCGAGTCCAACGTTTCCATTTGGACCGCGGAACGCCTGCGCGTCAGCCTCACCAGTAAGTTGCAGAACAAGCCGCTCTACGTGGTCGCCAATCGCGAACCGTACATGCATGTCTACAGCGAGAAGGACCGCTCCATCCAGGTCCTCGTTCCCGCCAGCGGCCTGGTTACGGCGCTCGAACCCGTGCTGCTGGCTTCTGACGGCACCTGGGTCGCGCATGGCTCGGGCAGCGCGGATCGCGAGACCGTCGACGCCCGTGATCATCTGCGCGTTCCTCCGGACCATCCGACTTACACGCTGCGCCGCGTCTGGCTCAGCGACGAGGAAGAAAAAGGCTACTACGAAGGCTTTGCCAACGAAGGTCTTTGGCCGCTCTGCCACATCGCGCACACCCGCCCGATCTTTCGTCCCCAGGATTGGCAGCACTATCAGCAGGCCAACCGGCGCTTCGCCGATGCCGTTCTTGAAGAGATGCAGGGAACCGACTCGCCCATCGTTCTGGTGCAGGATTATCACTTCGCGCTGCTCCCGCGCATGATCAAGGAAGCGCGCCCCGACGCCCGGGTGGCTATTTTCTGGCACATTCCCTGGCCCAACCCGGAAGTTTTTGGCATTTGTCCCTATCAACGCGAGCTGGTCGATGGTCTGTTGGGCGCGGACCTGGTCGGTTTCCACACCCAATCGCACTGCAACAATTTTCTGGAGACCGTGGATCGCGCGGTCGAAGCGCTCACGGAATGGGATCGCTTCGCGGTGAATCGCCAGGGCCACGTCACGCTGGTGCGGCCGTACCCCATCAGCGTGGCGTTTCAGGAGCCGACGCTGGCCGTCAATGAAGCGCGTAATTCCGGCGCGGAACGTGCCGCACTTTGCGCCGAACTGGGTATCGAAGCCTCCCTGATGGGCGTCGGCGTCGATCGCGTCGATTACACCAAAGGCATTCTCG
The DNA here is from genome assembly GCA_049516615.1 of Candidatus Acidiferrum sp. Taxonomy (GTDB): domain Bacteria; phylum Acidobacteriota; class Terriglobia; order Acidiferrales; family UBA7541; genus Acidiferrum. The sequence goes on along the minus strand of JBEKSZ010000028.1, from coordinate 28,534 downwards.
AACGCTTTCGCGGCATCGAGCGCTTCCTTGAAATAAATCCAGCCTACCAGCGCCGTTTCTCCTTCGTGCAGATCGGTGCTCCGAGCCGCACGGACATCGAGCGTTACCGGCAGTTCCTCGACGAAGTAACCTCCGAAGCCGACCGCATCAACGCGCGCTTTCAGGCCGGCCGCTGGAAGCCGATTGTTCTTCTAAAAAAGCATCACAGCCACGACGAAATCTCCCGCTACTATCGCGCCGCCAATGTCTGCTTGGTCACTTCCCTGCACGACGGCATGAATCTCGTCGCCAAGGAATTCGTGGCCTCGCGCGACGACAATCGCGGCGTCCTGATCCTCAGCACCTTTGCCGGCGCAGCGCTCGAACTCACCGACGCCCTGCTCGTCAATCCCTACGACGTCCAGCAACTGGCTGACGCCATCCTGCGTTCCTTGACCATGCCCGCCGACCAGGAGATGGATCGCATGCTGCGCATGCGCTCCAACGTCCGCGAACACAACATCTACCGCTGGGCCGCCAATCTTCTGAGCGACCTGACGGAAATCCGCATTGACGTTCCCGATCGCGTAGAAACGCCCGCCATCCAGGAAATCTCCAGCCAGGCCAGCGCCTAGCTTGCGCTCGAGCGGCCAGCCTTCGCCGGCGATGTTAATATCGCCCTCCTACCAGGTCGCGGTTGCCTTCTGCGGCGGGCGTCTCTCCCCCCGGTAGCGCCGCTCCATCCAAGGAGCAGCAACGCGTGAAGTGGACACCCGGCGGCGAATCCGAGGACCTTGAAGACCGCCGCGATGACTCAGGAGGCGGCGATGGCGGGGGCGGGTTTCCCAGCAGCGCATGTCCTGGTTCCGCAAAGGCTTGGATACCGGCTCGATCGAGGCTTGCAACACCTTCGTTCAATAGCGCCTGGGCGCCTCGCCAGCCGCTTTTTTGTCGGCGCGCGGGCCCCAGCCCCGCCAACGCTTCGCTGAAGCAGCGCGAACCGTTCAACTCCTCTAGCGCTCCCGGTGCTGGCGCAGCAAAAACTGATCCGTCATTCCCGCGATATAATCGCAGACCACCACATGTCGCGGCTCCTCGAGGGCCTGTTCTTCATAAGCCGCCGGCATGCTTCCGGGCGTCGTCCGGTATAAATCAAACAACTCCTCTAAGCATTGCACCGAGCGATCGCGCTCCTGGGTAATGGCCGGATGCTCGTAAATATGCGCAAACAAAAATCGCTTCATCTGACCGTTGCCGCGCCCCGCCGCTTCGCTGAATCCCGCCAATCGTCCCGGCGCGCGACGAATATCATCGACGCTGCGCGCCCCGCAACGCTGCACTCTTTCCCGCGTCGTCTCGATCAAATCCGTGGCCAAGGAATTCAGTACCCGTTTCAACGCCTCGTTGAATTTTAGTTTCTCAAACTTCGCCGCATCCACTCTGCCCCACGCCACGTTGCTCTCGGCGGGATGCTCCGCCTCGACTCGTTCCCAGGCCTCTCTGAAAAGCGGTACTTCCTGGCGCAGCGCCGCCACATCGAGCAGCTCGGCTTCCCGCGCATCATCCAAATCCGCGGTGTTGTAAGCGATTTCGTCCACGCAATCGATCAGTTGGGCCTCGAGCGGGGGCCGCAAATCCAGCAGGTATTCCGCCAGCTCGGGAAACTTTCCCTGGGGGTAGTCGCGCGAATGCTTCACGATGCCTTCGCGCACTTCAAAGGTAAGATTTAATCCGGGAAAATCCAGGTAGCGCTGTTCGAAGTGCTCCACAATGCGCAGCGCGTGCAGATTGTGATTGAAGCTCCCGCCGTGGCGGCGCATCAGCTCGTTCAGCGCGCGTTCCCCGGCGTGCCCGAAGGGCGGGTGGCCGATGTCGTGCACCAGCGCCAGCGCCTCCGCGAGTTCCGCGTTGCCGCCCAGCGCATCGGCCACGGTTCGCGCGATCTGCGCCACTTCCAGCGTGTGGGTCAAACGATTGCGGAAATGATCCGAGTACCGCGTGGTGAAAACCTGGGTCTTGGCTTCCAGGCGGCGAAACGCCCGCGAATGAATAATGCGGTCGCGGTCCCGGGCGTACTGGCTGCGATAGGGATGTGCGGTTTCCGGGAAACGCCGCCCGCGGGAATCTTCCTCCCGTATGCGCCACGCTGCAAAGGGATGCATCATTGTGCGGGTTGATTCTTCTCTGCGCTGGCCGGTTCTTGGCGTGGTCTTAAGTCTTCTGCTCTTCGTCCGGCGCGCGAACCTATGACTTTGGCGCCGTGCCAGCTGCCGGCAGACGGTTCAACCCGCGGTCGGCTTCTTCGGAAATCGCCGGTTCGGGATAATCCTTCTTCACTTGCTGGTACAGGCTCAAAGCCTCTTGCGGATTCGATTGCCGCAGCAACCCCGCCAAATCCAGGAGCACCACCGGGTGCGGTACAAGCACCGTGGGCTTGGCCGCCAGGGCGCGCAGAATCTTGATGGCCTCGTCGTTCTTTCCGGTGCGCGCATCGATCACCGAGATCTGGTACTGCGCCATGGCCGCCAGCTCGGCGTCGCTTCCTCCACTGATTTTCTTCAGCTCCTCAAGCGCCTGATTCTCTTTTTCCATATTCTCGTAGCACAGCGCGGCGTAATAACGCGCCACTTTTCCGGGGTTGGTCGCGGGGTAGGCGTTGGCCACCGATTCAAATTTCGGCTGCGCCGCCTGCGCCCGGGCAGCTTCGTCGGGATATACCGTCTCGTTCGGATCGGCGCCCTGTTCAGGAGCACCCGCAATCCGCGAGGTGTAGACCTTCATGGCCGCATCGAGTTCCACATTGGCTTTGGACGTCTGCCGGTCGTGATACAGCGTCCATCCGCCGACCGCGCAGCCGATGACAATCAAAACGCCCACGATTACGCTGGCCAGCTGGCTGTGCGAATAGACCGCCTCCGCACCATGCTCCAGCGTCTCCTTGATCTTGTCTTGCTTCAACTCTTTACGCGAAATATGCTCGGCCACTAGCCCTCTCCCGTTTATCCGTCGCTGCTCCTAGCATACCAAATCCACAGCCGGGAGGCGCACGGCACCGGCGCGGGATGTTCATTTGGCCTAGCGACGCGAACAGCCGGCCGGGGTTCACTCGTCTGAGGCCTGGGCGACGGGCCAGGGGATCATTTTCGCGAGGAACACGGTAAGATTTCCCGCCCGCTGCCCCGTGCGCAGGCTCTCAGGCTCGCTCCGCCATTTCGTCGGGTGCTGCGCTTCCTGTGAGATACTGGCGCCGATTCCAGAGCATGCCGCTCCGCTAATGACTGCGCTCTCAGCCTCTATCATCACCTTAAACGAAGAGCGACACCTTGCCCGCGCGATCAGCTCGCTGGCCGAAATCGCCGATGAAATCGTGGTGGTGGACTCGGGCAGCACGGATCGCACCGGAGAAATCGCTTGCCAGCACGGCGCGACGTTCCTCTCCCGCACCTGGACCAATTACGCCGAACAGAAAAATTTCGCAGCGCAAAATGCTTCGCACGATTGGATCTTCTCGCTCGATGCCGACGAAGAGTTAAGCTCCGAGCTCAGAGCCGCGCTTTTGGCCTGGAAGCAGCAAGCGCCGCAATTTCAGGTCTACGAAGTGTCGCGCCGCGCCTGGTATCTGGGCGCCTGGATTCGCCACTCCGGTTGGTATCCGGATTACCAGCGGCGTCTCTACCGCCGCGACGTCGCGCAATTCTCCGGCATCATTCATGAAGCTGTGCGCTATGGCGGAACGCTGGGACGCCTCGACGGCGATTTGCTGCACTACACCATCGACACCTTCGCCGAACACGAGCAAAAAGTCGAACACTACACCGGGCTCGCGGCGCAACAGATGTTCGCCAGCGGCAGGCGCAGCTGGCGCGCGGCGCAGTGGTTCGGCACGCCCTGGAGCTGGCTGCAGAATTATTTTCTACGCGGCGGCATGCTCGACGGCTATCGCGGCGCGCTGATCGCGCAGATGGCCGCGCGCTCCGTGCGCCTGAAATACCGCAAACTCGGCGAGCTGGTGCGCGCGGAATGCCGGCATGGCGGAGAGGTCGAAAAGTGAATATTCTTTTCGCCGACCTCGACCGCGAATGGCGCGGCGGTCAGAGCCAGGCGCTGCTGACGCTGCGCGGCCTAGAAAACGCAGGGCATCGCGCCGAATTACTGGCGGCCCGGAAATCCCCGCTCGCGGAACGTTGCGCCGCCGCCGGTATCGCCGTCAGCGAGGTGTCGCGCACGGCTTTGCGTCTTTCCGCCGCGCGAGGACTTCGCCGGCTGACGGGGGGCGCCCATTTCGACCTGCTGCACCTTAACGAACCGCACGCTCTCTCCGCGGCTTGGCTGGCCGGTGCGCACCAGCGCCTGCCGCTCCTGCTTTCCCGCCGCATCGGTTTTCCGCTCCGGAAGAGCTGGGTGTCCCGGGCGCGCTACCGCGCCGTCACGCGCTTTCTGGCCAACAGCAACGCGGTGGCCGACAGTTTACTGCAGTGCGGCATCGCCCCCAGCCGGATCTCCGTGGTGCATGAAGGAGTGGAGATTCCGCCGCCTACGACGGGAACGCAACGCGCCAAAGCGCGCGCGCTGTGGGGCGTCGGCGATGGCGACTTTCTGTTCGGCTGCGTCAGCGTTTTCGTGCCCGAGAAAGGCCAGCGCCATTTGATTGAGGCCCTCTCCGTGCTTCGCAGGAAACACAGGAACGCGCGCCTGCTCCTGGCCGGCGACGGGCCAACCCGCGCAGAACTCGAAGCATTGACCGCGAATCTCGGACAAAACGACGCCGTGCTGATACCCGGCTTCGTGCAGGATGTCGACTCCGTCTACGCGGCGCTCGACGCGTTCGTGTTCCCCTCGGAGTTTGAAGGGCTAGGCACCGCGCTGCAGACCGCCATGGCGCGGGCGATTCCCTCCATCTCGACCACGCGCGGGGCGCTCGGCGAAGTCGTCACCCACGAGGTAACCGCGCTGGTCGCCGAGCCGGATGAGCTCGCCTTGGCCGCCGCGATGCAGCTGCTCATCGAAGATCGAGCGCTCGGGCAGCGCCTCGGCGAGGCCGGCCGCCGGGAAATCGAGCAGCGCTTTTCCGCGGCCCGCATGGTGGCAAATACCATCGAGGTCTATAAACAGGTCCTGCGCGGAACGCCCCCGTGCTCTCTTGGGCCGCAGCGCGCGGGCTGAGGCCCGGGGCCGGGGCCCCGTCTCCCGCCTGCGTTTCGCGCGGCATCCCTTAAAGGGAGGTCCACAAAAAACGAAAAGCGCCGCCCGGTTTCGCCCGTTGCGGCGCTTCTAATTTTTTACTTCTTACTTCGCGCTAGTTTTTCTGCCTTCTGTTCCAGACGTTCCCTCCCTTCCGCTCGTCTTCTTACAGATCAAGCTATCTTGGGGATTGAACTACCCATCGCCCTTTTGGTTCGAGGAACTCCAGCCCAATGGCAAAGCCGTCGCCTTGCATTGGTTGGCAGTAAGTTACTCGAGCCGAGGAGCGAAACTCACCGGTGCGCGAGACAAACGTCAGGCGTTCGTCCATTTCCCAGCGGCGCACACTGACCACCCGCGCGCCACGCGCACTTACATTTTCCGTAAAAGTCGATTCCGTGCCCGGAACCCGCTTGTGGCCGTCGAGCAGCACGGGAATTTCCATGGGGATGCGGGCATCCGCGCGATGAACATTAAACTCGTCCTGGCGAACGCTGCGCTGTCTGAGGTTCATAGGCAGGCCGCAATTCGCGCCAGATTTTGCACGCCGCCCTTGCGATTCTTCATGCCGTAGAGCGCGCGGTCCGCGGCTCCCAGCAGTTTTTCCGGTGTGTCGCCATCCTCGGGAAAGGCCGCCACGCCCGCGCTGACAGAAAGTGCCGGGGATTCCACTTCCGCGGCCATGCGCTCGCGAATGCGGCTGACCACCCGATTGGCGATGTCCGGGCCGGCTTCGGGAAGCACCAGGGCAAACTCGTCTCCGCCATAGCGCGCCGCCGTATCGATGGCCCGCGAATGACTGCGCAGAATTTTTCCGAGGCGCACCAAGGCGCGGCTGCCGGTCAAATGCCCGAAGCGGTCGTTGATGGCTTTGAGGCCGTCCATATCCAAAAGCACAATGCTGAAAGGGCGATTCGTGCGGCGCGAACGATCGAGCTCGGCTTCAAGGACGCTGATCAGGCGGCGATAATTCGCAAGGCCGGTGAGCGAATCGCTGACCGCCATGTTGCGTACCTGGTCGAACAGCCGGGCCTGGTCAAGCAGCGCACCGGACAGCATCACCACGTATCCCGCCGTCTTGCTCAATTCCGCGAGGAAAAACGGCCCGTCAAACATGTGCGTCGAGAATGCCGCGGAGAGATGGCACACCACGTTCAGCGACGCGACGGCGAACAGCGTGTAGTCGTACAGCGTCGAAGCGTTCTTATTCGAAGCGATGCGGTAGTAAAAGCTGATGGCGGCGAGCAGGAATAGCGCCCCGGGCAGCAGATCCCAGGGACGCGAGAGAATATTTTGCGCGTGCGCGAGGGGCGCGGAGGGCGCGGCCAGGAACGCCGCACTCGTCACGTACGCCGCCATGGCCACTACCAGCAGGGCCGCGGCCGTTTCTTTGCTCGGCTGGCGCGCTGTGGGCATATAACGCTCGACCGCCAGGGCGGCAATCAGCAGCACCGCGAGGAGCGTACGGCTCACCATCCAGCCCAGGGGAATGTGCAAGAGCGCAGCCGGTCCAGTGGCCAGCAAATTGTCCAAACCGAAATACGCCACCGCTTCTATAATTCCGGACAACACAAAGCCAAATGCCAAAATCAATGCCGTGCGGTCATGCGTGCCGCGGAAACGCACCAGGGCGTTTGCCGCATAACAGAAACTGAGCAGCGTTCCGCCCACTTCCATATACAGATAAATTTCCGGCGAGCCGGAAACGCCCGACTGGCGCAGATAGAAAATTGCTCCAAAAAAGACCAGCACCAGCGCTGCCGCCGAAGCGATGAGAATGCGCGAATGGAGACCACGAACTTCTGAGGAGATGGTGCCGAAAGCGCGCTTGGCAACGCTCGCCGCTGTGTCCGCGGGAGCCTCGGAGGACGAAGGTGGGGCGGCGAGCATCGTGCTCTGGACACTCGGCGTCGCCGCCGCCACAAGGTTCTCCACATTCTCGACGTGGGCCGCTGCGGCTGCCTCACCATGAAACTCGGTCATCTTGCCCCAACCACCCACGAAAACCCCCAATTGCCTACGAAAGACGGACAACTCCCAAGGAATGCAATCTGGTGCCCTTTTCTGCTCGAAAATGAAGGTTTGTAGTGAATTGATATTGCTAGGCTTACAGGGACGACGCAAAAATCGAAAAAACGCCGGAACAGGGCGAGACACGCTGAAATGCCCTCGCCGCCGCCAATGAGGGAATTATCATTTTTGTTTCGTTAGAGTTACCAGACCATGCGGGCAGTATCTCGCCACTTGGCCAGTACTGTCTCAGACTGAGACAGTCTCACGTTCTGGAACAGCTGCGACTCGGGTGGTTTAGGGGGGATTACAACTTGGGTTTAGGAGGGGGCAGGTCGCGGGCCACGACCGTGTCCTGGAATCCAGCCCGGTTGTGCGAACCGTCGCAAAACGGCTTGTTCAGAGAGTGCCCGCAGCGGCAGAGGCCGATAGCCGTGCGCCCCGCTAAGCCGAAGGGCGTGCCTTCCGGGTCCACAATCTCAAAGTCGCCTTCGACGCGGATGCAGCCGTTGTTGCCGATGGTGATTTTCGTCGCAGCCATGTCCGTCCTTTTCCCAAGAACTTCGCGCGCGAAGCCCGTTTACGGGTCGGTGCAAATACCCAGCCCGTGAATGCCAGGTGCAGCGGTCTGCGCCCCGATCAAGTGAGTTTCCGTCTCGAACGAATCAGCCAAATCACTTCAGTATTTCGGGACGCTCGGATCCACTTCGTCGGACCACGCCAGAATACCACCCTTGAGGTTCAGAATTTTCTTAAAGCCCGCCTTGCGGAGAAAATCCACGGCTTCGGCGGAACGCTTGCCGCTGCGGCAATGCGCCACGATCTCCCGCGAGGAATCGAGTTCGTGCACGCGGCGCGGCAACTCGCCGAGCGGAATCAGATGGCCTTTCAGGTTGCAGATCTGGAACTCGTGCGGCTCGCGCACATCGAGGATAAACAGATCGTCTCCCCGGTCGAGGCGCGCTTTCAGGTCTTTCGGTGTAATCTCTGGCACGTTTAAATTCACCTCCGGGGCTTCTTCGCCCCGCACTCCGCAGAATTCGTAGTAATCGATCAACTTGTTGATGGTCGGATGCTCGCCGCACATCGGGCAATTGGGATTCTTGCGCAGTTTGAGCTCGCGGAATCTCATGGCCAGGGCATCGAAGAGCAACAAACGGCCGCTCAAGCTGTCGCCGGTCTTGAGCAATAGCTTGATCGTTTCCATAGCTTGAATCGAGCCAACGATGCCCGGCAACACGCCCAACACGCCGCCCTCCGCGCACGAGGGAACCAATCCCGGAGGCGGCGGCTCCGGATACAAGCAGCGATAGCACGGCCCGTCGGGCATGCCAAAAACAGTGGCCTGGCCTTCAAAGCGGAAGATCGAGCCATAGACGTTGGGCTTGCGCAAAAGAATGCAGGCGTCGTTGACCAGGTAGCGCGTGGGAAAATTATCCGTGCCATCCACGATCACGTCGTAATCCTTAAACAGCTCGAGGGCGTTGTCGCTGGTCAATTTTGTTTCGTAAGCCAGGATTTCGATCGCGGGATTCAGATTGGACAACCGCTCGCGAGCAGCTTCGGATTTAAATTTGCCGACGTCGCTCGTGCCGAAGGTTACTTGCCGCTGCAAGTTCGTAAAGTCCACCACATCGAAATCGACCAGCCCGAGCTTGCCCACTCCGGCAGCCGCCAGGTACAAGCCGAGTGGAGCGCCCAAGCCACCCGTGCCGATAAGCAGCACCTTGGCATTCTTGAGGCGCAACTGCCCTTCCATGCCCACTTCGGGCATGATCAAATGCCGGCTGTAGCGCAGGATTTCATCTTTGGACAGGGACGTCGCGGGCACTGCCGCCCCCGTCGTCACCGGAATTTCCGTGTTCGTCGCCATGTTCAGCTCATTCCCCCGCCAGCAATCGAAGGCACGATGCTCACCGTGTCGCCGTCCTTGGTCACGGTCTTTTCCTTGGCCAGATAGCGAATATCTTCGTCATTTAGATAGACGTTCACAAAACTCCGCAACTGCCCGTCTTCGGTGAATAGATGCTTTTTAAGGTCGCCGAACTGCGTGGTCAACTCTGCCAGCGCATCGCCTACCGACCCGGCTTGCACTTCCGTCGAATCGCGCTTCCCGGCGTAAGCCCGCAGAGGCGTCGGAATGATGACTTTAACCCCCATGATCGCACTCCCTCCCAAAAGCCTTTGTCTCATCAGATGTTTTGCGCGCCAGGCGCGATGCAACGAGCCCGCGCAAGCGCCGCAACGAATCGATCGATTTACGCCGTGGCCCGGCTGGGCTCGCTCGAAGTCCCTCGGCCACTGCCCCTGTCGTGCACTTCCATACTCTCGCAGGAAAACTCCTGGCGGTCGTCGTTCAGGCGCCAGGAGGTCATCTCCTCCGGCTTGCCGTTGGCCACGCTGACGATCACGTAGCTGTACCACGGCCAGGCATGATCGCGATCATACTGGCTCGGACGCGCCGGATGATCCGGATGGGAATGATACCAGCCTACGACTTCGAGTTCCTGCGCGCGCGCGGCTTTTTCCGCATCGCGCACGTCTTCGGAGGTGAGGGAAAAGCGGTTCTGCGGCGTATCCTCGCGGCGATTCACGAGCGGGTAGAGACCCAAGATCTCGCGCACGATTTTTCTCCCCTCGAAGAGTTCCTCGCGTCCAAGGAGCGCTCCACAACACTCGTGGGGATAAGTCTGCGCGCCGTGGGCGCGAATTTTCTGTGCTAATTCCGTGGTGATCGTGAGTGGCGCGGTGATTTCCATGAACAATTCTCCCGTTGAATCTGCGGTTAGAAAACTTACTCGTCCCAGAAGCGCTCATTCAGGTATTTCGCCGCTGAATCCGCAAACACCGTGACAATCACGGCTTTCTCATTCTGCGGGATGCGCGCGGCGACCTGCAAACTTCCGAGCAGGGCCGCCCCCGCGCTCGGACTGAGCAGCAAGCCTTCTTCGCGGGCGGCGCGCTTTACAATTTTGTACGCACCCTCGGTGCTCACCAGCAGATTCTCGTCGGCCAGCGCTTGATCATAAATTGCCGGACGCATGGCCGTGGCCATGTCTTTCCAGCCCTCCAGCCCGTGAAAGGGGCCGTCCGGTTGCAGGCTGATGCAACGAATGGCGGGGTTCAGTTCGCGCAATCGCCGCGTGGTGCCCATGAAAGTCCCGCTGGTGCCGAGGCCGGCCACAAAGTGGGTAATCCGCCCGCTGGTCTGTTCCCAGATTTCACGGGCGGTCGTCCGGTAGTGAGCCTGCCAATTCCCGTCGTTGCTGTACTGATCCGGATAGAAATACTTTTCCGGCTCTCCCGCCACGATCTGGTGCACCCGCCGGATCGCCCCGTCCGTGCTTTGGTCTCCGGGCGTTAGCACCAATTCCGCGCCGTAGGCCAGGAGCATTTTCTTGCGCTCGGGCGAAGCGCTATCGGGCAGGCACAATTTGACGCCGTAGCCCAGCGCCGCCCCGATCATGGCGTAGGCAATCCCGGTATTCCCGCTGGTCGCATCGATGATGGTACGGCCCGGCGTCAGCGCACCGCTCGCCAGCCCCGCTTCGATCATGCTGAACGCAGCCCGGTCTTTCACCGATCCGCCGGGATTAAACCACTCCGCCTTGGCGCAAATCTCGGCGGGCGCAAACTCCCGGCCCATTCGCTGCATGCGCAAGAGCGGCGTGTTGCCGATGCGCGCCAGAAGGGATTCGCCGGCGCGTCCCGCGTCACGCGACTGCCCCTCTACTGCGGTAACCATTGGTTCCGTGGTGCTCATCGTCCTCTGTGCGCATCTGGGCTTTAGAGCAAGAACACCCGCGCGTCGATCCATTGGATGCCCGGCACGGTTTGCCCGGTATGCGCCTGAGTTTACCGCAACCTACAGAATCACCCTAAATCAAATAGACAATCTGGACGACAAGCGCCCGTGATTCCACCGGCTGCTTTGCGCCGACCGCCACCTGCGCGCGGAATCACGGCAGCCAGCTGGTCCGGGCTAGGTCCTGCGGGAATTCATCAATTTGTAACTTCATGTTGCAAACTTCTTCATACGGGCGGCTTATTTTTTGAATACCGCGCGCCAAAAATTCGTGTTATGTGGTGGCCAGCAAAATGTCGCGAGTGCCGGAGCTCGTGGCGGCCTCGCATGGCTGGGTGTGGAATAAAATCTGACCGATCAAAGGTGGTTTTGTGATGGGGAAAGTTATTGCGGCCATGTGTACGCAACTGGTATTGGCGCTGACGTTCGGCGTGGGGGCGTTCGCGCAGGGGACCCTCGGATCGATCACCGGGACGGTGACCGATAGCTCGGGAGCCGTGGTGGCCGACGCGGAGGTGAAGATCCACAATCTGGGCACTGGACAGGACCAAACGGCCAACACGAAAAAAGATGGATCGTTCAGCGTGGAAGAGCTGCCCATTGGAGCCTATAGCGTTACGTTTTCGCGGGACGGGTTTAAGACCGAGGTGCACTCGCGGATCTTGGTCCAGGGAGATCGCACGACCACTGTGAATTCGACGCTGGTGCCCGGGGAAGTGTCGGCCACGGTTACGGTGACAGGGACGCCGCTGATGAACCAGACGGATACCACCATTGGCTATGTGGTGGATAGTCTAACGGTAGAAAATACGCCTTTGGGTACAGGAAGCTTCACGCAGTTGGCTATTCTGAGTCCCGGCGTGCACGCGGATTTTCTCGGCGGCGCCGGCTCGAACGCCGGCTTGGGAAATCAGGCGATCTTTGCCGATGGCAACCGCGATACCAGCAATAGTTTTTCGCTCAACGGCGTCAGCACCAACAATTTATTTAACGGCAATTCCGCCAGCCAAGTGGGCGAGAACCGCTTCGTGCTCAACACCGGAGAAAACTTCGGCGCAGGCGGGCAAATTCAGACCAGCACATCGGTGTACAGCGCCATCGGGCAGGCCCTGCCGACACCGCCGCCGGACGCCATCCAGGAAATTTCCGTGAACGCGGCGATGTACGATGCCACGCAGGGAAACAACAGCGGAGCACACATCGGAGTGGTAACCAAGTCCGGGACGAACGATTTGCATGGCTCGGTGTGGGAAGAGTTTCAGAACAGCGATATGAATGCCACCCCATTTTTTTACAACGCGGCGGGCAAGGACCCTACCACCGGCCAGCAACTGTTGCCCAAACCGTTTCTGAATCGCAACGCATTTGGAGGAACGCTGGGCGGGCCGATTCTTAAGGATAGATTGTTCTTTTTTGCGTCGTATCAGGGAGTGCGGATTGCGGATGCGGAGTCTTCTACAAAGGACGTTTCGGTGCCGTTTTTCCTGACCAATGATCGCAGCGCGACGGGCATCACGAACACCATGATCGCCGAGCAGAACTATCAAAACACTCAGGCCGAAAACCCATTGTGCGGGCCTGGGCAAACGCCTCCCGATCCATGCTTCCAAGCCAGTCAGATCAACCAAGCGGCAATGAACCTGCTGAATGCCAAGCTGCCCAATGGGCAATATTTGATACCAACGCCGGCGGCGACCTTTACGAGCCAGGGACCAACCGCGGGGCCAGCGGCAGCCAATGCCCTAGGGTATGACGCGGTAGTGCAGGGGCCGAACACGCAGGCGCAGGTGAATCAAGGGATCGCTGGCGTGGATTACGCGGTGAACGACAAGGACCATCTATCGGCGAAATATTACGTACAAAGCGATCCGACAACGAATCCGTTTGGGTCGGCGGGTGTGTTGCTCGGTTTCCCGCAACAGCTGGCGGCCGGGAGCCAGGTAATATCGATCGGCAACAGCGTGGTGCTAACGCCCAACCTGACCTGGGAGCAGCACGTGGGTTTCACGCGGCTGAAAGCCTACGCCGCGGCACAAGAGGCGTTTAGCGCCGGCGCCGAGGGCATAAGCCTGTTCGGCGGAGCCAGTTTCCCGGATATCAGCATTAGCACTTCGTCGCCGGAAACTGGCGCCGGAATGGAGTTTGGTCCGGCGGCGAGTTTTGCCAACGCGGGGTTGTACCAGAATGACTGGAGTTATGGAAGCACGCTGAATCTGGTGAAGGGAAAGCACGTGATCAGCGTGGGTGCGCAGTGGGACCACACACAATTGAACGTGATTAATAACAACACCAATACCGACACGCTGGATTTCCAAACCTTCCAGGATTTTGTGGAAGGGACGCTGCACGGCGGAGATGAGTTTGCCGGATCGGCGGATCGCTACTACCGAGCGGATACGGTCGGGCTATTCGCCAATGACAATTGGAAGGTGCGCAGCAATCTGACCGTTACGCTCGGCTTGCGATGGGATTTCGATGGGCCGTTATCAGAAAAGTACGGGCGACTCACGGGATTTGATCCGAGCCTGTATTCCTATGATGCGACGACGGATACGATCACGGGTTCGGGTCTGGTCATTGCCGGGAACAACAAAACGGCGGGGACGCCGGGGGCGAGCGATACGCTGATGAAAAATCATCAGTACGGCTTCGCGCCGCGCATTGGCATGGCGTGGTCGCCACTTAAGAAAATTACTCTGCGCGCCGGGTATGGCATTTACTACGACCGCGGAGAATATTTCAGTTACCTCTCTCCCAGCGCGGGTTCGGGATTTAACGGGCCCTTTGGCGTCACGCTGGCGCCGCCCTTCGTTTCGCCGGTGACCACCGCGCAAGGCGCAACGCTCTCTGCGCCCTTCGGCACCATTGCGCCGCCGGCTCCGCCCGCCACAGCTGCGGGGTTCCTCGCGTATTTGCCGAATCTGTCGCAGACCGCGTGCGGTTATCCGGGGTGCTGGCCAGCGGGCAATCAATTCGGGCCGTTTTTGTTCGGCGGTTACGACATTTACAACAAGCTGCCGTATACCCAGAACTGGACGCTGGACGTGCAATTTCAGGCGTCGAATAACTGGATGTTTGAGATCGGGTATGTGGGTAACCACGGGAACCACGAAGTGCTGCCCATTGCCTTCAACCAGCCGCAGATTGCGACACCGACGAATCCGGTGAACGGACAGACTTATTCCTACGGGGGAACCAGTCCTTTGGCGAACCAGAATTACTACGGGGGAGTGCCGCTGCCGCTCGACAGCGAACCCGTGTACACCAATGAGTACGCGGGGAATGCGCCGCTGCGCGTGAAATATGTGGGATATGACATGAACTCGGTCCTATACGAGGCCGAAGGCGTCTCCAATTACAACGCCTTGCAGGCGCAGGTGCACAAGAGGCTGTCAATGGGGTTGCAACTGACAGCGTCGTATACCTGGTCGCATACGCTCGACGAGCAGAGTGGGCTAGGACTGTTCTTTACGGGCAATAACCCGCTGAATCCGCGGTCGGGATACGCGTCGGCGGACTTCGACCAGACCCACGTGTTTCTCGTGAACTACAGCTATACGACTCCGAACCTTGCAAAGGACGAGGCGCTGGGACGCTGGCTGAACGGCTGGATCATCGCCGGGCAGACCGTGGCCCAGAGCGGTGAGCCCTATAGCGTGTACGATTATTCGGGGTCGGTGGCCAGTTTGTACTACGGGACGAGCAATTATATTGGCAACCCAATCGTGCCTCTGCTGCCGGGGGTGACAGCGAATCAGGCCAAGTTGCAGGGGACGCTGGGGGTGAATCCGGGGAAGCCGGTGCTGAATGTGGCGGACTTCGGACCGCAATTTGTAGCGCCGGGAACCGACGGGGTGCCACCGTGCGATGCAACGGGGTGCGATTATTTCGAGTCGGTATACGGGAATACGGGGCGAAATATTTTCCGTGGTCCTTTCCAGGTGCGCTTCGATATGAGCTTGGCGAAGGACTTTGCCATCAAAGAACGGTTTCATCTGCGCTTCGAGGCCGACGCCTTCAATATCTTCAATCACCCAGATTTCGATACGCCGAACAATGACGTGGACTTTTTCCCGAATTACGAGGGGCCGGCGTCCGTTCCTCCCGAGGGGAGCCTCGGTTACATCCAGCATACGATCGGGAGTCCGCGATTTTTGCAGTTGAAGTTGCATTTGACTTTTTAAAAGGGGCCACCAGTCTGAAGGGTCGGAATCCGCGAACAAGATTCCGGCTCTTTTTACAGCGAGGATGGCCTGGTGCGGCGCCTTAAAGAATCCTTCTCCCCCCGCGCCAGGTTTCGGCAAGCCGTAGCACTGAAAATACCCACCCCTCGCTAAGCCCGTCTCCTTTACAGGGCCCGCGGGATTCATTACTCTAAATCGCTATGTGGAATGTCGAAGATCGATTCGCTCCGAAGGCCATTGAACGACTTGCATCTCTGGGATTTTCCGTGGGCAGCACGCGCGGGGTGGTGCGCGTCGAAAAATACGGCTGCGGGGCGGAATTCCGCCAAGGCACGGATGGCAGCTACCAGATGACCATTCTGCCCACGGTAATGCTCAAGGGGCAGTTCACGCGCTTGTGGGACGCGGGCTACCAGAAATTTTTGTTGACCGATGACGGGGTGAAGCTGCCGGCACTGGCCGCGCATCTCGCGGGCCTGCGCAAATTTAATGAAGAGCTGCGTACCGCACTGGGTGTTCCTACTTTTTACAACGAGGCGCTGGGCTCGGTGAGCCAGGTCAGCGTCTATGACCGCGTCAAGGGCCGCAGCGGCGACGTTCCGGATAAAACGGTTGGCGCGCACAGTCCCGGCGGGAGCCACTAGTCCCGGCCGGACTTTTCTCGGCCCGCCTGTTTTCTGGCATCCCCACTTGCAAAGGCGCCCGCATCGAGAAGCCGGCTGCTGGCGGAAGCAAATCCATACAACTCGCGCGGGGAAAGGACCTTCTCATGGGTAGAGTGGTTGCCTTGATGGACGATATATTTTTTCAGATGAAGATCGCGGAAACCGCCAAGCATCTCGGGGTGGAGGTAAAGGTTGCCACCACCGAAGGGGCGCTGCGCACATTGCTCGAACCGCAGCCGAAACTCGTGGTGGTGGACCTGAACGCCAGGAGCAACCCCATTGCCGCGATCCGGCAGTTGCGCGAGACCCACCCCGACCTCCGCGTGGTGGCGTTTCTTTCGCACGTGCAGCGCGAGCTGGCCGCCGAGGCGCAGGCCGCGGGCTGCAGCGAGGTAATGCCGCGCTCCGCGTTCACGCAGAATCTCGCCGCCATTCTTGCGGTCGCGAAGGACTGAATGAAGAAGGTGGCCGCCAACGACCTTCCCCGGACTTATTTTTCGCTGCCAGTTCCGCGCCCGGGCTCGGGTGCCGCTTGGAAAGTCTGCCGCGGCGTTATTTTCTCGGCGCTGTTCGCGGTGGCCAGTTTCGCGCAGGAATCCAGTTCCGCGCCCGGGCCGGCGACCCCGGTGGTGGCCGCCGGAGCGTACGGCGCGCTGAGCGAAGCGCTATCCGCGGCGTGTTCCCAGTCGCAGCTCGATTTCGGTAAATTTCTTACCGCCCGCAACAAGGAAGCCTTCGCGCGCATGACTCCGGCCGCGCGCATCGCGCTGATGAAGCGCTTCGTGTTGCTCAGCCAGCCGGGCAAGCCGAGTACCTCGCTGAATCCCTCCGGCCGCCCCACAGTGCGTTGCGAAACGCCGGATGGCGCGGCGGAAATTCAGATCGGCGGCGCGGATCAAACGGACAATCTCGCCTTTCTGCCCGTGGAACTCCG
The DNA here is from genome assembly GCA_049516615.1 of Candidatus Acidiferrum sp. Classification (GTDB taxonomy): domain Bacteria; phylum Acidobacteriota; class Terriglobia; order Acidiferrales; family UBA7541; genus Acidiferrum. Next base: position 11,776 of record JBEKSZ010000028.1, on the reverse strand, counting down.
GGACGCCACGGACCCCGCTGGCACGGACGTGGTGCGCATCAATATGGGGCTGGTCCGCGAAGAGAATCAATGGCGGCTGCTCTCTTTGGGACTGGTGCTGCTCGATCTTCCCTCGCTCGAGGTGGAGTGGAACGCCGAGGAGATGAGCGCCAACGAAGCCGCGGCGCTTGAAACGCTGAAACAGGTGGCGGAGGCCATCGAGACGTATCGCCATACCTACACGCGCCTGCCCGATACGCTGGTCAAACTCGGCCCGCCGCCCGCTTCGCCTTCGGGCAAAAGCAAAGGCAAGCCCTCACCCGAAGCGGCCGATCTGCTCGACGCTGACCTGGCATCCGGGCTAAAGGACGGTTACGCGTACCGCTACGTGGTCTTGGGAGCCAGCACGCTCGGCGCGGTGGCGCAGTACGAGCTCGCCGCTTCGCCGTCGCCGTACGGCGTCACCGGACGTCGTTCGTTCTTTCGCGACGCCGGCGGCGGGATTCACGCGGGCGACCACAAAGGGGCCATCGGGCAGGCGACCGATCCGAAGGTCGAGTAGCCCCGGCGGCGATCGATTACTGATTAGCGCCTCCGCCGTTCCTGCGGTTGCGTAATCGCACGGATTGGTTGAAACTCTGCGAGGGTCATGTCCTCCTGGTTCCCGCGCGACCCGTAACGGCGCGCCCTGCGGGTCTCCTGAGGCTTCAGGAGAAGGCTATGTCGAACAACGCAGGAGAACCGCGGGGTGCCGAGCGGCGGGAAGCGGAACGTTACGCGGTACGGATCGAAGCGCAGATCACCGATCTCGGAACGTACGCCACGCTGAACGCGGAGTGCACGAATATCAGCATCAGCGGTTGCTACATTACCACCGCCAATCCCTATCCGGCGGGCACACCGATACGCCTCAGCATGAAAGAGGGCGGCGTTGTTTTTGATTGTACGGCCCGCGTAGCCTATTCCGCGTGGGCCGCGGGAATGGGCGTAGCCTTCGTCGGCCCCTTGGCGCTGGAAAAAGTTGGTATTCTCAAGGACTGGATTGCTGACGCCGCACTGCGGCTCCGCAAGCTTCCGGCGTGAGCGCGGCGCGTTGACCCTGATCTCGTCCGAGCGCTCGGATTTTGATGCGCAACTTCCGCTGCGCCTGGGACTTGCCGCCCTGCTCCCAGAGCGGACTGCTCGCTTTGCCGGGGTCCCTGGGGGCCCACCGTTACACTTACGGCCCGCAACCTGCTTGACTTTCTTGCTTTGCGGAACGGTTCCTCGCACAATTTAAAGAGGGTCATCTCTCTACCTACCCGTGCGTTGCCCCTCGGGGCAATGCGTCCTTCAGGTCTCAGGAGGCTCAGGAGACCTGCATGCCGGATCAACCGGCGGAGCGGCGCGAAGCGCTTCGCTATTCGGTGAATATGGACGCGCAAACCACCGACCTGATTACCCGTTCGGTGATCAAACAGCGCTGCTCGGACATAAGCCTGAGCGGTTGTTATCTCGACACCCTCAATCCGATCGATCCCGGCACTCCGCTGTGGGTGCACATTGAGCACGGGGGGCGCACATTCAGTGCGCAGGCCCGCGTGGCGTATATGGTTCCGAGGCTCGGTATGGGCCTCGAGTTTGCGCGACCCGTACCCGAGGAGCAATGTGCGGTGTTGCGGGAATGGATCGGGGAGGTCGTGGCTTTGTCCGAGCCGCTGCCCTCGCCATTCGGAATGAGCGCGCCGCGCTAGCGCGCCGTCCGGCCCCCTTGCGCCCAACAACAGGTGTCAGAATTCTCTTAATTCGCGTTTGTAACCGAAACCGCTTGACGCTACTATCATGCGATTCCTAAATGCGCTCCGGTCCCTCCTATCTTCGTGCGGCATTCCTAGTGATGGGCGCCAGCTTGCTGCTGGTCTCCTGCGCGGGGGCGCGGGCCCAAAACGATTCGATGTTCGGGCCGCTGCCGGTTTTTGAATTTCACAGCGGGTTCTGGCTGAATCTGCATCACACGCTTTACCACGAGGCCAAAGCGCGCATCACTCCCGTTGAGCACCAGCCGGGAAAGTACGCTCACCCGGTCGAAGACGCGACCGCGCTGCCGCAGGTTACGCTGACGCCCGCGGAACAGCGCGCGTGGAACGACGCGGTGAATTATTATGCCGCGAACTACGCCACGCGCGACCTCTTGTTCAGCAATGATTTGATCCTGCTGAAAAATCAGCTGGGAGATTTCGAGGACTGCGAGGAACTCTCCGGGACGAAAAAAAAGACCTGCGATGCGGGCCTGCCCGGCGACATCACGCGGTTGCTCGAAGCTGCCGGAGTGGTCTATCGAGCGCACTTCTGGGTGCAACACGATCGAGCCAACCGCGGCTGGATCGCGCGCGTCGCCCCCCTCGTGCGGGAGCAAGGCGTCGGCCTCTCCGAGCGCCTGGCGTCGATCTACCAGACGCGCTGGCCCAAAAACAAAATTCGCGTGGACGTTTCCGCATACGCCAACTGGTCGGGCGCTTACACGACGCTCGACCCCCTGCGCGTAATGATTTCGAGCCTCGACCGCCGGAATCAGAGTGCCCAGGCGCTCGAAGTGCTGTTCCACGAAGCCTCGCACGGTATCGCGGAACCCGTGGAGCTGGCCATCGCCCGCGAATGCAAGCAGCGCGACAAGGCCATTCCGCGCGACCTCTGGCATGCGTTGATTTTCTACACCACCGGCGAGGTGATCCGCCCGGTGATGACCGCGGCCAACGACCGGCCGACTGACGGCACACTCATTGCCGACGCAGGAGACGGCGACACCCCGGGCGGCGGGTATACCCCCTATGCGGTCAAGGAAGGTCTTTATCAGCGCGGGTGGGACGACTATTTAAAAGTTTTGACGCGCTTCTGGCAGCCGTACCTCGACGGCAAGGCCTCCTTTGACGACGCAATTGCCCGCATGGTGTCTTCCCTGTAGGAACTCCTTAAGGTACTTTTTCTCGCACCCTTTTGCGCCTGTCGCGTTCTCTAACCTCCGGGAGAATGATTATGCCTGCCAAGAAATCTTCCTCGTCTCGCAAAGCTGGCCAACGCAAGTACGGACCCGCTGCCGCCAAAAGCGTAAAATCGGCGATGCATCGCGAAAAACGCGGCACGCTCAAATCCGGCAAGGGCGGCAAAGGCGGAGTGGTCACCTCGCGCAAGCAGGCCATTGCTATCGGACTGTCGGAAGCGCGGAAAAAAGGCGCCAAGGTTCCGCAAAAGAAGTCCTGAACCCGCACGGCGCGCAAGCCTCGGTAAGATTAGAAATCCTAAGCCTCGGCTTGCCCGGATCGCCCGCGGGGAGCCAGGACGCCCGGGCGACGGCCAGGCGGGCGACCGGGCAGCATCGCCCGGTGGGCCGAAGCGGTACGATTCCATCCCAAAATTGAACCTCGCGCAGTGCATTTCCTCTGGTTGTGTGCCTAATCGGCGATTTCGCAACCGATTGCCAGCCAGCCGTCCGCAACAACCCCTCGCGCAAAGAACGCTCGCGGGGTGGAAGCAAAGATGCGGTGACGAATGCGCTTGCGCAGGAGAGGTGTGTGCATGCCGAGGATGGACAGCCCGGAGGTGCTGCTGGCAGTGATCGACGTCCTGTCGATGGGCGTGACGGTCGTCGATCAGAGCGGAAAGATCGTGCTGTGGAATCGCCAGGCGGAGCGGCTAACCGGGTTCCTGCGCCAGGAGGTCATTGGACGGTCGGTACGCGAAGGATTTTTGGGCGGGGTGGACATGGACAACAACGATCTGTCTGGCGACGCCGCGCCGGCCGTTACCGCCATGCGGGACGGCAAGCAGATCAGTCTGGAAGCCTCGCTGCGGCATCGCTCCGGACACCGGATTCCGACCCGGCTGCGCGTAAGCACGCTCCGCGACGAGCGTGGAACGATCATCGGCGCAGTAGAGAGTTTCGAGGAAACCATCGCGGTGTCCGATTGGGAGCGGCGACAAAGCAAACTGGCCGCATACGGCTGCCTCGATCGTACCTCGGGGGTGTTGAACCACGGAATGATGCAGTCGCATTTGCGCGAACTGCTCAGCACCTTCGCCGAGCACCCCGTGCCCTTCGCAGTGCTGTGCGTGGCGCTGGATCAGATGGAGACCATCAAAAAACGCCATGGTCCGGGTGCGCTGGCCGCCCTGGTGCGCACCGTGGGACAGACGCTGGAGCTCTCGCTGCGCCCCACGGATTCGGTGGGACGCTGGCAGGAGAACGAGTTTCTCGCCATATTGCAGGAATGCACCAGCGAGGAAGCGCGAAAGACCGCGGAGCGCCTGCGCAAAATGGCGGCCATGGCAAAGATCGAATGGTGGGGCGATGTGCTGCCGATCACGCTGTCGATCGGCGCCACCGAGGCGCGCAAGGGAGACACCCTCGATGGCGTGCTGGGGCGCGCCGAGGCGCAATTGCAGGAAAGCCGCGATCAGGGCGGAGACCGCGTGGGGATCGACAAGGAGTAGGACTTTGCGGATGCAGCCATCTTTGGAAAATTTCTTCGAGCGGCGCGTATGTTCATAATCATCGGCATCGTGGTGGTTTTCGGCGCCGTGGTGGGCGGCTTCCTCATGGAGCACGGCCCGATCAAGGTGCTGATACAGCCCGCGGAGGTCGTGACCATCGGCGGAGCCGCGATAGGGACGCTGTTGATCGCCAATCCGATGCACGTGCTGAAGAGCATCATCGGGGGAGTTACCGGAGCGTTCGGCGGGTCGAAGTACAACAAGGCGGCGTACCTGGAAACTCTGAAAATGATGTACGAACTGCTCAGCCGGGCGCGAAAAGAGGGCTTGATGGCCCTTGAAGCCGACAGCGACGCGCCGGACAAAAGCCCCGTGCTTTCCAAATATCCGAAATTCCTCAAAGACCATCACGCGCTGGATTTTGTTTGCGACACCATCCGCATGGCCTCGGGAGGCGGCGTGGAAGCCTTTGACGTCGACCAGATGATGGAAGTGGACATGGATGCGCACCATCACGGCGGCAGTGTTACCGTCGGCGCGCTCTCGACCGTGGCGGACGCACTGCCCGGTCTTGGAATTGTGGCCGCGGTGCTGGGGGTGGTGATCACCATGGGTTCGCTCGGCGGGCCCCCCGAGGAGATTGGAAAAAAGGTGGCCGCGGCGCTGGTCGGAACGTTCCTGGGTATTTTGATGTGTTACGGGGTCGTGGGGCCGGTGGCCAGCAGCATGACCAAAATCGGAGAAGAAGAACATTCCTACTACCAGGTGTTGCGCGCCATCATCGTGGCGTTCATGAAGGGCTCACCACCGGTCATCGCGGTCGAATATGGCCGCCGTTCGATACCCGGTCACGTACGGCCGAGTTTTCAGGAGGCGGAGAAGTACATCAAGGGCAAGGCTGAGGAAGCGCCCGCAGCCTGAGGGAAAGGGGCACCGTGGCGGATCCGAAGACCGGCCCGACGATCATCATTAGGAAGAAGGCCGCGCACGGCGGGCATCACGGCGGGGCCTGGAAAGTCGCGTATGCGGATTTCGTCACCGCCATGATGGCCCTGTTCATCGTGCTGTGGCTCATGAACACCAGCAAACCGGTGCAGGAGGCCATCAGCGGATATTTTCGCGATCCCTCGGGAACCTCCAGCAAAGTCGGCAGCGATTTAAAGGGGCCCGCAAGCGTCGTGGTCAAAAAAGAGAGTATGGAGGATCTGAAGAAGGATATCGAAAAGTCCCTCAGCGAAGTTCCCGATTTTGAGAAGCTCAAAAGCCACATAGTTCTGACCATAACCAGCGAGGGACTGCGCATCGAACTGACGGAATCCGCGAAAGGCACATTTTTCGACAGCGGCAGCGCGAAGATCACCGGTGACGGCGCGGAATTGATCGACGCGCTGGCGGAAAAGATTGGCACCCTTCCGAACAAGCTGGCCATTGAGGGCCACACTGATTCCGTGCCTTACGGTCCGGGCGCTCTCTACACCAACTGGGAGCTATCCTCGGACCGCGCCAATTCCGCCAGGCGGCTCATGCAAGCACACAACATTCGCCCCGACCAGGTCACCCAGGTGCGGGGATTTGCAGACCAACGATTGCGTTTGCCTGAGAACCCCAAGGATTCATCGAACCGCCGGATCTCCATCATTGTGCTGTACCAGCCGAAACCCGGGGACGCCTCTGGGGACAAAACGGGCACGGAAAGCGGAGCTCCCGGGGAGGCCGGCAAGGATGCCAAAGGCCAGGAACCCGGCAAAAAAGAAGGCGATGCGAAGGAACCGCTCGCTATCCCGACGACCCCCGAGGCTCCGGCGAAGAAGGAATAGAGCGATTGCCGTTTTCGCCTGCGGCCGCCGCGCGCGTGTTCCAGAGGAAGGAGCCGGTGCCCCGGAACCGGCCCTCAACGCCCGCCCGGTTTTTGCGGAGGCGATGGTGGCGGTGGTGGCGGGGTAAATTTGGCGTCGTCAACGGACACATTCTGCTGCACCTGCTCAAGCTGGATGGTGAAGCGGTTGCCGGGGCGCGCCAGCGTCCAGCGGAATGGAATCTTGATCCGATCGACTTCGCGATAGTCGGCGTAGTCGACTTGCGTGGGGTTGCGGCCGAGAGGCGTTTCGGCGTAGCGCACGAGTCTCAGAAGCAATCCCGATTGCACGTCGAGGTAGAGGCGCAGCGGCGGCTGGCCTTCTTTGCGTCCCGTGAGCAGATAGGTTTCCTGGCCATCAATTTTTTCTCCCGGTTCCACGCGGAATTTTTCGTAACGGGATTTGATATCGATCGGCAAATAGAAGTCCGCGTCGATGCTGGCGGCGGCATTTTCCGCCGCCGACATCATATGCACCCGGCTTGGAACGCTGAGCCAGCCCTGGTGCCCGTCGAACGCCGTCAGGCTCTCGCCATCCTTCAGATGCATGACGGAAAGGCGCTTGTCGGGAGCCTTGGCAAAAAGATCCACGGAAACTTTCTGGCCGGCAAAGCTCGCGGTGCCCTGGGCTACCCGGCTGGTGATTTTTTGCAGCGCCGCGGCGCCGCCTACGGCCGCCAGATATTTCTCGAGCAATTGATCCGCGGCGGGCAGCGCGGCTTTGGCGCTTTCCAGAGGCTGCTCGGCGGGCGCGATTTCTTCGCCGCTGATTACCGGGGTGCCGACAGGCTCGGCTGCGCCACGGTGGCAGGAGTAGCAGGTAACTTCGCGGTGCCCTTCAAAGTTGTCCTTGTTGATGGCCATCATCATGGTGATCATCTTGCGCGCCGTCACCTTGGTTTTCTTATCGTCTTTGTCGAACGCGCCGCGCACGTGACAGTATTCGCATTCAACGCCGAGGGAGGCGGCGATGAATTGCATCGCGGGAATCAGCTGGTCCGCGGGAATGTCTTTGAGCACCTCGATATTTTTGAATTGCTGTGCGGCGGTTTTTGCCGCGGCGTCGGGGGACGCTTGCGGGCGCGCGGCGCGGGCCGCGAGAATTCCTAAAAACACGGCGGCGACAGTTGCCGCTGCGCAGAAGAATTGGCCTCGCGAAAAAACCCGGCACGCATTCGGCTCGCTCATCAGGGGTTCACGCCTCTCTGCGAAAAGTGTAGCAAGAGAAGCTCTGCCCGACGCGGGAATCGGCCAGAGCAGCTCCCGGTCGCTTCAGGCGGCGGAGAGTTCGCCTGTTTTGGCCAGAGCCGTAATGCGATCGGCGGCGCGGAAAGCCAAGGCTTCGATGGTCATGGTGGGCTGCCCGCGGCCGGAGGTCACCAGGCTGCTGCCATCGCAGAGGAAAAGGTTCTTTACATCATGCGTGCGGTGATCGGGATTGATGACCGAGGTCCGGGGGTCCTTGCCCATGCGGCAGGTGCCCAGCAGGTGCACGGCGAACTCCTGCTCCACGGGAGGGAAAGTCCATTTTTGCTTGGCCCCGGCGGCGTCCAGGAGTTCCATGGAGCGGTCGCTGAGAAATTTGGAAAGTTTCAGATCGTCGGGATGGTCTTTGTAGGTCATGCGCAGGGCCGGCAAACCCCAGGCGTCCTTCACCTCGGGATCGAGTGAAAAGCTGTTGCTCTCAACGGGAAGCGACGTGCCATGGCCCATGATTTCCATGGTGCGGGTGAAATTGCGGTGCAGCGTGGCCTTGAATTCCTCGCCCCAGCGCGGCGTGTCGGGAGGCAGCAAGCCCATGGCGAAACCGATGGGGGTGACGTCGAAACGGGCATCAAGGCCGCCGCCGCCGTAGAAACCCAGCTTTTGCGTGTCCAGTTCGTAGAAGTCGTGAAGAATCCGGCTTACCGCAAAACCTTTATAGTCGTTGAGCGGTTCATCGAAGACCCCCATGGACATCGAGCCCGAGTTGAGCATCAGGTGCTTGCCGACGATGCCGCTCGAGTTGGCCAGGCCGTTGGGAAATTGCCTGTTGGCGGAGAGCAGGAGCAGGCGCGGGGTCTCGGCTCCATTGGCGGAAACAATCACGGCCTTGGCCTTTTGCAGGTGCGCGCTGCGCTGGGCGTCGAAATAAACCGCGCCAGTCGCGCGGCCCCGGCCGTCGAGTTCGATGCGATGGACGTAGGAGTTTGGGCGGATTTCGACGTGCCCGGTATTCTCCGCCATGCGCACCGCGGTGGCCAGCGAACTGGACTTGGCTCCGACTTCGCAGCCGAATGCCAGGCAAAAGCCGCAGTTGACACAGGCGCTGCGCCCTTCGCGGGGCTGCGAGAGAATGGCCATGGGTGCCGGAAAAGGGTTCCAGCCCATTTTTCTGGCGGCTTGCTCAAAAATGACGCCCGAAGCCTTCACCGGCAAAGGCGGCATGGGATAGGGCCGGGATCGCGGCGGATCGAACGGGCTGGCGCCGGCGAGTCCGGAAACGCCAATCTCCCATTCGACTTTGCTGTAGTACGGCTCGAGATCGCTGTAAGTGATCGGCCAATCCACGAAGTTGGCGCCGGGAATGGCGCCGAGCTTGCTGCGCTCGATGAAATCGATTTCATGGAGACGCCAGAAATTTGCAGTGAAATGCACACTGGTGCCGCCAACCAGCCGTCCATAGACCAGCGCGCGCTGCAGTTTGGCTTTATCCTGCGGCGTTTTGCGAAAGGTGCTGGGCTGCAACTTGGGATGATTGGTAAGCAGATCTTCCTGCAGAACCTTGATTTCGTCGTGAACGAAATCGGATTCGGTGAGATAAGGACCTTGCTCGAGAACCACCACGCTGAAGCCATGGCCTCCCAATTCTTTCGCGAGTATTCCGCCGGCGGCGCCAGAGCCGACGATCACGAAGTCGACTTCCTCGGATGTCCGGTATTTTGGGGTTTCCACCTTCATTTGGCTTTCTCCGCGGGGGAGGCCGGGCTCCAGCCGGCATAGTTCTTGTCGTAGAAACCGAACGGCGACTGAAAGGAGTGAGCGGGCTCGCGCCCGATGACCTGCCACCCAACACCGCTGCGATTGCCGGCATATTCGGACTCGGGATCGATCAGGAACGCGGCAATGGTGTGAGTGCGGATGGTCTCAAAGAAGCTGGCCGTGCCCTCCGGGACGCGGCGGCGGCGTCCCGCGGTTTTCGCGGGAGAATCCTGGGCGTGTAAAAACTGGTCTTGTTGTTCGCCCGAGGCCGCGGAAAATTTTCCAACGTTCGGGAACGCAGCCGCGAAGTCTTCCTCGAACTGCGCCAGGCCATCGCGGTAGATGGGCTGCGTCTCTGCCGCAACGCTGGTGAGCACCCGGTCGATGAAATAGACGGCGCCGGCTTCGCTTGCGCCGGGCGTATCGCCGGAAGGAATGATGCGCGCGGAGATGGCCGCGACTTCCCTGGCCTGTTCGGCGGTAAAAAATTCAAACTTTGCCGGGAGGCCGGAAGCGGCCGCCGCCCGGGCGTGCGCGCTGGCGGCGAGAGCAGCCGGCCAATGAGCGGAGAGCCAGGCCGAACCCAATCCGGAGCCCGCGCTGATTAAAAAGTTGCGACGGTCAAGCTGCATGCTCTGCCTGGATGTTTAGATTGCTCATAAGGAATGCCGGCATGGGCGGGTGTTTGGGACTCTAGGCCGAGATCCACGCAGCGTCAAGACCAAATCCTGAATTCCCAGCATCGATGAAGCGGTCGCTGCAGGAGGGCAAATTTGCCGGAACCTTCGCCGTTGTTGTAGCATGCGTCAGAAAATCCGCGTGCCGGCCGAAGCATCGAGGAATTTCGCGAAATCCGTGCGCGTTTGAGACACTAAGCGAATACCTATGGCGACATTTACAGGGGGTATCGGAAGCGGCGGCAAGTGGCTGCTGGACAAGATCGTTGGCGTGATCGCCGCGACGGGTATTAATCCCAACGTGCTTACGTTTCTGGGCTTGCTCGTGAATTTCGCGGCGGCGGCCAGTTTTGCGGTGGGCAATTTCCGCACCGGAGCGTTGATCATTTTCTTTGCCGGATTCCTGGACATGCTCGACGGGCAGGTCGCGCGCCGGCAAAAGCGCGTTACCGCGTTTGGCGCCTTCTACGATTCCACCTTGGATCGCTACGCCGATATGGCTCTGTACATGGGGCTGCTGGTGTATTACTCCGTGAGCGGCCGCACTCCTTATGTGGTGTTATCCGCAGTGGCCACCGCAGGTTCGGTGATGGTCAGCTACGCGCGGGCGCGGGCCGAGTCGTTGATTCCCTTGTGCAAAGTGGGATTTATGGAGCGCCCGGAGCGCCTGGTGCTGCTGATCATCGGGGGGTTGTTCAACAACCGCATGGGGCCGGTGCTGTGGGTCATCGCCGTGGTCTCGACCATCACCGTGATTCACCGCATCTATTACACCTGGCAGGAGACCCGCGCGGGTCGTACCTTGCCGGGCATCAAACTGGCGCAATAAACTTTTCCCCGTTCAGGATTTTCTGAGCGGAGCCACGATTACTTCGCGGACCCGATCGCGCAGGGCCGGGACATCTTCTTTTTTCATCCCGGATGTGTCGATGGTGTCGTGCAGCACGATGGTCACGGTGTGGGGGCGCAGCATCCAGTGACCGGTGCGAAAGTGCTCGAAAGAACCCACCAGGGTCACGGGCACGATGGGCACGCCGAGCTGTTGCGCGAGGCGAAATCCGCCGTCTTCAAATTCGTCGACGCGGCCGTCGCGCGTGCGCTTGGCTTCCGGAAAGATGATCAAGCTGGTGCCGCTGTCGAGAGCCTCACGCGTCAAGCGCCACAGGCGTTTCAAATCCGAAGGCCGGCGCACGTCGGGAACCGGGACGTTGCCGAAGCGGTACATCAGCCAGCCATAGACAGGAATTTTGAAATGCGATTCCAACTCCCAGCCTCGCACGTGTTGCGGAATGGCGCAGTACAGCAGGAACGGGTCGAACAGATTCACGTGGTTGACCATGAAGAACGAAGTGCGTTGCGGGTCAAAACCCGGCGAACGCTGCGCCACCACGCGCGCGCCGGAAAAAAGAGCAATGCGCCGGCAAAGAGCGCGTTGCAGCCAATCGTGCTTGCGCGGATCGAGAAAGACCGCCAGAAAAATCAGCACCGGCACGGCGGCAAAAAAATGCAGCAGTGTCACAGCCCACAGCAGCGCGCTGCGCACCACCTCCCACAAACTCTTCATATGTAGACGTCCACGGCCGCGGGAAGAACTTCGAGCGTGCGCATTTCCACGTTGAAGACTTCGCCGTCAACGGTCACATCCACCGCTTCGCCGACATTAAACTCCACTTTGCGGACGGCCTTACGCGACGCCAGAGGATGTTGCGTGATGGTGCCATCATAAAGCCGCGGCAACAGCCACAGGAGTTTCAGCCTGCCGATCGGTCCCCAGCGCACGAATTCGATCAAGCCATCCGCGGGATCGGCGTCCGGAGCGACCAGCATGGTGCCCCCG
>JBEKSZ010000027.1:0-37384 GCA_049516615.1 Candidatus Acidiferrum sp. | reverse complement strand
AGGTCGTGGGCGAGCTGCGCGTCGTTGTCAGGCATAGCCAAGAGAGCTTTCTGCTCCACCGGCCCGAGCGGCACAACATCATCGTAGAAGCCCGGGATCAACACCCGCCCCGTTTCATCTTTCATCGATGCCAGAAGGCGCGCCAATTCGAGGGCGGGATTGGGGGCCCAATTCCCGTAGTGACCGCTGTGCAGGGCCCGGACCGGGCCATAGGTAGTGATGTCCAGGCCAAGCACGCCCCGGTTGCCGAAGAACACCAGGGGGCGCCCGCTCTGGTGCACCGGGCCGTCTCCGGTGATCAAGACGTCGGCGTCGAGCAGATTGCGGTGCAGCAGCAGCGTGCGTTCGAGGTTTTGCGAGCCGGCTTCTTCCTCGCCTTCGAGGAGGACCTTCAGATTCACCGAGAGCGGAATGTTCTTTGCGCGCAACGCGTCAATCGCGGCCAGCAGCGCGATAATGGGCGACTTGTCATCGGAACTCGAACGCGCGTAGATGCGCCAGTCGTCTTCGTAGATGGCAGGACGCTGCGCCGAATTTTCAGGAAACGGGATACGCTTGCCGCCGGCCTCGATGGCCTTGCTGCGCAGGACAGGCTCGAATGGTTTTCCATCCGTCCAGGCCGCGGGATCCACCGGCTGCCCATCGTAGTGCGCGTAAAAAATAATGGTACGCGTGGCTTCCGGCGAGGTGAGTTTGCCGAAAACCACGGGACCGCGATCCTTGATACTGAGCAGATGCGTTTCAATGCCGCGCGCTTCGAGCAATTCGACGAGTTGCGCGGCATTTTTCTGAATGTTTACGGTATCCGAAGCGACGTTGGGTATCGCCAGGAAATCGCAAAGCTCGCGGATGATGCGGTCTTCGTTGTTGGTGCGATAGTCGCGCACCTCCTGCGCGATTTGCGCCGGGCTCAAGCGCAGGGGCTTCTGCGCGCAGGAAGTTGCCGGCAGGAGGGCCAGGAGTCCGCCCAGCAGGGAGATGCGTGTGCTTCTCTTCAGCAAGCGGGTTCCTCGCTTCGCTTGGAATGACACGCCGACAGACGGGCGCGAAGCGACGATTGTACCTTGATCGCCTAGATTAGGCGTGGGCCGCGGAGCAGACGGACGGGGAGCATGAAGATGGCGGTGAGCAGGGCGAAGACCCCGTGGACGGCGATTCCGGCGATGCGGAACGGCAATGTCAGCAACCAGATGAAGGGGTAGGCGATGAGGGCTAGCAGCGCCAACGGCCAACAAATCATAAACAAGAAGCACCAGAGAACGAGGGCGATCATGGCGACAGGCTCCTAGAACTATCTACGCGACGGCAACGGGGAATGTTCCCGCAAACTGATAATCCTTCAGGCGCAGGCTGCGGACCACGGATTCCGGGACCTCCGCGTCGAGAAACATATGCGAATCATCGACTTCCGAGCGAAGCACCCGGCCGAGCGCGTGGATCAGGGCCAGCTTGCGACCCTCGGTTAAGGGCATGCGCAGCGAGACGGCTACGCTGGGGTCGGTAGGCATGGTCTGGTCGATGCGGCGAAGCAGTTCATCGAGGCCCTCGCCGGTCAGGCCGGAGACCAGCACCGGGGCGTGATCTGCGCCAGCCGAGGAAGCCAGGTTTTCCGCGTCGTTTTGCGCGCCCGGGAGGTCGCCATTTTCGCTTGTGCCTATAGAGAGCGCCTTGCGTTCCTCGGGCGCGAGGCGGTCGATTTTGTTCAGGACGCGCAGGACGGGACGGTCGGCAACGCCGAGTTCGTCGAGGATTTTGCGGACTTCGCCGTCCAGCTCGGCGTGATGGGGATTCGCGACATCGCTAACGTGCAAGATCAGCGCGGCTTCCTGCACTTCTTCGAGCGTGGCGCGGAAGGCGGTCAGCAAGCCTTTCGGAAGGTCGCGGATAAAACCGACGGTGTCCGAGAGCAGCACGCGGCGATTGGACGGCAAGCGCAGTGCACGAATGGTGGGGTCGAGCGTTGCAAACATGCGCGAGGACACCAGAACTTCGGCCTTGCTGAGGGCGTTGAACAGCGTGGATTTTCCCGCGTTGGTATAACCGACCAGCGCGATGGTGCCGAGTGGCACGGCGTTCCTCGCCTCGCGGCGCAGCGCGCGTTGCTTGCGTACCTCTTCGATGGCCTTTTTGATTTTGCTGACGCGGTCGCGAATGCGGCGGCGATCGGTTTCCAGTTTTTTTTCTCCGGGACCGCGAACGCCGATGCGCCCTGCGCCTCCGCCCGCGCCTCCCGAGCCTCCCCCGCCGCTTTTGCCGCCAAGACGGGACATGGCCGTGCCTTTGCCGGTGAGTCGCGGCAGCATGTAGTTGAGTTGCGCCAATTCCACCTGGAGCTGGCCTTCACGGCTGCGCGCGTGGCGGGCAAAAATATCCAGGATCAATTGCGTGCGGTCGATGACGCGGCGCTCGGTCAGTTCTTCAATGTTGCGCTGCTGCACCGGAGACAGATTGCTGTCGAATATAATCAGTTGCGCCTGATGCGCGTTGCATTCGGCGCGAATTTCATCGAGTTTGCCGCGGCCGACGAGCGTCGCAGGATCGGCAGACTCGCGCACCTGGAAGACCGTCGAAACGATGGCGGCGCCGGCGCTGGTTGCGAGTTCCACGAGCTCGAGCAACGACTCGCGTCCTTGTTCGCCCAGAGGCATCCCGGGGAAGCGCGGCGCGCGTTTCCAGCCAAGACCGACAAGCAGCGCGCGTTCGGCGTTCGATACGTGTTGGGGTGCCTTGGTCACGAGCGATTACCCTATGGGCGGTTTCCTGAGCGCGGTAAGAGACAGTTGACCGTCAACTGGATTATACGCCGGTCGCTGTGCCTCCGCGAACGGGGCCCGGTCAAGCGCCGTCGGTTTCCGTGCGTAGAAGATAGGGTTACAATCGCGAGATGGGCGGTGCGACAGCCAAGGTGTTGTTTTTCGGGCGGCTGCGGGAGATTGTCGGCCGTGGCGAGGACACCTTTGCGCTGACCGACGGCGCTCCCATTGCCGGTATTTTTGCTTATTACGCGGAGCGCTGCCCGCGGCTGGCGGAGTTCCGGGGCTCGGTGGCGGCTTCGCGAAACCGGGAGTTTGTAGATTGGGACACCGCCGTGCATTCCGGCGATGAAGTTGCTTTTCTGCCACCCGTAAGCGGCGGGTAGGTAGCGCGTCTCTTAGATCGGCCATTGATTTTGCAGCTGTTCGATATATGACCCAAAAGCCCGGATGCCACGAAGATTGCGTCGAGTTGACGCGCGAACGGATTTTTGCGGACGCGCTCGTTGAACACGTGCGCACGCCGGGAAATGGCGCGATTGTGACGTTCGATGGCTGTGTCCGCGACCACACGCACGAACGGAGCACCTTGTACCTTGAATACGAGGCCTACGAGAGCATGGCGCTCGAGAAAATGCGCGAGATTGCCGCGCAACTGCACGAGAAATTCGCCATTAACCGTGTGGCTATGGTGCACCGCCTCGGCCGTCTCGAAATTAAGGAGACCAGTGTGTTCATTGCCGTGAGCGCCGCGCACCGGGCGCCGGCGTTTGAGGCTTGCCGCTGGGCCATCGATACACTGAAACGCATGGTGCCTATCTGGAAAAAGGAATTTTTCGCCGATGGCGCAGTGTGGGCTGACGGCGAGGTTCCCCCGGCTCCGGTGGCGGATTCAGAAGGGCCTTCGGGGGCGGCACCTGCCGCGAAACCCGCATCTTAACCCCTAATGACAAGAGCCCAAGCACACGCCGCCGGGTTCCCTCGCTGGCCACACTGTTTTTCTCTGGTGCTCGCGGGGATCCTGGCGAGTTCCGCGGCGATTCCGGGACACGCCCAGGACGATCCGAACCGCCCGCCGTGGGCGCAAAGGAAAACAAATTCTCCGGCCGCGGGCACCCCCGGAACCTCATCGAACGGCGAATCCAGCAGCAACCCATCGAACGGACCCTCCAGCGGAACGTCCAACGCCAGCACCTCCTCGGCAGTGAAGAAACCCGCGTCCAGCAAGGGCAACAACGCCGGTGTTCCCGCCGGCCCGCCGGTGCCCATCATGCAGCCGTCGCTGGATACTCCGAGCACCGCGCCGAGCGAATCGCAAGAGGCCACGAATCAACGCGGACACATTCGCGTCACCGTGAATCTGGTGAGCGTGCTGGCCAGCGTTCTCGACGACAACAATCGTCCCGCGCCCGACTTGCCCATCGAAGCCTTCCAGATTTTCGAAGAAGGCGTGCAACAGAAAATCTCGGTTTTCGACGCGGAGACCACGCAGCCTCTGGATCTGGCGTTGATGATCGATTCGAGCCTCAGCGCGCACAAGGAGTTCGCATTTGAGCAGGAAGCGGCGGCGCATTTCATCCGCCAGGTGTTGCGGCCAAACGACCGGCTGGCAGTGTTTGCTTTTGACGAGACGGTTACGCAATACGCGAACTTCTCGGATAACGTGCGCGAGTTGCAAGACGCGGTGCGCAAAATCCCCGGCGGCGCGGGAACTTCGATTTATGACGCCCTGGTGTTCGGCTCCCGCGCGCTGGAAAAACACGGCGAAGAGCGCCGTCGCGTGATCATTCTGGTGACGGACGCGGGCGAAACCACCAGCCGCTACGATTTCGAGGCCGCGCGAAAAGCGGCGGTGCGCAGCGGCGCGCTGCTGTACACCATCGTGATCCGCCCGGTGAAAAACGAAAACGGCCGCAATACGGCCGGCGAACACGCCCTGGAAACCATCACCGACACCACCGGGGGAGCGATGTTTTATCCCGACACGCCGCAAGAACTGGGAATTATTTTCGATCGCATCGACCGCGAACTGCGCACGCAATATCGCCTGGGCTATTATCCCGACCCGCGCGGACCGGCAAACACCTATCGCAATATCGAGGTAAAAGTCCTCGGCACGTATCACGTGCGGCACCGCAAAAGTTATCTCACCGGCCCGCAATAAATGCTGACGTATACTTTTGCCTGCCGTCGTTGGCGCGTTTTCGCGCCTTTCTGCGGCGGTTCGAACGTATGACCACCGATTATCTCGAAGCTGCGGTCGAAATTGCGCGCCAAGCCGGCGCGATCCTTCGCGAGGAGTCCACGCATCCGGCACAAATCTCCTACAAGCGGGAAGTGGACCTGGTCACCCAGGCGGACAAGCGTTCCGAGCAGTTCATCGTCGAGCGCCTGACAGAACACTTTCCCACGCACGCAATTGCGGCGGAAGAAGGCTTGGGCCACGAAGCTACTTCCGAGTTTCGCTGGCACGTTGATCCCCTGGATGGCACCACCAATTTTGCCCACGGTTATCCCTGCTACTGCGTCTCGATCGCGCTGGCGCGGCGCAAGGGCGGTCCGCAAGGGGGCACGGCGCTGCACTGCGCTGTGATTTACGATCCCAACCGCGACGAACTTTTCGCTGCCGCGCCCGGGCGCGGAGCAACGCTGAACGGCGCGAAAATTCACGTCTCGCGCAACGCCTCGCTCTCTACCAGCCTGCTGTGCACCGGATTTCCCGTTCACGAGCGCAATGCCAGCCCCAACATCCACTACTATTCGGATTTCACCATGCGCTCGCACGGCGTGCGCCGCGACGGGTCCGCCGCGCTGGATCTTGCCAACGTGGCCTGTGGCCGCTTCGACGGCTTCTGGGAATTTGGACTCAAGAAATGGGACACCGCGGCGGGAGTTCTGCTGATACAGGAAGCGGGCGGACAGGTGAGTGATTTTGCCGGCCAGGCGTACGAACTCGGCGGGCCGGTGATTCTCGCGACCAATGCGCTGATCCACGAAGAAATGCGCGCCGTGGCCAACGATATCGCCGTGCTATATCCCGGACCAACGCTTCTGCCTTAGCGCGAGATGGCCAAAGGCCTGCCGCGCGCCCTTTGCCAGGAAACACAATTCCCCAACCGAGCCTCCGCCGCTGCTCATTTTGACGCGCCCGCGTACGACAACGGCACCAGGAAAAACCAGTTCACCGTGGCAGGCGGCGTCCTTTACTTTTTCTGACCCCCGGCATGCTTGACTCTAGGCCAAGGATGCCGCCCCCTTTCGCTTTCTCATAAATATAAGCCCGAGAGCCACGGGACATCGTTGTTCCATGGCCTAGCAGGGCGTCCTGCACTCGGCCCCAGGTGGCCAACACGCCACGAGTGCAGCCTAGCGCACATCCCCGTGCTTTAAAGGACAAGCAGCGTTGTCTGTTGTTCGGGTGCGCTCGTATTATAAAAGTGAGCCGCTTCGCCCCTCCGGCCGATGCCTGGCCTCATTTCGGTAGGGAGTCTTTATCGAATGTTCAGAATTGTCGCGCTTTTGGCCCTCGGACTGATGTTGCCGTGGTGCATCTGCGCCCAGGATCCCGATGAGACGCCCGTCAACCCCGAGTTGCAGCGCCAGGAAATCGTCAACATCGAGAACGAGACCGCGCGCGCTATCCTGCTGAACAACGGCACCTTCTTCCGCCGCGTTTATAGCGACGACTTTGCGGGCACGCTTTCGCACGGTCAGGCCGTGGATCGCAACCACCTGATTCAGGTGGTGGAATCCGGCGACCTCAAATTTCAGGTGTTTCTTGCCAGCGACGTTAAGGTGCGTCTCTATCGCGACGCCGCGGTGGCCACCTGTTTGTGGACCTTCCGCGGCGACTACCGCGGACAGCATTTCAACGGCCAGATGCGCGTCACCCACGTCTTTGTCAATACCCCGCGCGGCTGGCACGTCATCGCTGAGCAAAACACCGCTTTGCCGCCGGACGGCGGGCCGCCGCTCTAGTCCTGCATGCATCCAGCCGGCCCTCGGCTCGTCTCGTTGACGCCGCCGTGCCCCGGTGTTACGCTCCGTTTCTTCGCTCTCGCTAAAAAATGCGCGCCGTCGACCTGATCCGCAAAAAACGAGACTCTGGTGTCCACTCCGAGGCGGAGATCGCTTTCCTTGTCGCTTCCTACACGAGCGGCGAAATTCCCGATTATCAGATGGCAGCCTGGCTGATGGCTGCCTGGCTGCGCGGCTTGAATCGCGCGGAGCTTTCGTTCCTTACCGACGCCATGCTGCATTCCGGACAGGTGTTGGATCATTCCGCAATCCCCGGGAAAAAAGTGGATAAGCATTCTACGGGCGGCGTCGGCGATAAGACCTCCCTGATCCTCGCGCCCATTGTCGCGGCTGGCGGACTTACCGTGCCGATGATTAGCGGGCGCGGCCTCGGACACACCGGGGGAACACTCGATAAGCTCGAAGCCATCCCGGGGTTCAACACCTCGCTGAGCTTGGAGCAGTTTCATGAGGTGCTGCGCATTTGCGGCATGGGGCTGATCGGCCAAACCTCCGAAATCGCGCCTGCCGACAAAAAAATCTACGCGCTGCGCGACGCTACTTCCACGGTGGAAAGTATCGGCCTGATCTGCGCTTCTATCATGAGCAAGAAATTGGCGGAAGGCATCGACGCGCTGGTGCTGGACGTCAAGACCGGCTCCGGCGCGTTTATGAAACGCGAAGAAGACGCCGTCGAACTGGCTGAAGTGATGGTGGAAACCGGCGAGCGCATGGGCAAGAAAGTTGTCGCCCTCATCACCGACATGAATCAGCCGCTCGGCCGCATGGCCGGGCATAGCAACGAGATCGCCGAGTGCCTGGAGGTCTTAAGCGGCGGCGGCCCCAGCGATTTGCGGGACCTGAGCATCGAGCTTTCCGCGTGGATGTTTGTCCTCGGAGAAAAAACCGCGGACGTTGCCGCCGGCCGCCAACTCGCCAAACGCATGATCGCCAGTGGCCAAGCCAAGGTGAAATTCCGGCAGTCCATTGCATTGCAAGGCGGCGATCCCCGCGTGGTTGAAGACCCGGAACGCCTGCCGCAAGCGCGCGCGCTCGTGGATGTCTCGAGCTCTTCGGCGGGATTCATAAGCGAAACAAATTGCGAGCAGTTTGGCATCGCGTTGGCGATTCTGGGTGGGGGACGCGCAAGCAAAGAAGACCGGATCGATCCCGCGGTGGGTCTCGAATTTCACTGCCGTATCGGGGATCGCGTGACAAAAGACCAGCCGCTGGTGACCATTCACTACAATTCCGAGGACAAACTCGAAGAGGCTAAAGCGCTCGTGGCCGCAGGTTTCAGCATCGCCGCCACGCCGCCGCGCGAACTGCCCGAGTTGATCCATCGCGTGATCCTTCCAGAATGGATCCCGGAAGGGCTTCCCGGAGAATTTGCGCAGCGGCCCCGGGAATAATCCCCGCCAGAAAATTGCCCGAAATACCCGCAACTTTAGTATCGTTCGGGATCACCAAACGCCGGCCAGGGATACGGGAGAATCAATGGGACGATACGTCGGACTGCTCGGGATAGCCGTGATTCTAGCCGGCGCCTACCTGTTCTCGACCGATCGCCGCGCCATCAGGTTAAAAACCGTCGCCTGGGGACTCGGCCTGCAGTTTGCGCTCGGGCTTTTCGTACTTCGCGTGGCCTTTGGCCAGCGGCTCTTTGCCACCCTGGGCGCGGGGGCCAAAAAGCTCCTCGACTTTTCCTACGTCGGCTCAGCTTTTCTTTTCGGCGAAATCGGCAAAGCCGACTCCAACCTCGGCTTTAGCTTCGCTTTCCAGGTCTTGCCCACCATCATTTTCATCGCTGCTTTCTTCGCCGTGCTCTATCACTTCGGCATCATGCAGCTGATTATCAAAGCCTTCGCCTGGCTGATGACCAAAATCATGGGCGCCAGCGGCGCGGAGTCCCTGAATATCGCGGCCAGCATCTTTATGGGTCAGACGGAAGCCCCGCTCACCATCCGCCCTTTCCTCCCCAAGCTCACCAAATCGGAATTGATGACCGTGATGACCAGCGGCATGGCCCACATCTCCGGCGGCATGATGGCCGGATATATCCGCGTGGGAGGCGCGGACGCCAAAAACCTCCTCACCGCGGTCATTATGACCGCGCCCGGGACGCTGCTCATGGCCAAGATGCTCGTCCCCGAAACAGAGCACCCGCTGACTGCTGGCCGCGTCGAAATGCCCCCCAGCGAAAAGGAAGCCAACGTTCTCGGCGCCATTGCTCGGGGCACCGTCGACGGCCTGCACCTCGCCCTCAACGTCGGCGCCATGCTCATCGTTTTTCTCGCGCTGCTCGCGTTGCTCAACGCCGTGATGGGCTGGATCCACATCCACGCAGGCTGGTTCCCCTACAACCTGCAAGAAGTCCTCGGCTGGATCTTCGCTCCCGTCGCGTGGCTCATCGGCATTCCCTGGCACGACGCCGCGCAAATCGGCAACCTCCTCGGCACCCGCATGGTCCTCAACGAATTCGTGGCGTTCGCGCAACTCGGCACCATCAAGGGCACGCTCGACCCGCGCACCTTCACCATTGCGACCTTCGCCCTCTGCGGCTTCGCGAACTTTAGTTCCATCGGCATCCAAATCGGGGGCATCGGCGCGCTGGCCCCCGAACAGCGCCAGCAACTCGCCAGATTCGGCATCCGCGCCATGCTGGCGGGCACCATGGCCAACCTGATGTCCGCCAGCATCGTAGGCATCCTCTCATGAGCCGCCGCGGAGCCAGGCGCCGGGCTTTGGCGCGGGCAACCTCGGCCGCCAGCCTCCCGAGCGAATCCTGGGCAGCCCGCGCGCTCCGGGCGACGCCCTCTAAAGCGTCAAATCTCACCCAACAAATCTCGTGCCGAGCGTCCCATGCCGCCTAAACGACGCCCCTCGCGCGGCCCCGAAATCCACAGCGAATTCCAAAAGTCCGAGCAAGCCGCAAAATTCATCCTCACCCAAAGCAAACTCCGTCCCAAAATCGCCCTGGTTCTCGGCTCCGGCCTGGGCGCCTTCGCCGACGAATTCTCCGCCTCCACGAAAATTCCCTACCCCGACATCCCCCATTTCCCGCAATCCACCGCCATCGGCCACGCGGGAACACTGGTGATCGGCAAAGTTGGCGACACCGCGGTAATCGGCATGCAAGGCCGCGTGCATCTCTACGAGGGCTACTCGGTGCATCAGGTAGCTTTTCCCATGCGCGTGTTCGCGCGCCTGGGTGTCCAAGCAGCCATCCTCACGAACGCCGCCGGCGGCATCCGCGGGGAATTAACCCAAGGCCGTTTGGTGCTAATCAGCGACCATATCAACCTGCAAGGCGCGAACCCTCTGACCGGTCCCAACGACGAAAAATTTGGCGGCCGCTTTCCGGACATGACCACTGCCTACGACAAAAAATTCCGCGCCATCGCCGCCGCCGAAGCCGCAAAAGCCGGAACCACATTGCCCGAAGGCGTCTACGCCGCCCTGGCCGGCCCCAGCTATGAAACCCCGGCCGAAATCCGCTACCTGCGCAGCATCGGCGCCGACCTCGTCGGCATGTCCACGGTCCCCGAAGTCCTCGCCGCCCGCCACAGCGGAATCCGCGTCCTGGGCATCTCCTGCGTCACCAACGCGGCCGCCGGGATAATCGATCAGCCGCTGGTCCACACCGAAGTCCTCGAAGTAGCCGAACGCGTAAAGTCCGAATTCGTGGCCCTGCTGCGCGCAATCATTCCCAGAATCGCCGCCGAACTAATGCCATGAGACTGGCCCATCATGGCGCGCGGTTTGGGGCTCGGGTGGCACGGCGCGGTCCGGCAAGCAGCGATCGGCCGCGTTTCCCTGGCGGCATGAGAGTTCACGTCGTTTTGTGAAAAAATCCAACTGGCACTACGCACGAGGAAACATGCCCGACCACGACCAGCTCATCACCGCCGCAACCCAATCCCGGGAAAACGCCCACGCCCCCTACTCCAACTTCCGGGTTGGTGCCGCCCTCCATGCCATCTCCGGGCGGACCTTCGGCGGCTGTAACATCGAAAACGTCACCTACGGCCTGACCCTGTGCGCCGAACGCATCGCCCTCTTTAAAGCTCTCTCCGAAGGCGAGCGCAATTTCGACGCCATCGCCGTAGTCACCGACACCGACCGCCTCACCCCACCCTGCGGCGCCTGCCGCCAGCTCATCTGGGAATTCTGCGGCGATATCCCCGTCATCCTGGCCAACCTCCACGGCAAGTCCGAAACCTTTCCCATGCGCGAACTTTTTCCCAAGCCTTTCGATTCTTCCAATCTGTAGCCCGCGCCCGGGCAGGCGGCGCCACGCACGACAAGAAGAGTGCTGGCGGGGTTTCCCCGGACCCGCTCGGGGAATCAGCGCTGCAAGCGGCCAAGGAACCGCGTTGCGAACTTTCCTTTCCTTTTACGTAAAGGCGATCTTGCTGTTCCTCGAGCTCTTGTCGCGCGAGAGCCTCACGAGACGACCCCGGCCCCAGCAAAAAATTTCCCCCATCGCCTGCGCGAAGGCAACATCAATGAACTGGCCAGGTCGAGCGGCGAAACCGGTTTTGGCCCGGGAGCGCAACGCGCCCCGAGTAAATGGTTCGAGCCGCGCGCGACGAGCCGATGCGATTCCTCAGTTGACCACTCGATGTTCCTTAAGTATCGCCAACGTTTTTTCAATGGGCAGAGCTTCGACGGTGTGTCCGTTGCCAGTTGTCGTCGTCGCCTTGAACATCGAGTTGTACACCGCCTCTTCGCTAGCTTCGATCACCGCCTCAAACAACGGCGACATCGCGTCATTGGTCATCACTTCCACGTTCCGCGTCAGCGCTTTGTCGCTGGTGTGGATCCGCACCTGGGGCGCCGTCGAGAATGCAATCGCGTAGTCGCCGCTGCCGTTGGACGCCGAACTTCCCGTGCGCGCGACGCCCAGCAAGGCCCTGGCCGCCAGCCGCCTCAGGTTACGTCCGTCCAGCGGCGCGTCGGTGGCCACCACGACCATGCAGGATCCGTCGGCCTTGTCTTTGCCGCTGCCAGCCTGCTGCAACTCCTTACGCAGATAGTACTGCCCCAGTTCCTGCCCGACGGGAGCGCCACCAATCGTAAGCACGCCGCCGAAATTCGTCTGCACCAGAACGCCAATCGTGTATCCACCAAGGTTGCCGGGGAGCCGCCGCGACGAGGTTCCGATGCCGCCTTTCCAGCCAAACACCACCGTCCCCGTGCCCGCGCCGACTGCGCCCTCTTCGACCGGACCGCTCTTCGCATTCTTGACGGCCGCTAGCACGTCGTCGGGCGTGATGTGGCGGCCGCGAATGTCGCTCAGATAACCGTCATTGGTTTCGCCGACCACCGGGTTGATGGACAACACCTCCTCGTTACCCGGCAGCCCCAACATGTACGAGATCAGCGCGTCCGCGACACGCGGCACGCTCGTCGTTGAGGTCAACAGGATGGGCGTTTCGATGTCCCCCATTTCCTCCACCTGGGTAAACCCCGCCAGCTTTCCGAAGCCATTGCCCACGAAAATCCCGCCAGGCACTTTTTCATGATAGAGATCGCCGGGATGCGGCAGAACGGCGGTCACGCCGGTGCGGATGTTGTCACCGCGAATGATGGTCGTCTGCCCGACTTCGACGCCCGCGACATCGGTAATGGCATTGAGCGGCCCTGTCGGCAGGATGCCCACCTTCAGGTCCAGGTCGGAAGCACGCGGGCGGGCACTGGGGGCTGTGTTCTGCGCAGCGGCAAACGCGGGCAGCAGGAAGACGGCAGCAACGGCAAACAATTTATAGGCCATGACCATAGCATACGACCAAATTCCGGTCGGCCAAATCGGCGGAGTCAGGAGCAAGGGCATGCCCGCGCTGGCGGTAATCGGAAAGCGTCGCGACAGCCAAAAAAGTCCCATATAGGCGCGGACTGAATATAAGATACTTGCTCCGTCGCTTCCCCGGCCCGGCCACGTTTTTGCGCGCTCGCATTTGCGCCGAGCTATGCCCAACGAACCCAATCGCCTCGAAACCCGCACCCCGCTCCGCGTGGCCGTGGACCTTGCCACCCTGGAGGTCCGGACCCCCGCCCAGCAGGGCGTCACGGAAAACGTCAGCTTGCACGGCGCGCGAGTGATCACCGGCCGCCCGCTCCCTCTCAATGAACGTGTCAACCTCCGTTCCCTGGTGGGGAACCTGCGTTCGCGCGCCCGCGTGGTCTACTGCGAGCCGCGACCCGGCGGCGACTACGTCGTGGGCTTACAACTGTCCGCCACCGCCGGCGACTGGACCCTCCCGCAGCACCGCCGCGAAGTCCACTAAGCCCCGCGGATTTAGGTTCCGCGCTCGAAAAAAGCACGGCCGAGGCGGCCCTCCCTAGATCGCGTCCCTTGGCTGGCGCAACCGTTTCCACTCCTGTAGATTTACAGTGGCATACGCGCCATGATTTTAGCCCCACCTTTGAGGAGAGTCGCATGTCAGAAATTACCGGTGCCGAGTTCAAAAAACAGCTCCGCGCAGGAACGCCCAAGCTCGGCCTGTTCGTGAATTCCCACAGCGCCACCATCGCCGAGCAGCTTGCCAGCAGCGGTTACGATTGGCTGCTGGTCGACACCCAGCACGGCCCCATGGACCACCAAAATCTGTCCGCCATGCTCGGCGGTATTTCCAGCGGCGGGGCAAAATCGCTGGTCCGCGTTGGTGGCTTCGACGACCGCCCGGGCATCCAGCAGGCCCTCGATCTGGGCGCCGACGGGGTCCTGGTTCCGTATATCAACACCGCCGCCGAAGCCAGCCAGGCCGTGAGTTGCATGCGTTATCCCACCGCGGGCACGCGCTCCGTTTATTTTCCGCAGCGCAGCATGAACAAAGCTGGCCTGCTTGGCTATGCCGGCGCATGGAACGCCAACGCCATCGTCGCGCTGCAGGTTGAAACCGCTTCCTGCATCGAAAACATCGTGGAAATCGCCGCCGTTCCGGGGGTCGACATTCTGTTCCTCGGGCAAAACGACCTGTGCATGTCCATGGGTCTGTTTGAAAAATATGAATTCCCGCAGATGTACACCTCGCCAGAACTAAACGCAGCAACGAAAAAACTGATCGAAGCCGCGCACAAAAATAACGTCATCCTCGGCCTGTTTCTCTTCGGCACCTCGCGCGTAGGCGAGTTCCTTGAAAAAGGCTTTACATTC
Organism: Candidatus Acidiferrum sp.; assembly: GCA_049516615.1. Lineage (GTDB taxonomy): Bacteria > Acidobacteriota > Terriglobia > Acidiferrales > UBA7541 > Acidiferrum. The sequence continues at coordinate 23,455 of JBEKSZ010000027.1, read as the reverse complement.
ATCAGCGTGGGCAACGATTTGCACCACGTCCTGACGCAAGCCGGCGCGTACGTCAAAGACGTCGAAACCGTCGCGAAGGAAAAGGGCAAAACCTGGACGCGCCGGCCCAGCGCGCTATTGTAGCGCGCGCCGTTCCCGCAGAGTCGCCAACTTGAAACTCTCCTCCGCCATCGCCCTGTTCGCCACCTTCGCGCTCGCCGCAGCGCACACGCCTGCGTCCCGAGAGCCGCAGCACCCCGCGCGGAAACCAGCCTCAGCCACCCCGCCGGTGGCTTGCGCGGCGGGCGCGAAGCTGTTCTTGAGCGCGCCGACGGCCGCTCAGGGCGGGCTGTTACTCGGCGGTCTGGTTGCCAGCGCGGCGTTGCGGGACGTGCAGGCTACCTGGCAGGGCGAGAAGATCTCCATCTGGCAGGCAGCTGGCACGGCCCCGGGAGCCTCGCTACGTTGGCACGCATTGCTTCCGGTCGACCTTGAAAGGGCACCCGGCCCGGCCTCGCTCACGGTATCGGCGGAGGAGAGTACGGGCGAGAAAATCACCTGCCAAATGAGCGTCGCGGTGACTGCCGGAAAATTCGCCACGGAAAACCTAAAGGTCGCCCCGCAATTCGTCGAGCCCGATCCCGAGCAACTCGCCCGCGCGAAAAACGAGGCCCAGCGCCTGCGTGAAATGTACGCCACCGTGACCCCGGAAAAATTGTGGAAAGGCAAATTCCGCGTACCGCTGGACGGCGCCAGGAACGGTGCAAACTTCGGTCGCCGCCGCGTGCTCAACGGCGAACCCAGCTCTCCGCACACCGGCGTGGATTTCCCCGCGCCCACCGGTACGCCCGTTCATGCCGCCCAGGCCGGTCGCGTGGTCCTCGCCGAACCGCTCTACTTTGCCGGCAACACGGTGCTCATCGACCACGGCCTGGGCGTCTACACCCTCTACGGTCACCTTTCGCAGATCGCCGTTAAGGTCGGCGACAGCCTTGCAGCAGGCGCCGTTCTCGGCCGGGTCGGCGCCACGGGACGCGTGACCGGCCCGCATCTGCACTGGGGGCTCACCATCAACCGCGCGCACGTAAATGCCCTGGAAATTGTCAGGCTGGGCGCGATTTAGATGGAATGGTCCGGGGCGCTCGGCAGCCCGGGGAGCCAGCGGCGTGCACAAAAAGGTCCCAGGTCGGCGGAGTACTTCCGTCCTTTCCCGCTTGGTACGGACGGTTCATTGCCAAACCCGGGTAGATGGTCCACACTGCAGTCACTGATTCGGGCGCCATTTCCTGATTGCTTTTTTCGCCCGTTTTGGCATTCTACTGACCTCCGGCAATGCCGCGTTTACGGTTCGTCCCGCCGAACCCGTAGAACGTAATCCGTTGGTCGTTATTTTTCGTAGTATGCGATAGAAGGTCGTTCGGACATATGGCACTCATAAACTTTCGCTACCGGGAACGTCGACGCACTGTGCGGGTATCGTTAACGGTTCCTCTGACGGTACATGGCAAATCCGGTGAAGGCGAAAAATTCGCGGTCGCCACGCACTCGCAATCCGTCAATCGCCACGGTGCGCTTTTCCACCTGGAGCTTCCCGTCACCCTGGGCCAGCAACTCCTGCTGGTCAATGATCACACCACGCACACCGCCGAGTGTCGCGTCATCAACGTGCGCCGCGCGCGCGATGGCAAGAATTATGTGGGCGTCGAATTTGTCAAGGAAGACACCAATTTCTGGCACATGTCCTTCCCCATCCCGGGTTCGCGTCCCCTGCGCCGTCCGAGCCAGTCCAAGCAAACCGCCTGAACACCTGGCGGGAGCCGACTAGGTAGCTGCCGCATTTTGTAGACGGCGGGCTTCCGCCCCGGACATCTCGATTTTCCTCGGTTTCCGAATTCTGAGCGAGCGCCACTCGCCAATACCTTGCTCACCTTCCCCAACGTCACCCACCTCGGGCTAATCTCCGACACTCACGGCTTGCTGCGCAAAGAAGCCCTCGACGCTCTGCGCGGTTCGGATTTGATCCTGCACGCCGGCGACGTGGGCGATCCCGAAATCCTCACAGCACTGCGCCACATCGCGCCGGTCGTCGCTATCCGCGGCAACGTCGACAACGAACCCTGGGCGAACGCGCTTCAGGCGACTGAAATCGTCAGCGCCGCCGGCATCAACATCTACATGCTCCACAATCTAGAAACTCTGGATCTGGCTCCCGCGGCCGCGGGAATCGCGATTGTTCTCAGCGGGCATTCGCACAAGCCGGCAGAGCGACTGCATCGCGGCGTCGTATACATCAACCCGGGAAGCGCCGGACCGCGCCGCTTTCAACTGCCGATAACCGTTGCGCGGCTAAACCTGAACGTCAAACCATTCCACGCGGAAATCGTTTCCCTTGAAACCACGCAGCGGACTTAGCGCTTGGTTCGAAGCTTTTGGGCGCTGCGCGCAGGGTGCGCGGGGGATTTCTTCGCCCGCACCGCGCCTTGACCAGATTTCCCGGCGGTTTTTTTGCCGCCACGGGCGTTGTTCTCGACGCGAAGTTTCCAGGCCACGCGGAGTGCGCCCGCCAGCACATCTTCGCTGGCAGCAGCCATGCGGATGTGCGTATTCCCCATGCGGCCCCAACCTCCAGGGATTGGCAGAAAAACATGGGGAAGTTCGCTGACGAACGCGGCCTGTTGCTCGACCGTAAGCATCAGGTTGCCGTAGCCGTGCTTTTCTGAGGCCAGCGTCGCGAAAATGCGCCCGCCCACGCGGAAGTCCGGCTGGCCCATGTGAGAGCTTTCCTCGGCGCCCGGGAGGCGCAGGGCCAGGCGTCGGAAGTCGGCGGCAGTCACTTCTGGACTCCTGAACGGCAAGGCCAGTTTACCGCGCGAGCCACGACGAGTCCCAGCCAATTCAGGAAGCCAGGGGGCTGAGGCGAGAGCCGGTTGCATGCCCCGCGGGGGCACCTGCGTCCTGCCGGAAAAGCTCGTCCAAGGTCCGCGCCAGCTGTTCGATGGCGTCGGGCTTGAGGATTAGGTCGCGCAGGCCCATGGCGAGGGCGCGTTGCTGATCTTCGGGGCGGACATAGCCGGAAGTCATGATGATGGGCAAGTCCGGGCGCAGGGCCAAGATCTGGGCGGAAAGATCGAAACCGGAAAGGTGCGGCATGGCCAAGTCGGTGACCACGCCGTCGAAGAAGAAAGGGTTCGAACGGAATATCTCGAGAGCCATGGCGGGGTTTGTCTCGCCCGTCACCTTATAGCCGAGGCGCTCGAGGGTACGCTTGATCAAAGCTACGAGCGGTTCCTCGTCGTCCACATAAAGGATGTTTTCGGTTCGGCGGCGCTGCGTTTCGGCGACGGCTTCAGGCGCGGCCGTCGAGGCGACGCCAGCGACGGGGAAGAACAGGCGGAAGGCGGTGCCCCGGTCCGGCTCGCTATAGACGGCGATGCCGCCATCGTGATTTTTCATAATGCCGTGCACCACCGAGAGACCGAGTCCGGTGCCCTCGCCCGGTTTTTTGGTGGTGAAAAAGGGGTCGTAGATGCGGTCGAGGGTCGCGCGGTCCATACCGCAGCCGTTGTCGCTGACGTACAGGCGGACGTACTCGCCGTCCGGCAGATTTAGCGATGGGCTGGCGTCGTCCGCCGTGAGCCGGGCGGTCTCGAGACGCACTTCGATGGCGCCATCGCTGCGAGAGCCGATGGCGTGCCCGGCATTGGTCACCAGATTCACAATGATTTGGTGGACTTGCGTCGAGTCGGCGAGGACCGTGGGGAGGTTAGGGGCAAAATCAGTGCGGAATGCGATCGTGGTGGGGAGGCTGGCGCGAACGAGCCTTAAGGCTTCTTCAACGACAGGCTGAAGATCGAGAATCTGCCGCTTCATTTCTCCCGGGCGGCTGAAGGTGAGGATTCTGCGGACGAGTTCAGTGGCCCGCGCGCCAGCCTTGGCGATCTCTTTCAGACTCTCTTGCGCGGGATGTTCGGGCGGCACGTCGGCGATGGCTAATTTGGTGTTGCCGGTGATGGCCAGCAGGATGTTATTAAAATCGTGAGCAATTCCGCCGGAAAGAGTACCCAAGGCTTCGAGTTTTTGCGAGCGCAGTTGCAGGACTTCGGCGCGCTTGCGAGCGGTAACGTCAGCGTTCACTTCAAGGATACGCACAGGCGTCCCCTGGGCATCGCGATACAAGACCCACAAGCTGTTCACGAATACGTGCCCGCCGGCCCGGCCACTATGGCGCAGTTCGCCTTCCCAACTGCCGTTAAGCTCCAAAGCGCGCTCAATCTGCGCCAAAGGCTCGGGAAACTCGGTGTGCAGAAGCTCGTGGGAAATCCGGCCTTGGGCTTCGGCACGAGAATAGTTATAGAGTTTTTCAAGCCCGGAGCTCCAAAAGACAATACGGCTTTGCATGTCGCGGACGAGCACGGGGGCCAGATCGAGCAGGCTGGCCTGTTGGCGCAGAGCTTCTTCCGTCCGGTTGCGTTCGGTGATGTCGCGCAGGATCACGGAAAAAATCCTCTGCCCGCCAACGTGTGCCTGGGAGATGGAGGCCTCGATGGCAAATTCTTCGCCGTCCGAGCGCAAGCCATAGATGGGGGCTAATGCGCCCATTTTGCGGCGAGAGGTGTTCGTGTTGGCAAAGCCGCGGATGTGCGAGGCGTGGGATCCGCGAAATCGATCGGGTATGAGACGCTCCAGGGAAGTTCCCATAACTGCTGCGGCAGCATACCCAAACATTTTTTCCGCGGCAGGATTGAACAGGGTGATGAGTTGCCTTTCGTCCACGGTGATGACCGCATCCATGGCCGAGCCGATGACGGCGGCGAGGCGGGCCTCATCTTCTTTTAGCGCCAGTTCGATGCGACGATGCTCGGTGAGGTCGCGGGTTACCTTAGCGTAGCCCGCGGGACGACCACGATCATCGCGGATGGCCGTAATCAAAACGTCAGCCCAGAACATCGTGCCGTCTTTGCGGACCCGCCAGCCTTGTTCCTCATAGTGGCCGGTACAGTTGGCGATTTCGAGGGCGCGTTGCGGCTTGGATTCAGCCAGAGATTCGGCGGGATAAAAACGAGAAAAATGCTGGCCTATAATTTCTTCCGCGGTCCACTGCTTCAGTTGCTGTGCGCCGGTGTTCCAGGTGGCCACGTTACCCTGCTCGTCGAGCAAATAGATGGCGTAGTCGCGGACACCGGAAATCAGCAAGCGGAAGCGCTCCTCCGTTGAACGCAGATGTTCGTTGCTGGCCCGCAGTACGCTTTCCACCCGAGCGCGGTCGCAAGCCCCCGCATTCAGCAAGAATAATGCCAGGAAAAGCAGACTGAGGCTCAGGATCACGCCGAGGGGCAGCAGAAGAAAGGTTTTGGTGGTCGTGGCGCTGGATCGCTTTTGGCGCACTTCGAGAAGCGTATATTCCTCGGCTCGCATCTCCAGCAGGGTTTTGCGAATCTTCTCCGAGAGCCCCACGCCAGTACTGGTGGCGATCAGACGCTGCACTTCCGGGAAACCGAGTTCGCGGCGGGCGGCTATGAGTCTGTCGCCCCAGGCGTTACGTTCAGCGATCAAAGGCGCGAGGCTGTCGCCGCGGCGGGTTTGCCCGGGATTGTCGGAGGTCAGGCGTAGAAATTCCGCCAAATCCTTTTCCACCTGCTTTTTCGCGGACAGACGGCGGTCGAGCATGTGTTCGTCGCCGGTGATGATGAATCCGCGCTGGCCGCTCACGAGATCGGCCATTCCGCCGTTGATGGCCTCCACCACTCTAATCACTTCGTGGGTGTGGCTGACCCAGGCCTCGTCGTGCTGCAGGAGATAGGTAAAATCGTTGGAGATGGCCGCCAGGACAATCAGACAAATCGCTCCAACCATCACGCCGGCAGAGGTACCGGTGTCAAGCGCCCATCGCAAGCCTCCGTCGCTGTAAAGGGTCGCCAGCAATCCGGCGCCAATCAGGACAAATCCCGCCGCAGTGTGAATGGCCACCCCCGTGTGATTCCAAAGGTGGACACCCAGCGCCGCATCAAAAAGATACGCCGCTACCGTAATACCGCCGAATGCCGAAACCGCTGCGGCGAGCGCACCAACAACGGGGCGGCGCCAGCGCATCGGAGTTGGGAAAGCAGCCGAGAACAGCGCCAGTCCGGCAAAGAAAAAGCACAGTGCGGTCGCCGGCGACATACGCGCCGGACTCTTCTCGGGGTCACCGGCTCCTGTGAAAAGCAGTTGATCGATGCCGAGGCCCCAGCCGACGAGCTGTTCTGCCAGCGTCAAGGCGCCGACAAAGGCGATCAGTAGGGCCAGGCCGCCGGCCAGATGGCGAACCGTGCTTGATGCGCTTTGCTTTGCCAGAAGCGCCAGGGTGAGACCCGACAGCAACATACCTGCCGCGGTGTTCACCGCCATTGACGGGAAATCGCCGGAAATGTTGCGGAGTGGGGCAATATCCAGCACCCAGCCAACGCAAGCCGAGACGCCGATGGCGGCAACCAGCGCGCTGGCGATGAAAGCAAATCGTCGCGGTGTCAAGAGGTGCTCTGACGAAACGGACATCTGGCCTCCGACTATGGAGCTTCAGCCCCTATGCGAGGGATGGCACAGGAATTCCTGTTGGTATCGTTCTTTGGCATGACGCAGGGGCTCGTCAGCATGGAATGCACGAACGACCCGATGGGAAGGAAAACGGTAAAAGAAGGGGTAGGAGAAGGCTATCGTTACGCGTGGAGCGTGTCAATCACTATGCCGAGAGCCCACGGCCCAGTTTGTACCCACGCCTGCCGTTTCTTCGGGCATTCTGCGCAGCACGCGTTTGCGCCATTAATATTATAGTTTAGACACTACGATAGCAATTCGAGGGTAAAGGCGGGTCCTTACCCCTGCTCGCCGCCCCGCCGCCAGAGAAAGTACGCCGGCATCCCCAGCAGAAACAGCACCATGGCGGCTAGAAGAAACTTGAAACCGCCCGGATCGCGGACTGCCGCGTAAACGGAGTTGCCGACAATGGCCGCCGCCACTCCCACAAAAACCAGCGGCGTCCACGGATAGCCGGGGACGCGGTAAGGGATGGCGGCTCCCTTCGCCGCCCGGCGCAGGGGAAAAATCGCCGCGGCGCCCAGACCGTAGAAAATCCAGCCGATGAAGATCGCACCGCTGGCCAGCTCCGCAAATTTCCCCGCGCACGCCAGCAGCGCCGACCAAGCCCCCAGCGCAACGATGGCCATCGCCGGAGTGCGGAAGCGGGGATGAACTGCGGCGAAGTTTTGGAAGAAAAGATGATCGTTGGCCATGGCGTAAAAAACGCGCGGGGCTGTCAGGATGACGCTGTTGGTGGCACTGAAGGTCGAGATGAGAATCGTGGCAGCGATCAATTTTCCAGCCCAGGGACCGAGGACCAGGGCGGTGGCATCAGCGGCGATGGCCGTGCTGGCGGAAGCTGCGGCCGGGCCCAGGGCAATCAAATAGGCCAGGACGGCAACCAGATAAAGAACGATGAGAATGAGCGAACCCCGCAAGAACGCGCGGGGAAAACACTTTTGCGGATGGATCACTTCGCCGGCGCTGTAGGTTCCAAACTGCCAGCCTTCGTAAGCCCACAGCACGGCGATCATCGCCAATCCGAAATTGGAAAAAAGATTGAAGCCGTGCTGCGTGGCTGCCAGCGCCGGGGGCAGGTCGGCCGCGTGATGCCCCAACGAGAGCAGCACTGCGCTGAGCAGCACGACGAGACCGGCCTTCAAGAGTGTGGTCCAATTCTGCAGGTCGGAGCTTTGCCGCGTGCCCCGCACATTCACCGCGGTGACCATGACGATCATGACGATGGCGACCGCCGTGGCCGCGGTGCTGCCAAGCGGGAAAATTTGGCTGAGGTAACTGGTGAAAGCGTGCGCCAAGGCAGCGATGGTGCCGCTGGCAATTACGAGAAACAGGGACCAACCGTAGAGAAACGCGGGCAGTCGCCCGAAGCCGTCCCGGATGTAGCAGTACAGGCCTCCAGCTTCAGGATTGCTGGCGGCGAGTTCGGCGTAGGTGAGTGCCCCGAGCAGCGAGAGAATGCCGCCAACAAACCAGGCGAGCAGCGAAAATCCCACCGAGCCGTTCATTTGACGCAGTACCAGACCGGGCGTAAGGAAAATGCCGGAGCCGATCACCGAGCCGATGAAAAGGTAGAGCAGGTCCCTTTGGCGGAGGGTGCGGAGGAGTGGCGGCATGGTGACGCGGTCGCGTTCTTAGGACACCAGGATCGGCATAGGCATGAAGGAAAGCACGAAAACGATCAGCGAGAGGAAGGCGCCGAAGCGACGCGGCGGATCCAGTTGCGTGAGGTCGTAGATGGGCGCGATTTTCAGAAAGCGGATGGCCAGCAGCAGCGCGGCCCAAACGTACCAGAGCACGGACTGCCCGAAATAACCCAGAAGGATCAACGCGGCGGGCAGAAGCCAGGAAACAATTTTGTGCGCGCGCGGGCTGATGGAACGGAGGATGTGGCCGCCGTCGAGCTGGCCGGCGGGGAGAAGATTGAGCGAGGTGGCAAAAAGTCCGACCCAGGCGGCGCGGCCGATGGGGTCGATGAGAATATTTCTCACCGGGGCGCCGGGGTAGATAAGCGCGGCGACCAGATGCAGGAGCAGCGGATTGCCGAACGTCATGGGAGCTTGCGCTTCGGGCAACACGAGGAGTTTAGCGTGCGCGATGCCGTAGACCAGCGCGGGAACGGCAAAGACGAAACCGACCAGCGGTCCGCTGGCGCCGACGTCGAAAAGCGAGCGATTGGTGCGGATCGGCGAGCGCATCAGGATAAACGCGCCGAACGTACCGATAAGCGACGGAAACGGAATGAAGAACGGGTAGCTAGAGTGAATGTGATGGCGGCGGCAGGCAAAGAAGTGGCCCAGTTCGTGGGCCAGGAGAATCGTCAGCAGCGTGGCGGCGAACGGGAGACCGGCCAAAAGGGCCGCGGGATTTCTGTAGAAGAGCGTATAGGCGCTAAATAGCTCGCTGAAGGAGCCAGGTTGATTGTGAGCGAAGGTGACGGCGAATTGCGTGCCTGCGGCGAGCGCCGTTCCGAGAGTGAGAAAAAAGAGCAGGATAGCGAGCAACAGACTTCGTACCGGCGGGCGGGGAAACGGCTGAGGGTAGGCTTCGCGCACGGGGAGCCAGACGGATTGCGCGTATGCGGATAGCGGAGGCGTCGTGGATGTCGACTGGGTATTCACTCGGGCCTGGGGCACGCTTAAGTACAGCACAGAAAATTGGTGCGACGCTAGTGTGCGGTGCGGATTGTTTACATGGCGGTGCTGGGCAAAAGCCCTTGTGGAGCCAAAAAAGGCCACGGCAAATCAATGCGCGGGCCAAGCGCAGTCCCGAAGGCCCTCACATGGCGGGCGCGAGCGAACGGATTCCGCGCTGCGCTGTGGATAACAATTTGTTTCTTGCGGCACAGCCCGATCAGGGTTTGACTTCTTCGAGGCCTTGCAGTTCTTTGCCGGGTTTGAAGCGCACGGCTTTGCCGGGAGGGATGCTGACTTCTTCGCCGGTGCGCGGGTTGCGGCCGATGCCAGTCTTGCGGGGCTTGACGCTAAAGACGCCGAAGCGGCGCAGTTCGATGCGCTGGCCCCTGCCGAGCGCGGTTTTGAGGGACTCAAAAACCGTCTCGACGGCCTGCTCCGCTTTGGTGCGGCTGATGTTCGTCGTGGTCACGACGGCGTTCACGATATCCAACTTAATCACACAAGCCTCCGCTAATCCGTGCGCAGATGCTAGAGTGTGGGCCGCGGGTTGTCAAGGACCAGACGCGTACACTACACTGAGTTTCCTTTTTACCGCTATTTTTTGGACTGCGTTTAGTCACCGGTGGTTGCGCGCTCCGCAGGCAATCACACTTGGGAGGAATGGATGTCTGTCAGGCCGGACCGCTGGATCCGCAAAATGTCGCTAGAACATAAAATGATTGAGCCTTTCACGGACCGGCAGGTGCGCGAAGGCGTGATCAGTTACGGAGTTTCGTCGTATGGCTACGACATTCGCGTGGCCGATGAGTTTCAAATTTTTACCAATGTGAACTCCACCATCGTGGACCCGAAGAAATTTGACGCGCGATCGTTGGTGGCTTTTCAGGGCGACGTCTGCATCATCCCGCCGAATTCCTTTGCGCTGGCGCGGTCGGTGGAATATTTCCGGATACCGCGGAATGTGCTGACGATTTGTGTGGGCAAATCGACGTACGCACGCTGCGGAATTATCGTGAACGTTACGCCGTTTGAGCCGGAGTGGGAGGGATTTGTGACCCTGGAGATCAGCAACACCACCCCGCTGCCAGCCAAGATTTACGCCAATGAGGGCTTGTGCCAGGTGATATTTTTTGAGTCGGACGAAGACTGCGAAGTTTCCTATAAAGACAAAAAAGGCAAGTATCAGTCGCAGGGCGGGATTGTTTTGCCGCGCTTGTGAGAGCGCCGGGCACGAAACAAAAATCACAAGAAAGCGCAATCACCTAGCACCCCGGCAAGCGGGGGCGCGGCATGCTGCGCCCCCGCAAAATCAAATTCTGCTTGGGAAAAATAAATAAGGGACCAGGATTTTAGCTGTGCGTGACGGTGGCTACCGGATAGCCTTGTTCGCGCCAAGCCTCGAGGCCGCCTTGCAGCGGGCGGATATGTTTGATGCCTTGCCGGCGCAGCAGCAAGGCCAGGCGGGCGCTGGTAGCCTCATTGGGACAGGTGCAGTAGAGAATCACTTCGCGGTCGCGCGGCAAGCGATCGTTCTTTTCTTCGAGTTCCTTGGCGTCGATGCGGAACGCGCCGGGAATGGTTTCGGGGTCGGCGTCGAAGTCCAGCGGATGGCGCAGATCGACGACCATAAGTTCTTCGCCGTCATCCATTTTTTCTTTTAGTTCTTCGACGGTGATGCGCGCAATGCGCAGTTCCCGCAGGAAGCGGCGACGTCCGATGTATTTGTACAGGATGTAGGCACTCAGGCAGGCGATGATAAGCACCAGAAGTCCGCTGCCGAGCGACGCCGCGCGTTCCGCGATGCGTTCGATTTGCCCGCTGAAGATATAACCGGTCAGCAGAAAGCTGCCCGCCCAGATCGCGGAACCGCCGGCGTCGTACAACAGGAAACTCCCCAAGCGCATATGGAAGACTCCGGCGAGCGGCGGGGCTACGGTGCTGAAACCGGGGAAGAATTTAGCGAGTAGGAGCGAGCGGGCGCCCTGCGTGGAGAAAAGCCCCTCCGTTTTGCGCACACAGGAGTCCGGCTCAAGGGAAATCTTACAAAGCAACTGCAGAACCTTGATGCCTTTCAGGCGGCCCATCAGGTACCAGACCGAGTCGGCGCACACGGAGGCGAACACGCTGACCGCCAGGCAGGCGAGAAAATTTAGGTTGTGCGAGCCCGCCAAAGCGCCCGCAGCCAGCAAGAGCGGCAGCGAGGGCACGGGCAGTCCAATCTGCTCGGCGAAGACCCAGGCCAACAAAACGCTGTAACCGTGGTGGAGAAGAAACTCGATGGTGCGGTGCATGGACCGGCGACAACTCCTCTGCGTTTCTTCATTATCGCGATGGATCTCGGATAATCGCGACAACTAGGAAAGGAAAGAAGCAGTATGGCCCCACTGGCCGGTCATGACAAATTCGCCGAGCGGCTTCCGCTCGCGGGGCGCCAGTTCGCGGTCTTTGTAAGGATGTGGCAGCGAGTCGGCATCGCCGGGATAACCGATGGCTATGGCGGCGATAGCCTCCCAACCGGCGGGAATGGCGAATACCCTGCGTGATTCGTCCGGATCGAAACCGGCCATCTGGTGAACGAAAAGGCCCCGTGCGGTGGCCTCGACAGAGAGAAGGGCGGTGGCCGCACCGGTGTCGTAGTGGGCATTGCGGTTGGGCGTGCCGGTTTTTGCAAAGGCCAGTTCCGCGACGGCGAGCGCGAGAACAGGAGCGTGCTTGGCCCAACCGGCGTTGAATTCGACCAGCACGCTGGTCATTTTGGCAAACTCCTCGGCGTTGTGACGCGTGGCAACCAGATACGCCCAGGGCTGCTCGTTACTGCTCGAAGGCGCCCAGCGGGCGGCCTCAAACAGGCTGCGCAGGACATCCGCGGGGATGGCCTTTCTGTCGAACGCCCGCGGACTCCAGCGACGGCCAAGAAGCTCGTTGATCGGATACGCAGTCGGTGCCGGTTTTTCCATGTCGAGAAAATCCTTTCGCTTAGCTATGGATGATCGGGAGGCAACTTCGGCTACTTTTGTTTGATCATTTCCATGTCGATGGTGATGCTGATGTCGTCGCCCACAGCTCCTGCCCCGCCCGAGACGCCGAAATCCTGGCGGTTCACCTTGGTGGTGGCAGCTATGGCCGAACGCGCGTTGCCCCAAGGATCTTTGATGACCGCGGAGGGGCCGTCGACCTCGAGCACCACGGACTTGGTTACGCCGTGAATGGTCAAATCGCCGGTGACTTTCAGTTTTCCCGAGCCGGCTTGTTCGATCTTGGTGGATTTGAAGGTGAGGGTGGGATATTTGGCAACGTCGAAATAGTTCGCGCTTCTGAGGTCCGCGTCGCGCGGGGCGGTACCGGTGTCGATGGTGGTGGCGTCGATGGTGACGTTGACCGAGGACCGGGTGACATCCTGATCGTCCCAGACGACCGTCCCGGTTACGCCTTTGAACTGGCCGCGGACGGTGGAAATCATCAAATGCTTTACCGCGAACTGCGCGGCGGTGTGCGCCGGGTCGATCTGCCAAGTGGAAGTGGCTGCCTTCGCGGGGGGAATCAAGCAAAGCGAGAGCAGCATTGCGATTGCGATGCTCAAAGAAAAGCGACGGATCTTTTGGCCCATGGTGATTTTCTCCTTCAGACTTGATTTAACCTAAAAACGCTGTGGCACGACTACAAGAAACCTTGCTGCAATTCGCGCAACAGACTGGAAAGCGCCGTGAGCCGCGTTGCGGGCATGTGCTGAAACTGTTTCTTGTGCAATTCGCGAACCGGGACGTCGAGCGTTTTCAGCGCCGCCAGTCCCGCAGGGGTGATACGCGTTTTCACCACGCGGCGGTCGTCGGTTTGCCGCTCGCGGGTGATCAAGCCGCGCTTTTCCATGCGGTCGAGCAGACGGGTGATGTCCGGGTCATGAGAAATCATGCGTTCGCCGATCGCGCCGCAGGGCAGGCCTTGCGGTTCGGCGCCGCGCAGGATGCGCAAGACGTTGTACTGCGTGGCCGAGAGCCCTGAAGCCTTCAGCAGCTGCTCAGCCTGCAGTGCCAGGGTGTCCGCAGCTTTGACGAGGGCCACGAAGACGTGGTCTTCCAGCGGGACGGTGGGACTGGAGTCTTTGGCGCGGGCGCTCACGAAGGCCAAGTTAGTCGTTATAACAACTATTGTCAAGAGGAAATTTTCGGGGCCGCGGGACCGGCGGGCGAGCCTTCGGGGAGCCTCCGGACAAGGGCGCGGGCCGCTCCCGGCGCGGCGCGGTGCGGAAAAGCGCCGAGCCTGGCGCCCACAGCTTGCGGCTACCTTTTGCCGCTGCGCCTGCCCAGCAGGATCTACCTACTTGCGCAGGGGGCGAATCTGCAGTTGGCTGATGAAGCTGTTGGGCGCCTGCGTGACGATGGTTTCCACCGCGTGCGCTACGTCTTCGGCATGCAGCGCGTTGGGCTTTTGCGCCGTGGCCTTGCCAGAAAACTCCGTGGCCACGCTGCCCGGACAGACCGAACTGACGCGGATGCCATGGTTGCGCAGATCTTCCGCCATGCATGCGGTCAGCCCCTGCAGTCCCCACTTCGAGGCGCAATAAATCGCGCCCCCGGCGAAGGCGTTCAGCCCGGCAAGTGAGCTGATGTTGATGATGTCGCCCGCGCCACGCTGAATCATTCCGGGAATCACCGCGTTGGAGACCAGAAAAACGCTTTTCAAGTTGGTGTCCAGAATATGGTCCCAATCGGCTTCGCAGCGCTCTTGAACCGGTCCAAACAGGCCCACGCCGGCGTTGTTCACCAGGATCGAAATGGGACCGATGGCCGCTTCGGTGTTGGCCACCAGAGCCGCGATATCGGAAACGCTGGTGACATCGGAACTTTCCGCGTGCGCCGGTGTCTTTATGGTTTGGAGTTCCGCGAGTGTTTCATCGAGCGCCCCACGGTCGCGGCCGCAAATGGATACCGCTGCGCCCAGTTGCGCCAGCCGTACGGCGATGGCGCGACCAATGCCGCGGCTGCCGCCCGTCACCAGCGCGGTTTTGCCGGTGAGCGTCTGGGCAAGTGACGAATCTCGTGCCGTGCGCTCATTGGTTCCGCTTATCCGTGGCATGAGAAATCTTCCTCTTGCAGACCACTGTATTTGTGCGACACTCATCCTACCATCAGGAGTTTCTGCTGGTGCTGGAACGCCTTGGAATGAGGCCACGCGACGCGCCGCGCTATTCGGGGAAGATTTATCCAAAAATACCGCGGTTCGTGTACGATTGCGGCTTGCGAAGTCCCCGCGGTATTCCCTATACTTCCAAGGTTTCCTGAACGCAAGGCCGTTCCCGGCAGCTTGCTCCGGGAGTACGAAATTCTTCCAATCACAGTGAGAGTTCGAGGAGAGTGGGAATGAGAGTAATCGGAAAATTCGGAACCCTTGCGATGAGCGCGGCGCTCAGTCTGGGCCTCGCAGGAGTGCTGCTCACCGGAGCGCCCCGTGCGGCGGCGCAGGACGCTAACGCCGGAGCCAGCAAGCAGCCCTACACCATGGCGGAATACAACGCCTACACCGCTGCGGCGTCCGAGAAAAATCCCGCCAACCAAATCAAGCTCCTCGACGATTTCGTCTCCAAGTATCCGAATTCCAATTTGCTCAATTTCGTCTATCCCCTGTACTACAACAACTACTTCGTGCAAAAAAATTACACCCGGGCGATCGAGTACGCGGACAAGACCTTGACCCTGGGCGACAAGTTGACTCCCACAGAGAAGTACAGCGCCCTCTATGCGCATGCGGCCTCCTACAACGCATACATTGCCGACAACAAGCAGGCCGCGCAGGATCCGGTTCTCGCGAAAGCGGCGCAGACTGCCGCCGAAGGCGCTCTCAAAGCTCTGGATGCGATCAAAAAACCGGACGGCGTGACCGACGATGCCTTTAATGCCCAGAAGAAACAATTACAAATCGTTCTGTATGGGATCGCGGCCGCAGCGGCGATGACGCAAAAGGATTATCCGGATGCCATCACCGACTACAAAGCGGATCTGGCCTTGAAACCGGATGACGCGATCATGGAATACAACCTTGGCAAGGCCGAGCTGGCCACCACTCCGCCCCAGACCCTTGACGGTTTCTGGGCCATCGCGCGCGCCGCGGGTTCAAAAACCGCGACCGCGCAACAGGCCGGCTCGCTTAAATCTTATTTGCGTAAGCTGCTGGCCAATTATCAGCAAGCCGCCTGCGACAATTTGACGGATGCCGAACTGAGTGAACTGATGACGCTCGCGGCGGCTTCGGCGGATCGTCCGGACAGTTATAAACTGGCGAGTTCCGCGGATCTTGACGCTGCGCGCAAGGATATGACCATCGCTTCGGTGATTACCGACCTGAAGGCCGGTGGCGACAAGGGCAAAGTCACGTGGCTGGCCTCCTGCGGCCTTGAGTTCCCCGATGTTCCCGGGAAAATTATTGAAGTGACCCCGGGCGCGGACCTTACCGAGCTGAAGGTCGCGTTCGTCACCAGCGATGCGGAATTCGACGCCGCTACGATACCGAACATGGATGTGAAAATTGTTGGCCAGCCGGATGCCGCCCGAGTGGAAAAAGACAACGCCGTGCGCTTTACCGCGACGCTGACCACTTACGATCCCGACCCCGCGTTCATGCTGCACTGGGAAAAGGGCAAAGTGAACGAGGAAGATATTCCGAAAGAGAAGGGCAAGAAACCGGTGCGGCGCAAGCCCGCGAGCTGAACCTTCTAGCAAAAACCCTACGGCTCTCCGGGGTCTCCCGGAGGGCCTTTTTTTTTGCGGCCGCCTTTTAACCCGGGGTCTGGCTTGCGGGAACCGATCGCCCGTCTTAGAAGGCGCTGCAGCTACCGCGAACGCTTGCGGTGATGACCGTTGTGATCCAGCTTATACTGTTCGATCTTGCGGCTTAGCGTGTTGCGGTGGATGCCCAGTTGTTCCGCGGCGCGAGTTTGGTTGCCGCGCGTGCCGTCAAGGACTTTCTTGATGAACCGCTTTTCAAATTCGCCGACGGCTTCGTCGAAGAGAATGCCATCCTCGACCATCTGCACGACCAGTCCTTCCAATTGATCCTTCACGTTGCCACGCTCCGCAAAATGCTTTATTAAATTTCCCGTTGCTTCCCTTTTCGTTGAAGTGACCGGACTAGTCGAGCTCGCGTCCCGCGAGGATACGATAGGCCTGGCGGTACTTGCTACAGGTTGCGGCGACGACGTCCGCAGGCAGCTCTGGCCCAGGGGGGGTCTTGGGCCAGCGAATGCTTTCAAGATAGTCGCGGACGAACTGTTTGTCGAAGGAGGGCTGCGCGCCGCCGGGCTGGTAGGATGCGGCGGGCCAGAAGCGCGAGGAATCGGGCGTGAGCGCTTCGTCGATCCAGATCAGTTCGTTCTCTAACAGTCCAAACTCGAATTTTGTGTCGGCCAGAATTACGCCGCGCGGCTCGGCGTGGGCACAGGCTCGTTTGTAGATTTCGATGCTTACGGCGCGGACGCGTTCGGCAAGATCTTTGCCCACCATCTCGGCGGCTTGTGCATAGGTGATATTTTCGTCGTGGCCGGAGGTGGCCTTGGATGCCGGCGTGAAGATGGGTTCGGGCAAACGGTCCGACTCGCGCAAGCCGGGAGGCAGGGGAATGCCGCAGATTTTTCCTGTGGCTTGATAATCCTTCCAGCCGGAACCGGAGATGTAGCCGCGTACCACGCATTCGATGGGCAGCGGCTGCGTTTTGCGCACGACCATGGAGCGGCCGGCGAGTTGTTCCTGATGGATATCGAAGGGCGGAGGGAAACTCCTAGCGCTGAGAACGTGGTTGGGAATTATATCGCGCAACAACTGGAACCAGAAGAGCGAGAGCTGCGTAAGTACACGACCCTTATCAGGGATGGGCGTCGGAAGAATTACGTCGAAGGCCGAGAGACGATCGGTGGCGACGATGAGCAATTCGTCGCCGAGATCGTAAATGTCACGGACCTTTCCCCGCGCCACGGGCGTGATGCCCGCGAAATGGGTCTCGCGAATGGTGGTTGTCGGCGTGCTGGCTGCCACGAAATACTTCCCTTGAGCGAACGACGCATTCTAGCGCACGGGGAAGCGAAGTCCAACCTCACAGCGGTGGAAATCGGTGGAAGAAACTTTTGGAAAACAGTTATGCCGCAGACGCCGCGGCTTGCCGTTGCTTCGGTGCGGAGGTTTCTTCGCCCTCCCAGCGCACGCTGACAAGCTTGGAGACACCGGGTTCCTGCATGGTCACACCATAGAGCACGTTGCCGATCTCCATGGTCTTGCGATTGTGGGTGACCACGATGAACTGGGTCTGGCTGCTCATTTCCGTGATCAGGCGCGTAAAGCGGCCGACGTTGGCTTCGTCGAGCGGCGCGTCGACTTCGTCCAGGATGCAGAAGGGGCTCGGCTGGTAGCGGAAAATGGCGATGAGCAAGGCCAGTGCAGCCATGGCCTTTTCGCCGCCGCTCAAGAGCAGGACGTTTTGCAGGCGCTTGCCCGGAGGCGAAGCCACCACATCGATGCCCGCGTCGCCGGAGCTATCCGGTTCCGTCAAGCGCATCTCCGCCATGCCCCCTCCGAAGATGGTATGGAAGGCGGCGGAGAAGTTGGCATTGATGGCATTAAAAGCCTGCTCGAATTTATCTTTGGAGATAAGGTCGAGCTCGGCGATGGCTTGCTGCGTGTCGGCGATGGACTGAATCAAGTCCTGGCGCTCTCGGTTCATGAATTCAAAGCGCTGTTCGCACTCGTTGAATTCCTCGAGGGCCATCATGTTGACCGCGCCCATGGATTCGATGCGCTGCTTCATCTCCCGATAATTGGCTTCCGCCACGGCGAGTTCGTCGCCGGACATGAAGGCGGATTCCGTGGCGATTAGATCTTCGGGCTGGGCGTTGACCTCGGCCATGCAAGTTTCGCGCAGATGCGCGCGGTCGGAATCGTTCTTGGCGCGCGCGATTTCCGACTGGTTGCGAAGCTCGCGAGCTTCTTGCAAGGCCTGTCGTGCCATACGCAAGTGATCGTCCAGGCGCGCCACGTTGGTGCGTGCGGCGTCCCATTCCTGTTCGAGTTCGCGCTGGCGGATTTCGAGGCGCAGCTTTTCTCCGCGCAAGCCTTCGAGTTGCTGCTGAAGTTCCTCGTTTTGTTTGGCGAGCGCCGCGGTCTCGTCGCTGATGGAGAGTTCCTGCTGCCGTAAGGCGGTCTCGCGGCGTTCCAGCTCCGCGCGTTCCTGCGCGAGGCGCGAGGCGAGAGACTCGGCGGAAGACAGGCGTTCGTGCATGGCGGCGAGCTCGGCGCGACCGGCGGCGAGTTCGTCGTGCTCGGACTGCACCGAGCCGCGCAGCTGCGTCAACTCTTCGGTGAGGCGCGCGGTTTCCGTTTCGGCTTCGGCACGCGTGGCGGCGGCAGTGATGTGTTCCATCCGCGTGCGATGGGCCCGGGTTCGCACGTTTTCTACGTCCTGGCGGATGCGCGTAAGGTCGCTCTGGCACACGGTGAGGTCAAGGCCGAGGCGGGCCAGCGAACTTTGCATCTGCTCATGGCGCATTTTCGCGGAGATAACCTGGCGCTCCACGTCACGCTGCCCTTGGTGAACTTTTTCTAGCGCTTGCTCGGTTTCCGCAATCTCCGCGGCGTTGTTTTCCAGCTGCATCTGCTTCTCGGACATTTCGCTTTCAAGCTGCATCAGCTCGGCATCAAGAGCGCGCAGTTCCCTCTTCATTCCCAGGGGTCCCGATTCATCAGGACGGCCGCCTGTGACCATACGGCCTTGATAGCAGGTACCGTCGGGGGTGACGAAGGCATACTGCGTGTTTTCGCGGGCCAGTTTTTCCGCGGCGGTAGCACTTTCCGTCAGGTACGCGGAGCGCAAGCGTGGCAAAAATTGCTTTGCGGCCGCTCCCAGCGGCTCGCGAAATTCGACGATCTTGTCGAGGCGGGAAATTACCCCATCTTCCGGACGGAAATGCACGATGGGTTCGTACTCGGCAAGGCGCAAGTTTCGCAGCGAATCGACGAAGAAGGTAGCCCTGCCGCCGACTTCGTCGCGCAGCAGGGAAACCCCTGCTCGCGCGTGGTCGTAGGTTTCTACCACCACAAATTCGAGTTCTTCGCGCAGGAACTGCTCTAGCGCTGCTTCATGCTTTTCTTCCACCTCGGCGTAATCGGCGAGTACGCCCACGGCGCGGAAACCTTCACCAGCGCCGCGTTCATTGGCGGCGAACAATTTTTGCACCGCGTCCGCGGTGTAGGAGCGGTCATTCAAAATGTTGGTTAGCGAGGCATGCCGAGCGCGCACCGCGGCAAGGGCATCGCGCAAGGCGTCGGTCAGCTTGCTGGTGGCTTCGCGCTGTTGCTTGCATTCGGCGAGCGTCGCTTGCAGCCCGGCGGCATTCTCTTTTAACACCGCCAGTTCCGAGCTGGCGGATTCGAACTGGTAGGCAGCTTGATCGGCGTCATCACGGATACGGATGGACGACTCGAGCATCTCGTGCTCGCTGGCTTCCAGTCTGCGCAGTGCTTCGTTCTGATGGATAAGCGCTTCCTCAGCCTGCTTCTGTTCTCCGTGGAGACGCAACAAACTTTCTCCGGCCTGCGAGGCGCTCCGCCGCAAAGCCTCGATGCGCATCTCGGCTTCGGCGATTTGCGCGTTGCGGGCTTGCGCGCGGGTAGTGAGTTCGTCGACGCGCAGTTGCAACGTCGCTGATTCCTCGCGTGCCGCGGCGACCGCCTGTAGTTGTGCAGCGTTTCGCGCCGCGCATTCCGCTCCCTGGGCGATGGCTTGGGCCATCTCCGCCGAGACTTGCCCGCAACGGCCAGAGAGTTCTTCGGCCCGCTGCCGATTAAACAAAACACGATTCTCGCTGCGGTCGGCTTCGAGGGCCGTAAGGTTCAAGACGTTCTGATTCTGCTTCAGTTCGGAGTCCAGTTCATAGATGCGCTGGTTCACGCGGTCGTGCTCGCCCTCCTTTGAGACAATCGCGGCAGCTTGTGCGGTCTCCGCGGCGTTCAGTTCGGCGAGCGAAGCCGCGACGCGTTCGGCTTCGGCGTCCAGCTCGCGCGCCTTGCCCGCAAGCATCTGCCGGACGATAGCGCGCATCTGGTCGCGTACCTCGGAATAGCGCCGGGCCTTAGCCGCCTGACGCTTGAGCGAGCCGAGTTGCTTCTCCACCTCCACCACGATGTCGTTCACGCGCGATAGATTTAACTTGGATGATTCGAGTTTGGCCTCCGCAAGGCGCTTCTTGGTTTTGAACTTGGTGACGCCCGCGGCCTCTTCGATGATGGCACGGCGTTCCATGGGCTTGGTCGAGAGAATCTGGCCGATACGGCCCTGTTCGATGATGGCGTAAGAATCGGGGCCAAGGCCGACGCCCATGAACATGTCCTGAATGTCGCGCAGGCGGGCGGCGCGGCCGTTGATGAGGTATTCGCTCTGTCCCGAACGATAGAGTCGACGGCTGACGACCACCTCGCCCGGCTTGCTGGCCAGCGCTAGCTTTTCGGAGCTCTTTTTGCGGCGCTTGCCTTTTAGAAATTCCGGACCGGACGCCGCTTCCGCATCGCTGACCGGGGTCTCGTCACCGGGGTGCTGCGCTAGAGGGGCGTCAGGACCGAGGGGAAAGATTTGACCATTTTCTTCTGCGCCCGCCAGAGGCACGGAGCTGTCGGCTGGCATCGCTTCGCCCGTGGCCGCCGCGGTACCCCTTATTTCGATCGCTTCCGCACTCTCCAGAACAAACCTTGCCGCTTCAGCCAGTTCCGGGTCTTCCATGGTAATGGTGACTTCGGCCAAGCCGAGGGGCGGGCGTTTCAGCGTCCCGTTGAAAATACAGTCGGCCATGCGCCCTGCCCGGAGCGATTTAGAGCTTTGCTCCCCGAGCACCCAGGAAATGGCGTCCACCACATTGGACTTGCCGCAGCCGTTGGGCCCCACGATGCAGGTAGTGCCCGAACCGCTGAAGGTCACGGTAGTGCGCTCAAAAAACGACTTAAACCCGGTGATTTCCACTTTTCGCAGCTTCAGCAAGGTGTCCTCTTTTGTCTCTGCCTGCACGTCCGCCGACCTTGCCCAAAATGCGGGCAAGCGCATGAGGAGAGACGACTTAGTATTCCCCGAAAGGGAGGCTGTTGAAGCAACAGAGCAACCGCGAAGCGGTTGTCAGACCCATACGCGGATTCGCACACGGGCACTGAAACGTTTGGCAGGTTCTCGATGAGAGGCCCTAGCCGCCTGGCGCAGCGATGGCGGTACGGGAACTAAGGCTAGCATGCCACGAATCCCGGTGTAAAGCCCTACGCTAGGAATTGTGGTGGATTTTGCACAGCCACAAGCCAGTCCAGGCGTTGGATCATTTCGCGATCCTGAGAGTCACTTGTGGGTTCCTGTTGGTCAAACCGGCGGCCGCTCAGTGCCCGTATCTAACGGCACGGACGCGTCGTGCCAGCGTGGGGTGGGTCATGAATATTCGCGCAAGTCCGGGCGGATACGGCAGGCAATTCGCGCGCTTCGTGCAGGTCCACCAGCGCCTTGGCCGCCGTCTCCCGGTCACCTGTGAAGCCGACCGCTTGTTGGTCCGCGGAATATTCAAAGCGCCGCGAATTGTGGTAAAAAAACCAAGAGGGGGCCGAACAAGGCCATGCACCGGATCAGAGGGTAAAAAGGCGTTGCTTGGTGGGGAAGACCCAACAGCAAAACGGCCGCGCTCGAGAAAGTCGCGATTAGGAAAAGGCCAGCTTTACGCCCGTGCTTTAGTAGGCATTGGTCTTGCTCAGAACCAGGAAGGCACCCAGATTGACGGTTGGCAACGCCCAAAACAGGAGAATCTCCGCGGAGGATCTGTCAAGCCATCCGGAGAAAACTTTCGAAATCAGCGCAGGTTGGTCGGCCGAGTCCCATGTCACCCACCAACCGGCAACCGTGCTGATGAGAATGAGGGGATGGAAACACCGATACGCGGCCCACACTCTCCTTCCCGCCTTTTGACTGTAGCGCGCCGCCCCGGCAAAACAAAGGGTCAGAACGATAGGGAGCAGAAGCACGACGACCGGAAGCAACAAAGGGTTGAACGCGCCAAACGGTACGAGCAGTTCCGGCTCCAGTTGGTCGTTCACGGTTATTAAATTGTAATCGAAATCGAAGGCCTATCTGAACCTTGCTCAGATCCCGTGAGCCTGCTTTTACGAGCCGTCCAAAGGGACTCCTCCGTCGGTCTTAGGGCCCTCGCGCCGGACACCAATCCCGTCAGAACCAATCCGGGAACATTTTATCGACGAGGCCGTACTCCCAGTAGGAATAAAACTGTTCGTCGCAGGCTTTGCTCGCGCCATACTTCTTCAGAGCGTGATCGCCCCAATGCGGCTGCGTGCCGTCCAAATCGGTGAAGCCGTATTCTCGCGACAGTCCCCAGGTACTGAACACGCGTCCACTTTTCATTTTCACTTGCGCATCTGTCGCCAGCGCCACCACGGCTCGCCCGACGTACCGCGGCGATTCCGAAATCATGAAATCTTCCGGGGCATCATTCTGATCCGGCGAATTTTGCTTGGCGTTCTTGCGCTTGCCGACGGCCTTCCAGTTCGCTTCGGTCACCCCAAAGTGCGCGAGCATGGCTTCCGAGCGCAGGAAGCCCGGAGTGAGAGCCAATGCCGTTATCCCGCGCTTGCGCAACTCCTTCGACATCGCAAACGCCAGACGGATCACCGACGTTTTCACCAGGTCGTAAAAAAGGTTTCCGCGATAATAAAAACCATCACCGTCGGTGATCTCGAAAATAATTGCGCCTTTTCGGCCGAACATCAGTGGTGCCGCAAAATGCGCGGTGATAATGTGCGAATGTACCGCCTGCTCGAGCATCTGCAAGCCGTTTTCAAGATTGGCGCTCCAAAAGCCTTTGCCGAATTGCGTCAGCGAGTCGCCGCCCCACACGTCGTTAACGAGGATGTCGAGCCCCTTCTGCTGGCCTTTGATTAGGCCGGCAAGCTTTTTCACTTCTGCCGGGATGGTATGGTCGACGCGCACGGCTATTCCCCGTCCGCCCGCGGCTGTGACCAACTCGGCGGTCTCCTCGATCGTCTCCGGGCGGCCGGGTGTGGCTCCGCGTTTACGCGTGCTGCGCCCCGTGCAATACACCGTGGCGCCGGCCTCGCCGAGCGCGACCGCGATTCCCCGGCCGGCCCCGCGCGTAGCTCCGGCGACCAGGGCAATTTTTCCCTGCAACGCTCCCGGCGATGGTCCCGGCAATATTTTCTTCGCGGATTTCGCGCTCATTCAGAAAGCTCGGCACATCG
>JBEKSZ010000026.1:0-37403 GCA_049516615.1 Candidatus Acidiferrum sp. | reverse complement strand
GACTCTACCGCAGCAGTGCAGTTGAGCGCAATGCGCGCTCGGCCGGGCGCAAGCTTCCCTTAGCGCGACGACCATGAACACGGTTTGGTCGCATGACTGGCATGATTTTCTAGCAGTCTATGGCGCTGGCCGAGGACCAGCAAACTTCGACAACCGCTGGCCGTCGCGGATGCCCGGAAAAGTCCGAACGCTGCGGCCGGCCGCTGCCGCCCGCAGGTTCTGCTAAGATTGCCTCGAAATGACCAAGAGCGAAAAGCTGCAAATCAAAGTACACGGTGGCCGCGAGGTTTCGGCGCTGCTCTTATCGGCCGCAAAGCCCAGGCAAATGCTGGTGCTGGCGCACGGCGCGGGCGCGGGGATGAGCCATCCCTTCATGGAGAACCTGGCGACGGAATTGGCGGCTGTCAGCATCGCCAGCCTTCGTTATCAATTTCCGTACATGGAGGAAAAGCGGCGCATGCCGGACGCGCCTGGTCTACTGACCGCGACCGTGGCGGCTGCGGTGCGCACGGCGGGGGAAGTGGCTCCAACGTTGCCACTACTGGCGGGAGGCAAGTCCATGGGCGGCCGCATGACTTCGCAGGCCGCGGCGCAGGGTCAACTCGAAGCCGTCAAGGGATTGCTGTTCTTCGGCTTTCCATTGCATCCGCCCGGAACTCCGGGGACCAAGCGTGCCGAGCATCTCGCGAAAGTGAAGATGGCGATGCTGTTTCTGCAAGGCACGCGAGATCCCTTTGCCGACCTCACGCTATTGCGTCCGGTGTGCGCGCAACTCGGGGCTCGCGCAACGGTGCATATTATTGAAACGGCGGATCATTCGTTTCACGTGCCGAAGAGCTCGAAGAGAGACGACGCCGAGGTGTTACGGGAGCTGGCGGAAACAACGGCGTCCTGGGCCGAGAAATTATCCTGATCCGCCTTTTCTTGAAAGCGTCGATTTTTGCAGGGTTCAGTTCCCCGGGCGGGCGGAGGTCTGCAGTCCTCCGACCATACCGCATCACTTTCCGGGTCCTACAGCGAGCACCCTATCGCCAGAGCAGCCGGCACGGCTTTACTCTCAGGTTCCAAGACCTTCTCCACGGTTTCTTCGGCAAGTCGCCCTCCTCAATCCAGGCGTCCGCGAGCGAAATGCAGTACCGGGCTTCAAAAGGCTGATCGGGCAGAAAGAAGTACAATGCGCAAACTGTTTGCTATTCGTTCCTTGTTGTTTTCCGTCCTGTTACTCGCCATGGCGGCCGCTTCGTTTGGCCAAATTGGAATTTCCATTACTCTCGCACCACCGGTGCTGCCCGTCTACGAGCAGCCCATCTGTCCCACTGACGGGTATCTCTGGACTCCTGGCTATTGGGGTTACGGCGACGACGGCTATTACTGGGTTTCCGGCGACTGGATTCAGCCTCCCGAGATCGGCTTCTTGTGGACACCCGGCTATTGGGGCTGGGGCGGCGACGCTTATACCTTTCATGAAGGTTACTGGGGACAAACCGTCGGCTTTTATGGCGGCATCAGTTACGGCTTCGGATACACCGGCAACGGCTATGAAGGCGGGCGCTGGGACAACGGTCACTTCGCCTACAACACCTCCGTCAACCGCGTGAATACCACGATTATCCACAATACCTACAACACCAGAGTGGTCGAGAACACCACTCGCGTTAGCTTTAACGGGGGCACCGGCGGAGT
This sequence comes from Candidatus Acidiferrum sp., assembly GCA_049516615.1. GTDB lineage: Bacteria > Acidobacteriota > Terriglobia > Acidiferrales > UBA7541 > Acidiferrum. The sequence goes on along the minus strand of JBEKSZ010000026.1, from coordinate 35,720 downwards.
CGAAGCCCACGCCACCGCCCAGCAAGAAGCCGCCGGACGCGAGCGCCACATCTCTCCTGTCGCCGCACAAACGACCCACGCACAAGAAGCTCGCTCCAATCCCGAGCTGCGCGCTTCCTCTACGAACGGCCATCCGTCCGAAGCTGCCGTGACCAAGTCGCAAGCAGGTGTTGCCAGACCCGAAGCCGGAAATGAGCGCGGGGCTACGCCAGCCAAAGAGCCAGAACGAGAGAACGTGGCTCCGACGAACGTTAAGCCGGAAGAAAAGCCCGCCCCCGCCGCGCACGCCACGGAAATCGCGGCTCACAAGACGACGGCACCCAACACCGGCAACGCCAAAACCGATCAGAAATATCAGCAGCAGCAGAACAGCCTGGTTGCCAAGCAAAACCAGGACCACCAGAGACTGGCTCAGCAGCAAGAGAAAGAACACCAGCAGCTGACCAAGAACAACGCCAGCGCCGCGCAAAAACAGCAAGTCGAACAGAAGCACCAGCAACAGACGACCCAGCTAGAACAAAAACACACCGCGCAAACGCAAAAAGTGCAGACGCGCCAGCAACCAGCAGCGCAATCAAGACCAGCCGAGTCTCATCCGGCAGCCGCCAAGCCCCAGTGATCGCGGTCCCGCGAGGAATCGCAAGTTCAGGGAGACCGGGCAGAAATGCCCGGCTTTTTTTCGCTTTGGGATGGCCATGGCGCACCTGGCGGTCACGGGCCAGGCAGGCGCTAGAGGGTGTAGTGAACGCCCTTGCGCGAGTTACGCGCCAGACCTGAACGCAGGTGTGAGGCGCCTAGGGCGCAGTGATGTTGGGGTCGAGCCGCGCGGCCTCTCTAAGTTCCCGCTGGGCGCCCTCGATGTCTCCTTTGCGCTGCAGCGCCAGACCCAACTGATGATGGGCGGCGGCGTACTCCGGTTGGTCGCTGATCGCTGCGCGGAACTGCGAAATCGCGCCTTCCAGATCGCCCGCGGTCATCAGGCGCTTGCCCGAGTTGGTGGCGAATACCGCAGCCTGTAGTCTGTTGATCTGGGAGGTAATCTCAGCCCCCGCTTTGCTCTCGGCTTCAGCACCGCTCGTATCGCCTGTCTGCCGCAACACCGCGGCCAGGGTGGTGTGCGCTCCGGAAAAGTCCGGCTGCAGGCGGATGGCCTCACGCAGCGCAGCGATGGCCTCGGGCAAAAAGCGCTGCTGCTTTAAAACTGTGCCCAGGGTGTAATAGGCTTCCGCGTAATCGGGTTTGGCTCGAATAGCTGCGCGCAGTTCTGTGGCTGCCGCTGTAAGGTCGCCCTGTTGCCACAGCGTGACACCCAGCGTATAGTGCGCGTCCGCCTGCCGGGGATCGATTTGCGTGGCACGGCGCAGCTCCGCGATAGCTTCCGGCAAGTGATCCTTGAGCTTGAGCGCCAGTCCCAGGTCGTAGTGGAGCGTCGGATCGTTTGGCGCGGTTTTGAGGGCCGCGTCGAATTGCGTGATTGCGGCGTCGAAATCGGTCATCTGCAGATAGGCCGCGCCGAGATTTTTCTGGTAGCCCGGATCGCCCGGCTCTAAACGGAGCGCCGTTTCAAACTCCGCCACCGAGCCGTGGCCGTCGCCTATCTGCAGCAGCGCCAAACCCAGATTGTTGTGAGCGTCGGCGCTCTCCGGTTCTAGCGCGGTCTGTTTCCGAAAAGCAGCCGCCGCTTCATTGCCCTCGCCCGCGCGCTGCAAAAGCAAGCCCAGCGCCGTCCAGGCGTCCGCAAAATCCTCTTGCGCGAGCACCGCCGCGCGAAATTCCGCAATGGCCTGCTCCGCCTGGTTCTCCGCGCGCAGCACCCGCGCCAGGTAATAGTGTCCTTGCGCGTTCCCCGGATCGAGCGTCAAAACTTTGCGCAACTCGGGTTCTGCCTGCTCGAGCGCATGCTGCTGCTCGCGCAGCACGCCCAGATGCAAGTGCACCGGCCAGGAATCAGGCGCCAGCCGGCAGGCCTGCTCGAATTGCCCGGCTGCCTCACTGAAGCTTCCCTGCTGTACCAGCACAGTGCCGAGATCGTCATATAACTGCGCGCGCTGCGGCTCTAGCGCGATGGCCCGGCGAAACTCCTTCACCGAGGCCGCCAGGTCACCGGAAAAATCTTGCCCGCGCGCCAGGGTCCGCGCGGCTTCGGAGTCTTGCGGGGCCAGACGCACCGCTTCGCGCGCCTCGCGCAGGCCCTGCTGGGTGTCACCTTTCTCGAAATAGGCGTTCGCCAGATTGATGCGCGCCTGCACGAAGGAAGGTTTATAGTCCAGCGCGAGTTGCAGCTCCGCTACGGCTTTCGCGAGATCGCCTTGTTCGAGCAACACCCAGCCGAGGGAGTTGTGCGCCTCGGCACTGGATGGCGCCATGCTTACCACTTTTTCAAAACGAACGCGGGCACCCGCGAGGTTCCCGGACTGCAGCTCCGCCATGCCTTGCGCGTACACCGCTTCGGCAGCGTCGCCGAGTTGCCCGTCCCCTGGGCGGCGTTCTGACGCGATGGTTGCGCGCGTCATCTGCGCGCGCGCAAGCAGCGGGCCAGCGATGGCACCGAGAATGAACGCAGCGCAGATCCCCTGGCTCACGCGATACTTCGCGACCCCGGATATCATGGCCGATGGTCCTTCCTAGTTCGGATATTCGCAGCATCGCGCCGGGCAATGCTAGTATCTTCGCAAAATAAGGTGGCTCTTATCGCGTCAGAAGCAATCCTGCGCCAGAAACGCCTCGCGCCAAGCTGCCGCGCGACGCTGGCCGCATTGTGCTTGTTGCTTCCAGCCGCTCTGCGGCAAACTCCCGTTCCCGCTGCGCCGGCCGCCCCTCGGCCCGCTGTTCCATCCCGCGCTGCTAAGCCGCCGGCCTATTTCACCGACATCGCTCTGAAAGCGGGCCTCACCAGCAAAACCGTCTTCGGCGGCGCTACCAGCAAAAAATACATCATCGAAACGACCGGCACTGGCGTCGCCATCTTCGACTACGACAACGACGGCTGGCCGGACATCTTCATTGTCAACGGCTACACGCTCGAAGGCCTGCCCGCTAGCGCTCCCACCAACCATCTGTACCACAACAATCACGACGGCACCTTCAGCGACGTTACGCAAAAAGCCGGCCTGACGCACTCCGGCTGGGGCCAGGGTGTTTGCGTCGGGGATTACGACAACGACGGCAACGAAGATCTCTTCGTCACCTACTATGGAGAAAATATTTTGTATCACAACAACGGTGACGGAACCTTCAGCGACGTGAGCAAAAGGGCCGGTGTCAGCGGAACGGGAAAATCCTGGGGCAACGGCTGCGCCTTCATCGACTACGACCGCGACGGCCACATTGATCTCTTCGTCGCCAATTATGTGGATTTCGACGTCACTACCGCGCCCGCTCCGGGCGATCGCCCCAACTGCATCTGGAAGGGCGTTCCGGTTATGTGCGGGCCGCGGGGCTTGCCCGCCGCGAGTAACATCCTCTATCACAATCGCGGCGACGGCACTTTCGAGGACGTCACGAAAAAGGCCCATATCGACAAGACCAACGGCCACTATTCGCTGAGTGTCTCCACTTTGGATTTCGACGAGGACGGATGGCCCGACATTTACGTGGCTTGCGACAGCACCCCCAGCATTTTGTACCGCAACAATCGTGACGGCACGTTTACCGATGTGGCCGTCCTCGCCGGCGCGGCCTTCAATGAAGACGGCAAAGAGCAGGCGGGGATGGGCTCAACGATTGGGGACTACGATGGCGACGGGCACCTGGATATCTTCAAAACCAATTTTTCCGACGACACCTCCACGCTCTATCGCAACAACGGCAATGGCACCTTCGATGATGTGACCACCAAGGCTGGCCTCGGCCTGCACACACAATATCTCGGCTGGGGCACCATGTTTTTCGATTTCGACAATGACGGCTGGCCCGATCTCTTGCTGGTCAACGGCCACGTCTACCCCGAAGTCGATTCACAGCACCTCGGCAGCACTTTCCAGGAGCCGCGCATCCTCTATCACAACGACGGACCCGATCAATCGGGCAATGTTACCTTCACCGATATTTCCGCGGACGCCGGCCCCGGCATCAGCGAGCCGCACTCCTCGCGCGGCCTGGCAATCGGAGATTTGTGGAACGACGGACAACTCTCTGCGGTAATCAGCAACATGAACGCCCCGCCGAGCCTGGTGGTCAACGGCAGGCGGACAAAAAATCACTGGATTGCAATAAAAACGGTGGGAACAAAATCCAATCGCGACGGCATCGGCGCGAGAATCCGCTTGAAGGTAGGCGACAGAATTTTAGTGGACGAAGTGCGCAGTGGATCGAGCTACGATTCCAACAACGACATGCGCGTCCACTTCGGCCTCGGCGCGGCAACGAGAATCGATTGGGGCGAAATCCGTTGGCCGAGCGGCCGAACCGAGCGCTTTGACGATCTCTCCGTCGATAAGACGCACACTCTCAGGGAAGGCTCCGGCAAGCAAGCAGGGCAGTAGTTGTGGCGGCGCAGGAGAACCGCAAGCGGGCTGCCCAGACCATTCCCCGCGCCCCGCGGCTATGGACATCCTTTGGTCTACCCAGCGCAGCGCCCGGGTTCAAAACGTCACAACACGCGTGATCCCACGTCCTTCGGTGAGGTAATAGAGCTGATTCGCTTTCAAATCCTTGAAGGTATCAAGCGCTCCGCTCGGCCAGCGGACTTCCAGCAGCTCCACGCGTTGCGCTTTGCCGATGCCAAAATGCACACGCAAATCGTTCTGTGAGATGTAACTGCCACCGCTGCGCACCTCGTCGATTTGCTGATGGGGATTTTTTTCGTCGGGGGGACGGGTGACGCAACGCAGCCGCGCGCCGATGCCGCTGCGGTTGGACTTCACGCCGATGGTGCGTACCTTGATCCAGTTGTTTTTTAGCGTGGCATCACATCGCAGCAACTGAGGAAAATCATTCACGGTATTCACCACCACATCGATGTCGCCGTCATTGTCGAAATCGCCGAAGGCGCAGCCGCGCGAAGCCGCCGGGACCATGATGCCCGGACCGCCGCGCAGCGAAACGTCCTCGAATGTTCCGTCGCGCAAGTTCCGGTACAGCAGCTTTTGCTGCCGATACCCCGCCTCCGTCCGCAATTGTTCGACTTCCGGATACACGTGCCCGTTGCAGATTAAAATGTCCGGCCAGCCATCATTGTCCATGTCAAAGAATCCGCAGCCCCAGCCTAGGAATTGCGTATGCTTTCCGAGTCCCGCGGGAAATGTGGCATCCTCAAAGTTTCCCCCGCCGACGTTGTGATATAGCGAAGGCGTGTCTCCCGCAAAATTCGTTTTCAAAATGTCCAGGTTTCCGTCCAAGTCGTAATCCGCGGCCGATACACCCATCCCCGCCTGCGGCTTGCCATCCGCGCTCAGCGCGCAACCATTCTCCATAGCCACATCGGTGAACTTCCCGTTCCTTAAGTTGTGGTACAGCGCGCTGGCCGTCGAATCGTCCGCCACATACACATCCGGCCAGCCATCATTATCAAAATCCGCGGTCAACACCCCCAGGCCGTACGTGCCGCTGGCCAGCAAGATCCCCGAGCCTTCGGAAACATCCCTGAACGTCCCATCTCCGTTGTTGTGATACAAAATATTTTTCCCGCCATTCAATCCCGGCGGCCCGCAGGCCACCATCACACCTTTATAGAGGCAGGGCCCCGACTCCGGCACCGGAGCGGTCCGCAAATCCATGTCGATATAGTTGGCCACAAATAAATCGAGCAGCCCGTCGCGGTCGTAGTCAAAAAACGCACAGCCGGTGTTCCAGCGCTTTTCGTTCCCGGCCACTCCAGCCTTCTCGCTGACATCCGTGAATGTCCCATTGCCATTGTTGTGGTACAAAACGTTCTTCCCGAAATAGGTCACGAATAAATCCTCGCAACCATCGTTGTCGTAATCCCCGATGCACACCCCCTGGCCCCAGCCGGAACGCGCCACCCCGGCCTTTACGGTCACATCCGTAAACGTCCCGTCGCGATTATTCTTAAAAAGATGCGATACCGGATCTTGCCCCGCGGGAAATCCCTCCAAACGCTCGCCATTCACCAGAAAAATGTCCAGCCAGCCGTCGTTGTCGTAGTCGTAGAAAGCCACGCCGCAGCCGGTGGTCTCCAGCAAGTATTTGTTCTTGTGCTCCCCTCCAAAAATAGTGCGCGCGTTGAGCCCCGACTCGCGCGCCACATTTACGAAGCTCACGCCAAGCCCGGCCGGCGGGCCTGCCACGCCGCGGCGGGCCGCACTTGGTTCCTGAAGGCTTGGGGCATTGACCGCGCCGGCCGGATCGCTCCCGGGGACCCTAGATGCCCGGCCGCTCGCTCGGGCGAACCAGTTGCCCGGTCGCGTCAAGGACAAAACATTTTCAAAGGAAAGCACCATCGCCGAGCGGCTCAGCGACTTTAAGAATCTTCGGCGCGATGTCGACAAAAGGTCTTGTACCTTCCCGGGCATTCCTCGTGCTAGACTCCTGCCACTCCACGTATAGTAAGGCATCCGCTCTTTGCAAGCGCATGAATCACCACGGCTATCACATGGCCCCGCACGCGGCAATCGCAAAATCTCTGCCTCGTCACACTCCCCGCTCCGCAGTTCTCGTCTTGCGCGCAAATTCCCCAGAGTTGCAGTCGCGCTGCTGTCAACGGCGATCGTTTTAGCTGCGCCGCGAGCCTGGGCACAAAGCGCCGTTCCGGCTATCGATACCTCCACCTCCGCCGCGCAGGGGAGCGGCCTTGAACTATCCCGCGCGGTGCGTCCCTGGGAATTCCTCTCCGCAGTAGGTGCGCAAGCCGGGATTTTCGGCAACGAATCCGGCAGCATCGAAGCCTGGGTGTATCCCTTGAAAATCCTCCGCGATTTCCGTCTGCGTTTTCACTCCGACAGCCGCATCATCGACGCCGCCACTCTGGCGCGCACCATCACCGCGCGTCCCGAATCCGTTACCGTCCTTTATACCGGCGACACTTTCAATATCCGCGAAACATTTTTCGTTCCCGTCGCCGAGCAGGGAGCCATCATCAAGCTGGAAATCGAAACAGAGCACCCTCTCGAGATCGAAACCCTCTTTGAGCGCGACTTCCAGCTCGAGTGGCCCGCCGCCCTCGGGGGCACCTACACCTACTGGAACGCTGCGCAGCACGCTTTCTATCTCGGGGAAGAAACCAGAAAATTCGTGGCCCTTGTGGGTTCCCCGAGCGCCACCGAGCAACAGGTCGAATACGCCACCAACTACTCCGGCTCGAACGAGAACGGTTTTCATCTCGGTGTCACGCAAAAAGGTAAAGAAACCAAGCTCATCGTAGTCGCCGCCTCCTTTAACGGCCCCGCGGAAGCCGACAAAACCTACCAGCATCTCCTCGCCGATTCCGAAGCCCTGCTACAAGCTTCCGCAGACTACTACCGCGACTATCTCGCCCGCACCATCAGCCTCGAACTCCCCGACGCGCAGCTCCGGCAGGCCTACGATTGGTCGCGCATCAGCGAACTGCAGGGCCTGGTGAAGAATCCCTATCTCGGTACCGGCATCGTGGCCGGCTATCGCACCTCCGGTACTGGTCAGCGTCCCGGCTTCGCCTGGTTCTTCGGCCGCGATTCCATGTGGACTTCGCTGGCCTTCGACGCCGTGGGCGACTTCGCCAGCACGCGCTTGGCGCTCGATTTTCTCAGCAAAGTCCAGCGCGCCGACGGAAAGATTCCCCACGAAATCGCGCAAAGCGCCAGCCTCGTTGCGTGGTTCACCGATTATCCCTACGTCTGGGCTTCCGCCGACGCCACCCCGCTCTACCTCATCACCATGAACGATTACGTCAGCGCGAGCGGCGACGTCACCTTCGCCAAAGAGAAATGGCCGAGCCTTGAAAAAGCCTTCGCTTTCCTCCGCTCCACCTACGACCATCAGGGCCTCCCGCAGAATTTCGGCATCGGTCACGGCTGGGTCGAAGGCGGCCCGCTGCTCCCGGTAAAGACCGAGCTATACCAAAGCGCTTTAGGGCTTGAAGCCGTAGGCGCTCTGGCCAACCTCGCCAAACTCACGGGCGACGACTTAGAGGCCAAGGAGCTGGCGGCGGCCTTCGATAAAGGAAAGCTTTTCCTGAACTCCGCCTTCTGGATCCCGGAAAGCAAGCATTTTGCCTTCGCGCTCGATGAGAACGATAAAAAGATCGACGAGCCCACCGTCCTTTCGAGTGTTCCCATGTGGTTTGGCCTGCTCGATCCCGAAAAAGCCGGCAGCATGATCGCGGAACTCGCCAAGCCCACGCATCAGGCCGACTGGGGCATGCGTATCATCGGCAACGACAACCCGAAGTACAGCGCCGGCGGCTACCATTTCGGCGCTGTCTGGCCGCTCTTCACCGGCTGGGTCAGCGTCGCCGAGTACCGCTATCATCGCGCGGCGCCGGCCTACGGCAACCTCCGCGCCAACGCCCTATTGGCTCTCGACGGCGCGCTCGGCCACACCACCGAGGTGCTGTCCGGGGAGTACTACTCCTCACTCTCTACAAGTTCTCCGCACCAGATCTGGTCCGCGGCCATGGTCGTCAACCCCATCCTGCGCGGCATGCTGGGCCTCACTGCCGACGCGGCCACGCGAACCGTTACCTTCGCTCCCCACGTTCCGGCGCATTGGACTTCGCTGCGCGCGCGGAACATTCCGTCGGGTGCCTGCCGGGTCAGTGTCGACTGGACACGCGCTCGAGACTCCATCACCGTGGTTGCCCGGCCTGGCGACGGCGGAGCCCTGTCCGGCGCGCACTGCTATCTGATTATGTCCGCGGCTTTCAGCTTGCGCGCCAAAATCATGCGCGCCACGCTGGACGGCCATCCCGTGCCACTCCGCGTCGAAGCCAACGCCGAAGACCAACATGCTTCGGCGCGCCTTGAGCTGCACAGCGGAGCAAATACACTGCGCATTTTCGCGGCCAAGGATTTCGCCGTTTCCTACGATCCCCTGCTCCCTGAACTTGGCCAAGGCAGCCAGGGCCTGCGCATGCTGTCCGAGGAATGGACGCCCCATCGCGACCGCCTCACCCTCCATGTCTCGGGCCTCGCCAGTCGTCAATACTTACTGAGCGTTTCCGACCCCTCACAAGTCGCCGCAGTTGACGGCGGCGAACTGGTCGGCAACGAATCGGGCTCCCCGCACATCCGCCTGCGTATTCCCGACGGTGTGGCCGATACTTTCGTCAACAGCTCGCTAACCATTCATTTTGTCGAGCAGGGTCTCGGCAAAAAAAACTCCAGGCCCTAGTCAGCGGTTTCGTCGTCAGGAGGCGTAACATGAGGAAGACGCAACTCGTCGCATTGCTGCTCGCCATGGTGTTTCTGCCCCGCGGGGCTGGCGCACAGCAAAAACTGCCGGTCGATGCGGAAGGTCACCAGTGGTGGCAGCACGCGGTCTTCTACGAAATTTATCCGCGCAGCTTCGCTGACAGCGACAACAACGGCGTCGGGGATCTAAAAGGCATCGACGCGCATCTCGATTACCTCAAAAATCTCGGCGTCGACGCTATCTGGATCACCCCGTGCTTCCCTTCCCCGCAAGTCGATTTCGGCTACGACGTTTCCAACTACGACGCCATCGATCCCATGTACGGCACGCTCGCGGACTTCGACAAACTCGTCGCCGACGGACGGAAACGTAACGTCAAGGTCATCCTTGATTTCGTCGTCAATCACACTTCCGACAAGCACCAATGGTTCATCGATTCCAGATCCTCAAGAACCGCCGTGCACCGCGACTGGTATATCTGGCGCGACGGCAGGGGCCCGGGCCAGCCGCCCAACAACTGGCTCTCCACCTTCGGCAGCCCGGCCTGGACCTTCGACAAGAAAACCGATCAGTATTACTACCACTATTTTTATCCCCAGCAGCCGGATCTGAACTGGCGCAATCCCGCGGTGGAAAAAGCCATGCTCGAGGTCACGCGCTTTTGGTACCGGCGCGGCGTCGCCGGTTTCCGTCTTGATGCCGTCGACACACTTTATGAAGATCCCGCCCTCACGGACAATCCCCCCGCTCCCGGCACCGACAAATTCGGCCGACCCAAGCAGATCGAAAAATACAATAAAAAACTCCCCGAGGTACACGACGCCATGCGCAAGCTGCGCAGCGTCGCCGACGAATACGGCTCCGTGCTGATCGGCGAAACCTGGACCAGCAACGTCAGCGAACTCAAGGACTACTACGGCGCGAGCAACGACGAACTGCAAATGCCCATGGATTTAATGATGACGGACTTTAAAGGTCTGAGTGCCAAACAATACCGCGATCATATTGCCGCCGTCGACGCCGCGGGCCAGTGGCCCGTCTACGTCATCAGCAATCACGACATCGTGCGGTCTTACACGCGTTACGGCGATGGCGTGCACAACGACGACATCGCCAAAATGATGGCGGCCATGTACCTCACCCTGCGCGGCAGCGCCATCATGTATTACGGCGAAGAACTCGGCATGGAAAACAACGACCCCGAAAGGCGCGAAGACGTCGAAGACCCCATCGGCAAAATTGGCTGGCCGCTCGAAAAAGGTCGCGATGGCGAACGCACCCCCATGCAATGGAACGGTGCCCTTAACGCCGGGTTCAGCAAAGCGAAGCCGTGGTTGCCGGTACCGCCCAGCGCGAAAACCCATAACGTCGAAACAGAGCTGAAGGATCCCGACTCGGTGCTGAATTTTTATCGCCAGCTGCTGGCGCTGCGCCACAACGAGCCCGCCCTGCTCGAAGGCGATTACTTCGCGCTCAATGAAGATGATCCCAACGTTTTCGCTTATCTCCGCCGCTACAAGGGTCAGGCGGTCATGGTGGTCCTGAACATGTCGGCCAGCCCGCAAAAGGTAAATTTGTTTCTGGGCCCTGCCGGTTTCACCGCGCCAAAGGTTTCCATCTTGCTCGACAACGCGCACGCTCCCGTCGTCGGCACGTCCGAAGGTCTCGCCATGCAACCGTTCTCGGCCTTCGTCGCCAAAATCACGCAATAGCGTGTTGCGCGATCCTGGCCTTGCGTTCCGCCGGGGCGGCAGTTGCGCAAACAGTGCCCCTTTACTGACTCAGGTGGCGATCGAGAAAGTCGGCCATGAGCTGGTCGGCTTCTTTCGATTCAGGCAGTCGAGGATTGTTCCAGAAGGCGTGGGGAAGGGCTTCAAAGACCACCAGCTCGGCAGCGACGCCAGCCTTGAGATAGGCGCGGTGGAGGATGATCGTGCCACTTAGGAGCAGGTCGCGGCCGCTCGTGACGAAAAGCGTCGGGGGAAAGCCCGAGAGGTCGGCGAAGAGCGGAGACAGGATGGGATCTTTCAGACTGCTCGAGGCAGTGTAGTCGAGGTCGCCTTTCATGTCCGGTTCCGGCGGATCGAGATGCCCGGAAAGGCCGTTCAAGGCATAGAGGGCGAGCGAATCCCCGGGGCGAGTAAAATCGCCCATGCCGGAAAATATACCCGTGGCGCCCGGCATGGGCAGGCCGAGCTGCTTCAGCTTGGCCGTGACTTCGGCGGTAAGGATGGCTCCTGCCGAGGTGCCGTAGATGGCGATATGCCGGGGCGGGTAGCTCTTGAGCAGCTCTTTATAGACGGCCACGGCGTCTTCGAGACCGGCGGGAAACGGGTGTTCCGGAGCGAGGCGATAGAGTACGGCGATCACCTTTGTTCCGGTTAGATTGGCGATGGGGATGGTTTCGCTGAGGGAGCCGGAATCGGAATTGAAGCCGCCGCCGTGCAGATTGATCAGAACGCGGTCGCGCTTCTCCGGGGCGATGCTGAGCGGGGTGATTACGCGAACGGGGACGCCGGCTATGCTGCCTGCCGCGACCTTGGCAGGGTATATTTTTTCTGCGGCTTCGCCGGCCGCGGCTTGCCACTTGTCGGTGCCGCTGCGGCGCTGCTCGAGGGTTTGCGGCTTGGCCTCGTCCGACTCCTGGCGGGCCAGCACTTTTTGCGCTTCCGCGCTGATCGTGGTCGGCACCGGGACGATGCGGGTGACGTAGGCAGTGCCATCAGGAGCGATCTTGCTGCTGTCGTGAGGAACATCGGCGGGAAACGACTGAGTCCGGGCACTGCATGCTAGGGCCAAGACGAGCAAAACTCCGACAGCCAGACGCGTAATCATGCGAGTCCTCCGGCGATAATGATCAAGCGATAAAGACGATAGCAGGTGGCGTGGGACGTGACGAGACATGAGACGGATGAGACGGATCGGCTATTGTTGAATCCATGGGCTTGTGCCAAGATGTGGTACTAATTCCGCACTATCGGGGCCCTTGACCATGAGTACCGCTTCCCGCGATGCTGCTCCGCGCCGTAGTACATTAAAGGCTCTCGCCGAGCATCTGGGACTGTCAACGGCTTCCGTGTCCTTGGTCATCAACCGGTCTCCGGCGGCCAAGTCCATTCCCCATCATACGCAGGAACGCATCCGGGCCGCGGCGCGGGAACTGAACTACCGGCCGAACTTCATGGCCAGTTCCCTGCGGCGGCAGCGTAGTTCAACGATTGGCGTGCTGGTTCCGGAACTGAGTGAAGGTTACGCGCCGCAAGTAATTTCCGGCATTGAAGACTACCTGCTCGAAAAGGGATATTTTTATTTTGTGGTCAGCCATCGGCATCGTCACGATTTACTGAGCCGGTATCCGCGTCTGCTGCAGCAGCGCGCCGTCGAGGGATTGATCGCGGTGGACACGCTCTGCGAAGAGGCCATGTTCGTGCCGCTGGTATCGGTTTCGGGGCATCGCGACGTGGAAGGCGTTACGAACATAGCGCTGAACCACGCGCGGGCCGCGCGGCTGGCGCTCGAACACCTCGACGCGCTCGGACATCGCGCCATCGCGTTCATCAAAGGGCAGGATTTCAGTTCGGACACCGAAGTGCGCTGGCAGGCGATCGTAGGAGAGGCCGCGGCCCTGGGCTTGGAGATTGACCCGCGGCTGGTCGTGCAACTTGAAGGCGATTGCCCGTCTTCCGAGCTGGGCTCTGCGGTGACGCGGAAATTGCTGGCGGCGGGCGGGAAATTCACAGCCTTGTTTGCGTTCAACGATATTTCCGCGATTGGGGCGATTCACGCCTTGCGCGCAGAGGGGCGACGTGTTCCGGAAGATGTTTCGGTCGTGGGATTTGACGACATTCCGAGCGCGGCGTTTCAGAATCCCGGGCTGACCACGGTGCGGCAGCCGCTGCGGGAGATGGGTGTCCTGGCCGCGGAGACCCTGTTGCGGAGAATCAACGCTGAGCCGGCGACGCTGTACGCGAAAGTGATCACCGTGGAGCCCGAACTGGTGGTGCGGGCCAGCACCGCGCCGGTGCCTGGACCAGTCACGCTGCATGGCGCCTAGTGGTTCAGCGGGCGCGCAATGGGCAGCGCTTACGGCGCTGGCAAGCCCTGCGCTAAATCCCCAAGCGCTGACAAACTCTTTCGCGAAAATAGATTGGCCCGGGCTCCTGGCCCTTGCTGAAGAACACGGCGTCACGCAATTGCTCGCCGTGAGCAGCTTAAGACTTCCCCCCGAAATTGTGCCCAGGGCGATTCGCGAGCAGCTTGCCGAGCTGCAGCGGACGCAGGCATTTTTCACCCTGCGCATGTCCGCGGAATTATTTCGATTGGCGGACAGGTTCGCGGCCGCGAGGATCGCCATGCTGGTGGTGAAAGGACCGGCGCTGGCCATGCAGGCTTACGGCGACGCCGCGATGCGCAATTACGGTGACCTCGATTTGCTGGTGCGTGATTGCGACATCGCGCGGGCCACACAACTCATGATGGACGCGGGCTACCAGGCGCACATTCCGCTGAGCGCCATCAGCGCGAACAAAATCCCCGGGCAATATATGTTTCGCCAGGCGGAAGCGAAGTTGCTGGTTGAGATTCACAACGATCGCACCATGCGTTACTACCCGCGGGCATTGCCCATCGAAGAAATTTTTGCGCGGCACGTGAGCGTGGCCAGTGATGGGCGCGAAATTCCTGCGCCCTGCGCCGAAGACCATCTGGTGATGATTTGCGTGCACGGAGCCAAACATTTCTGGGGACGCTTGATGTGGATCGCGGATGTTGCGGCCCTGATTGGCCGGCAGAGGGAACTAAACTGGGAGCTGGCCGGACGGTCGGCGCGGACGGTTGGCGCGGATACCATGTTGCATGGCGGCTTGCTGCTCGCAGCCAGGGTTTTAAAGACACCGTTGCCCGGCACAGTTTTGGCCGGCTCGGAAGCGGACGCTGCGGCGCAACGGATGCTCGAGCAGGTCGTAGAGTGGCTGCCGGGGGCAGGCGCAATTTCCCCGGGATTGTTGCAGCGCGCGCTGTACCGCACGCGCATGCGCGGAGGCGGCGTGGCGGGCGCGAGATACCTGTGGCGGCTGTTGTTCTCGGCAACGGAAGAGGATTGGGACGCCAATGCCGAGGAGTCGCATGCCTTTCTGGCGGCGGTCAAAAGGCCGTTCCGGCTCGCGAGAAAACACCGGAGCGGCGGCCAAGGATAGAACCGCCAGCGAGCCCCATCCCGGCGAGCGATGAGCAAGGAAGAAAAGAGGCCGCGTGCGGGAGTGCAGCGCGCGGCCTCTTTGTTTTTGTTTGCGACCATGCGCGGCGGATGAACGCCGCAGCGATTAATCCACCGTCAGTGCGATGGTGACGGTGTGTGTGGTCGAACCGGAAGTACCGGTAACGGTTAAGGTAGAAGTACCCTTCGGCGTGCCGGAACCGCCGCAGCCAGCGAGGGCGACAAATACCATCGTGGCGGCAGCCAGACCGAGGCGCGTGCGGAAGCGCCGTTCCGAAAGGAACATGAGCAGCATCAGCAACGCCGCGAATGCCGCCGGCACCACCACACGGATGGAAACGGGTGGCAAGTAGCGCAGAGACGATGGCGGGGGCGTAACCAGAGACTTGGTCGTCAAGGTCAGCGTTGCCGTGACCGTTCCGCCCGCAGTCGGCGTTAGTGATCCCGGAGCGATGGCGCAGGTGGACTTCCTCGGGTCGCCTGTGCAAGTGAGCGCGACGGCGGAATTGAACGCCCCGATGGACGTTACGGTGATGGTCGAGGTGCCGCTGGCGCCCTTCTTGACGGTCAAACTGACAGGTGCGGCGCTGAGCCCGAAGTCCGGAGCGACGGCGACCACGCTGCCCGTTAGGGCCACGGTTTGCGTGCCGGCACCATCGATGATCGTCAGCGTTGCGGCTTCCGCGGTGGCGACCGACGGCGTGTAGGTGATGCTAACGGTGCACGTGCCACCGCTTGCAGGGATCGAGGCGCCGCAGGTAGTCGCGGGAGCCAGAGCGAAATCCGCGGCCGCTCCCGTGGCAGACGTCAGGGTGACCGCGGAACTGGTATAAGCGACGGCCGCGCTGCTGTTGTTGGTCAAGGTGACGCTTTGCGCCGCCGTCGCGGTGCCTACCGCCGGAGAACTGAACGTCAGAGTGGTGGGCGAAACGCTAAAGATCGCGGGAGCCGTGCCCGTGAGTGCCACGGATTGCGGACTGGACGCATCGCTATCGATGATGGAGAGCGTCGCAGATTCCGTACTGGCCGAGGCGGTAAAGACCACGCTGATCGTGCAGGTGCCGAGAGCCGGAACACCTGCGGTACAGGTAGTGCCAGTGACGGCAAAATCGGTAGCCGCCGCCGCGGGAGTTGGATTCAGAATGGCGGTGCCGGTAAAGGTGATCACCGAGTTGGAGTTATTGGTGAGCGTAACGGTCTGCGCCGCGGTAGCCACGTGCTCTGCGGTGGCAGTGAAGGTCAACGAGCTTGGCGCGACGACCAGACTCGGCGCGGTCAGGTTGAGCGAAGCGGCAAAGGCATCGGAACTGCCATGGAGAGTGGTCTGGAAAGCTCCCATGGTCGCGGGTAGATTGGTTGAAAAGGTTTGCCCGGTGACGAAGACGTTCGGCAACGTGCCGAGGGCCAGACCATAGATTTGGTCGGGACTGCCGACCCCGCTCCCCCCGAAGTATGTGCCGTAAACAAGGTCGGCTGCGCCGCCTCCAGCAGGGTGGATTTCTGCGATATAACCGTCGCCGCTTGCGCCGGCCGCGAGAGTGGTCTGGTAAGCACCAGGAGTCGTCGGGAAAGCGGTCGAGGCTGTGGCGCCCCCGATGTAGGCGTTCCCCGTGGTCGCATCGGCCTTGATTCCGTATCCTGTGGTGAAGCCGGATCCGAGGTACGTCGAATACTTTAAAGCGCCGGAAACCGAAGTGTCCACCAGGGTTACGAAAGCGGCCCCGTTGGCAGCGTCACCGACTGTTTGGTACGCGCCCGTGGTGGTGGGGAAATCAGCAGAGTTGGTGTAACCGGTGACGTAGGCCACGGTGGTGCCAGTCCGGAGATCAATGGCATTGGCGAAATCGCCGAAGCCTGGGGGCGGCGGGCTGGGGTTGACGGTGCCTGAACCCCCGAGATAGGTCGAGTAGACGAGCGAGGCTGCGCCGGAGGCCGTGGTATCGATCTCCGAGACGAACGCTTCCCCGTAAAGATTGGCGACGTTCGCGGTGGGTTGGAATGCCCCCGTCGAAGTCGGGAAGTTTGAGGACGTGGTAGTGCCGGAGAGGTACGCCTTGTGCGCACCATCCACCGCGACGCCGTAACCGGAATCTCCGAAGAACAGGGCCGCAGTCGTGAAGTTAGCACCATCGCCGCCGAGATAACTCGAATAGATCAGCGAGGCCGCGCCCGAGAGCGTCGTGTTGATGCGGGTCAGGAAGGCGCTTCCGTTGGCATTAGGGAGCGCACTTTGATAGGCGCCCGTAGTCACAGGAAAATCTACATCCGCGGAACCGGCGGCCGAGTAGGTGACGCCGGTGACATAAGCGTTGCCCGCGGCGTCGGCGGCCACGGCATTGCCATAGTCACCACCCGTCCCACCGAGATACGTCGAGTAGAAAACGCTACCGGAAGGGTTGGATTCCACGAGAAAGCTAGTGCCGTTGGCGTTGGACGAGAGCGTGGGCTTCAAAGCATTTGCCGCGGTCGTGGGGAAGTCGGTCGAGACCGTGAGTCCGGTGGCATACACATTCGAGGACGAATCCACGGCCAAACCGTAGATTTGATCGCCATCGCCCGTGCCGCCGATGTAGGCGGATTCGAGCACCGCTGTGCCCGTTGGATTAAGCTCTGAAACGAAACCGACCGTTATGCCTCCCGCATTGCTGGTCACGGTCCCGGCGCCCGCGGTCGGGAAGTCGGTCGAATCGGTAGCACCGCCGATATACGCATCGCCGCTCGAGTCTGTGGCGATGGCAAAGCCCGTCTCGTCGCTGGTCCCGCCGATATACGTCGAATAGTTCAGAATGGGGTCGACGATGAGCGCTTCTCGGCGGTCGTATTTCGCAACGGCAAATGAAACCTGGGCGCCGCGAAGCGTATATTTTCCGGCGATTTCCCGGCGCTGGCCGTCGATATTTTGGTAGATCAGCGGCTTTTCTAGCTGCACGTCGCCGCCTTTGACGCTCAGCACGACGTTACCTTGAGCGTCGAGACGCATCTTGCGCGCGCCAGTCAACTTCATGCGAATTACGTTGGGATCGGCGCCAGGCGCAACGACGAAATCGTATTCGAGTTTGCGCTGGTTGCCATAAAAGACGAGATCCACGCCGGGATACATATCGCGGTATTTGACCTGCGCGAAGGTGGGAATATTCTTATGCCATTTCTTAGGATCGTTGCCGATGTAATAGTTTACTTTGCCGGGCAGGGCATCGGCGCCGGCGATCTCCGGGTCGCGATTGGCCCCTTCAAATTGCATGCGGAGAGCGGTAGTGGTGATGCCCGCCTTGCGATCAGCGAGCATGGCCTTGATGGACTGAGCGCGATGCCGCGGGGACATGTCGTAATGACGGAGGTTATGACGGAGAGCCACCACGGCTTCCGCAGGGGTCAAGAAAAGATCGTATTCTGAGCCATGGGAAACGTAGCGAACTTCTTGCGCGGTTTGACCCTGGTTTTCCATAAAGCTCAGCGGCAGCTGGCCATAGGCCTGGAGCCACTTGGCTTGGTTTCCCGGGGACGATGTGCGCGACGAGCCATTGCCTCGGGCAGAGGCAGAGCGCGGCGAAATATTCTTGTGCGATGAACCTCTGGCGATCCGGAAAGCGGCAACGGACAGGCCACTGCAGACGAGCAATGCGATCGCGGCGTACAACGCGACCCTGTAAATCGACCCGCGAATTTTCATATTGCTTCCTCCTCTGTTTTCAGTCCCCCATCGAGCCCGGGCCATTGGGCAAGGATGGCCATCCGGAAAAAGTTCATTGCCGTTTATCGGACGTTACCGGGACTGTTCCTGTGGGACAGGCACAGGTCGCGGAGTCAGCACGGACATTGAGTTACGGGTACGGGAGATTCCCAACAAGGCGATGCTAGCACACCGACTTTCGTGCGACGAGAGGGACTTCCGCGGCGGTGACACGTGTTGTGGCGTATACGACAACGCGTCACCTCGTGCGCCGGTAGTACGAAATCAAGTCTGGGCTTCATTCTCTTGTTGCGCTAGCCTCACGCGCGTCGCAGCGATGTAAGATCACCACAAATTACATTACATAGTTGCTCAATAAAGGCCGGGTCTTTGTGCGGGGTCAGCAAGCGAACTGGAATGCAGGCAACCAGGCGGTCGAGCACCGCGAATTCCTCCGCGCGCATAGCGGCATCGAGAAGATTATTGGCATAGGTATTGGCCAGCAGCGCGAGCAGCGCTGCTTTCCGCGGTGCGCCTTCGACGCGGGGAGCGTGCTCCGCGGCGCGATCGGCAAAAAGATAGATGGCAGCCAGGGGCAGGGGGCGGGTTTCAAACCGCGTACCGCCGGCTCCGAGCGAGAGTTTTCGTTTGTTCCATTCAGGGGCCAGCCGGGGGAACTGTTCTTCCGAACCATAGAGGAATTTGGCGGCCTCGGGCCAGAGGCAGATGTGGGGATAAGCGGGGAGTACCAGAAACGGGTTCTGGCGCTCTGCCGGAGGTCGAGAATCTCGGGAAGCATGCTCGGTACGCGCCACGGAAGGTGTCGCCCCCCCGCTGCCAAGCGCGGCGATATCGTCTGAAAGAACCGCGTAGCCGCGTTTGGCAAACGCCGCGGCGGTTGTGGATTTCCCTGCCCCTTCCGAGCCGACAAAGACCACGCTCGAATCGCCGAACGCGACGGCGCTGGCGTGCAGGCAGGTCACGCCGCGCAGGCGCAGCAAAAGACCGAAGACTGGGCCGAGCAGATACGTAAGGGTGTTTTGCAGCGTCAGATTTTCTGGCCAGACGGCGAATACGTTTCGCCGGGAATGATCGATCCACAATTGCGTGCCATCGCGATAGTCGAGGCGCAGAAAGGATTCGTCTGCGGCCTTCCAGATGCGCAGGACGGGAAGGCCGGCTTCGTCGGTGTAGGAACTGACGTAGGCAAGTTCCTTTTCGCGATGCGAGCGCGCGGCGTCCGGGTAAGGAGCAAGGTTTAAATGAAAGCGCACCGCGCAAGACGAATCGGAGGCAACGGCGGAAGAGTCAAGAAGCGGCACTCCGGGAAAAGGCACGTTGGAGTGGATGCGCAAACCGAAAGCGGAGTAGGCAAAACCCAAGACGCTATTGTGCTGAAGCCCATGGAATGGGCGATGGCGAGTTAAACTGGCTGGTAACCAAGTTGTGTTCTTTGATTCCGAAGTCGCTGCATTCTCGGCCGGCTGCGCCGAGCAGGGCTAGACATGGCGTCGCCAAACCTTAGATTTGCGTGTTGGTGCGTGGTGCTCGGCCGCCGCTGTCGGGGTGCCCGTGCCGGCCAACTTTCTGGGTTAATTCTCGCACCGTGCCGTAAACCGTTAATTTTGGAGCCACATAGGGTTTCTTAGGCATCGGTGTGACAGGTTTTCCCATTCCCAGCCTCCACTTTCAGTTATACCGAACTCAGCGAACCGACTGCAACCAGAAGTTGAAACAAAACGGCCGGGCATCCTGGTTAACCTGTGCGGTTTTCATCTTAGCATGCAGCGGTGAAAGCAGCGAAGCATTGATGTACTCGCCGGCTTCGGGGGCCCAGCGCACAAGTGGTTTATCCCTTAAGCCATCGGATGCGGAACCGCCTCCAAAAGGGCGACGGCGCAACTGCTCAAGGAGGGGATCGCCCGGGAAGGCCGTCTTCGGGCGCAAGCGCACACTGTCCAGCACGCGGCCTGCCATCGCCTCTCGCAGCAGCATTTTTTGGAACAGCCAAGGAAATGCTGGAAGCGCCAAGAGATATTCAACCACGCGTAAATCCAGAAACGGATAGCGGACCTCGACGGGACATTTTGTGGCAGCGGGATTTTCCAATTCGAACATGCGCGTCCATTGCGGCAGATATAAGGACGCATGCGCGGTCGGATGAATGGGATGCCGGTGCGGCGGCGTGGGCAGCGGCTGGCCGGTTCGCCAGCGCGCGCGAAGATCATGATGGGCGGCAAAATCGCTCGCAATCCATTTTGGGAAAGGTGCGGGACCGTTTTCGCCTCGGCCAAACAGCCCCTCTAGACGGACCCACAGGCCCCGCCATGGGAAGGGCCTGCGCCCGGCGAATTGTGCGAGGTCGCGCGACAGAACATGCCACTCCCCGCGCCGCGCAAGATCCTTGGCATGCGGCAACATTTCAAAATGCATCAGATTGTCGCTGCCCTCGCCAGAGAGTAGGGCCCGACACGCGCCAGAGATGCGTTCAAAAGACAGGGGAAGACTGGCAAAGAGCGGGTCGGCGACCGGTTCTGGAGAGATCGGTGCCAAGTCCTCCCAATATTCGAACGGACGCAGATTCTCGAAGGTGATGCATTGCAGCGGAATACCCAGAGAATTGGCAAGGGCCGAGGCAAATTGCGGGTCGCGGTCGGCGGGTAAGTTTTGATGCCGGATGGTGAAGGCGCGCAGGGCGAGATTATTTTTCGCAAGCGCCTGCTCTTTTGCCGTAGCGGCCACCGCCGCGGAGTCCAGACCTCCGCTGAGGAGCAAGCCAGTCGGATCGGCGTCGAGGCGGTCGGCCACCGCGCAATTCCAAACGCTCTGAAAGTTTTCGACATAATCGCCGGCGCGGGCATAACGGATCCGGCCGTTTGTAGGAACCTCCCAGTAGCGGCGGAGTTGCACTGTATCTCGCGAGACGAGCAGTGTGTGAGCCGGCGGCAGTCGTTGAATGTCGCGGAAGGTAGTCGCCGCGTTGTCGCAGTTGACGCCGAAGAGCAGAAAATCGGCCACCGCGGAATCGTTGAGTTTAGAACTGACGCGCGGGTCCTGGCGCAGAAGGTTCAGCGCGTTGCTAAAAAGAAAAAGAGAATCCGACAGCGCGTAGTAGAACGGCTTGATGCCGAAATGATCGCGGGCGCAAAACAGGGTGCGGGCGCCGGCATCCCAGATGGCGAAGGCGAAGTCTCCCCGCATATGCTGGACGCAGTCAAGACCCCAGTGCGCGTAGGAATGAAGCAGGAGTTCGGCGTCGCTCGCAGAAGGAAGAACCTCTTGCCCGCCGGCGATGAGTTCCGAGCGAAGTTGAACGCGGGAATCTAGACGTACGTCCGCAGTGCTATGGAATCGCCGCGCAGCGCTTGGAACGGCGTTATCCTCGGTGGCGCTTTCTGAACTCAACAGGATGTGCCCGAGTCCAATCGGGCCATCCGTCCACGTCGTTGGCGCACCCCATCCGGCGGGCGACGGTGCCCGGGCAAGCGCGCGCAATTGCTCGGGGGTGACGGGCGCGCCATCGCGTTGCAGGATGCCCAAGATGCCGCTCAATCCGGCAGTGTCTCCACGAGGGCACGAACACCGTCAAAAGGGAAAAAGTGGCGGTGCTCACCTTGATCTTCATCGAGCGCCACGCCGCGGCAAACGACCCAGGCATGGGCTTCAAGCTGCGCGGCTTGCTTGCGGGCGCCGAAGCGCAACTCCGCGGGGAGGCCGCGCCGGCGCAGGAGAAAGTACAGAGCCAGGGCCCGTTCAAGGCAATTGGTGCGCAAGAAGAGATGACGGGCGGTGGCGGAGTATAAACGCGTGAGATGCACGGCTTGCGCAAGGAGCGCGGGATCTGAAGACGCTGGCGGATTCGCGTCGCGCAGCGTGTGCTCGAGCAGATTTTTCCAGCGACGAAAGCCCACCACTCGGAGAGCCGTCCATGTAGCAATGAGAACAACCGCAGCGCCTAGGACGCTGACTCGGTCCGAGCCGCTGAGCTGGGCAAATCGCCGCCATGTGGTCTGAGTGTTCACGATCGTTCCGCGACGGACCGGCGCCGCGCACGGATATACTCAAGACTCTACTACAAGCTGCGCGGAATCGGGGCGTGGCCGCGCCGCGGGGGGTACAACCGGAGATTGTTTGCCGGCGTTCCGGGGCTTTCGCTAACACTGGTGTTAGAACAGTCTTCCGGCTCACCCCGCGGAAAGGCGCCGGCCCCGGCTAGGGTTGCGGGGACTGGCATGGTATAGCTTTTAAGGGATGGCACGATTCGTGACCGCCGGAGCTAGCCCCCCCTGGAGGCAGCCATGCAAAGTCTGGATATTCTTCGGGAATTTGACGACGCCAGCCGCAAGTGGATTGAAGCCGCAACCGATGCGGATGCAGCACGCGCGCGTGTCCGCGAGCTGGCCGCGCAATCGCCCGGTACTTATCTGATCTTTAGTCAACGCACGCAACGGATGATTCCGCTCGTGGAGGCCCGAAAGGCCTTAGCCGGCGCCGCGCAGACCAGGGCGGGCAGTTAGAGCGGTCAGGCGGTACCTCGTCTGCTTCATGGATTGGTTTGCCGCGGGCGTAAGGGCCGCCATCGAAGGCTTACGGCCGGTCCGGACTTTCAAGTGCCTTGATCACGCTGATGGCCACCACCACCCCTGTGGCCGAGTAAGCGAGTTCCGTGAAGTGCGAACTGGCGGCCATGATCGGACCTTTCACCGCGTGTTGCGCGATGGGTGCGGCACAACCGGCGTGCTTGTGATTTTTGTGATAGTCGGGATCTTCGGGTGAAATGGCCTGGCGCGCATCATCGACAGAGTGTTCCGGGATGACCCGATAGGTGTGCTCGTGATCCACGGTTTTCTTTTCCGACCCGGCAATTACATCGAGAAGCCCTTCTTGGCTTGAAACCACCAGTTCGCACGGCGACTTTAGACTGACCTGGCCGCGAATCGGCCGCTCTTGATCCGAGACGATATGCACGTCCGACGCGTAAATCTGAAATCCTTCCGATGGGCTGCTGTTTGAGACGGTCAATGTGCCCCGGCGCAGTTCCGCGATCGGCGAGGATTGTCCTGCGTAGAAGACCACCGTGGTGTCGCCGAGCAGCTCGTAGGTGGTTTGTCCGATGCGGACCTTGAGTGCGGCGTCGCTATCGGTAGTTAAAATGTCGCCGGGAAAAATCGTGG
Organism: Candidatus Acidiferrum sp.; assembly: GCA_049516615.1. GTDB lineage: Bacteria > Acidobacteriota > Terriglobia > Acidiferrales > UBA7541 > Acidiferrum. Next base: position 12,373 of record JBEKSZ010000026.1, on the reverse strand, counting down.
AACCTTCGCTGGTCAAGGCACCTCCGATGCGGCCGTACTGTGTTTCAAGCACCAGGCCGAGAGGTTTGCTTTGCGCGGCGCAACCCGGCGCAACACTCAGTGCCAGATTGAGCGCGCATGCCGCGAGCGCTGCCAGAGAAATTTGCTTGAGTGCGATCATGGTAGTTCCCTTTCCTTGCGATTACTGGTCGCGATTTTGCGATCCCGAACTCTGCCTCGGCCGGGGTCTTGCTCTGCCCGGAGTGCCGGGCGCCGACGACCCTTGTATTTGGAGTTGCATGCTGGGATCGCCGAAGAAAATCCAGGTGCGCCGGACGTCGACGTCCGTGATGCCCAGCTTGGCGCCCAGAACGGCTTCCCCCAGAGGCGTCGCGGGATCGTCCTTGAGGATGCGCAACAACGCTTGATCCATGGTGGCCTGCGGGGGTGCGCTCGTGAATCCAGACGAAGCCCACACCGCGACGGCGCCGCCATTCGGCGCGAACATCAGCGATTGCGCCAGGCTTTCCGCGTACACGTCCTGGAAAAATCCGTTGAGGCAATCCATCAGCAGGAAAAACGGCAAGCGGTCTCCGTTCGTCAGCCCCGCCGCAGCCGTGTCGTCAAACAAGTCGGAGAAGGACCATTGCTCTTCAGCCCCGTGGCCGGTGTAGTTGACCAGCAGCGCGCCGTTGTTCAGCGCGTTCAGGATCTGCTGGCGCGCGGTGTCCACATCGAGGCTGTCGGCAAGAATTCTGGTGCTTTCTAGGGACGCTGGAAGCTCAGTTCCCGCAAAAGCCGCTTCATTGGTGAAATTCGCATCGACGTTCTGGTCGGCGATGAGCAGGGCTTGCTGATTCCACGAGCCCACGGACGAGCCCGATTCGTAACCCACGATTTTCCCGATGATCAGCGCGGCGTCGGCCGTTGTGCGCACCGGAATGCGGCCGGTAGGAATGGTGGCGAACCCGGTTTGCTGAAAGTCGCTGAACCAATCGTCCGTGGCGGTCTTAAACGCCTGGGTTTCGACGATGCGCGTGGGCACGAAATCGGAATCGCCGAATCCCAGATAGTTGCGCGGATCGAGAGAAGCTTCGCCGACGAGGAACACAGCCTTCGGCGCGAGCTGCGGCTCGCCGGATAGCTGCTGCAAATAATCGCGAATGGCCAGGGGCGTTCGCTCGCCGTAATTAAAGGCATCATAAATCTGATCCGTGGTCACCACGTTTACCTGGCGTCCCTGCGACTGGCGCAGCGCCACAAACGGCGTGAGGTTGGCCACAAAATCCGGATGGCTGATGACCACGATGTCTGACCGTTGCTGCTGGTGGATTGCCGGGTCGGGCGCGTGATAGGTCAGGGAGGACGGAGGGGAAATCTGGTCCTGCGAGAAAATCAGCAGCGTGTGTTCGGCGGGCCCGGCCTTGGGAACGCCCAGCGAAATCGCGAAGCCGTTCCCTTGCGCCTCAATGCTGCCTTCAAGTTGCACAATGCCTTGCGGATCGCTGATGTCCAATGCGGAGATTTGCGCATTGCTGAATCCCGTAACGTTCAGCGAGTCTCCCGAAGAGGCCGTGGCGCGCAACCAGTTGCCATCCGCCGCGTATCTGTGCGGGTAATGCAGTTGCACGGATTGGACCAGGCTGACGTCGTTGTCGCCATCGAGCGCCGTCAAGGCGACCGTATTGACGCCCTCCTCGAGCATGCTGGAGTTGATGGCGAACGTATTCGTCACGTTCGCCTGATTGATGAAGTCCATCTCCCCTACAGGATTGCCATTGAAGCTGACCGCCACGGCATGCGCTTGCTGGTCCGTCGCGCCCTGCAGCGTGACATCGATCGTCGCGGGCAACGCCGAGCCGACACTCAAATTCGCCACCGTGAGCTGCTCGTCGACCGGCTCGCTCGTTACCGCGTCACCAAAGAAATTGTCGTTGTCATCGCCATTGAGCAGCGTGGCGAAGTACGTGGTGCGATCTTCATGAATCACGGTAAATAGAAAGTCTGCTGCGGTAGTCCCGCTGCTCGCCGCGGCTGGCACCCGCGTGACGCGCGATCCGGGCTGCGTGCCGCGCACCAGCCAGTACACGCGCGTGTCGGAAAACGGTGTGTCGACGCCCGTGCCGTAAAATTCGATACTCTCGAAGGAAGCCACGCGAGCCCCGGGCCGCGACAAGACCATCATCGGCTGTTCGACGCCTTCGGCATACAGCTGCAGCAGCTCGACATTCACGCCGGGGTCGAATCCCGCGGCCAAGAGTTGCGCGCGCGACAAGCTGTACCAACCTTCGCTTTGCACCCCGATTTTCAGCGCGGGCAACAAATCGAGCGCCACGCGATACTGTCCGGGCGCCAGTGTCGGCGTCCGCGGACGCGGATAGCTCAAGGCGCGCGCAGGATGCGGCCGCGCTGAGGCGGACGGGGCGATTTGATTGAGCTGCGTAAGCAGCGGAGCATTGGCAACTTCCCCCGGCGCTGGCGGCGGGGCAGCGGCGACAGCCGATGTGGCGCTCAAGCCTTGCGCGGGGGCGGCAACCTGCGCCGCCTGCGTGGTAACCTCCACGCTCACCGGCCCGTGCGTCGTGCGCGTACCATTCAGGTCCACGTCTTCCAATACGTACGATGTCGGCCCCGAGCCCGCCGCATCGATCCAGTAATAGGTCTTCGCGCCATGCTGCGGCTGCGCGCCCCGTACAAACAACGCTGCACCTGCGATGATCGACGGGTTAACCCGGTGATGACCCTGCGCATCCTCGCGATAAACGTTGAAGCCCAGATTGCGAATCTCTTCCCGGGTATGCCATTCAAGCAGCACTCCGCCCTGCGGCCGAAGCAAGGCCCGGAAGGAAGACAACTGCACCGCGGTGGGCGACTGAATCGTCGAATCGGCCTCCGAAGAATTGTTCGAAGTATCGGGATCCAGCGTTGTCGGCGTGGTTTGCACCTTCGCCACATTGCAAACGCTGTAAGGCACGCCGTTTACGGTGTTGCAAACCGTGCCACCCGAGCCGCTGAACGTCGAAGCGTTCACGTTGATGGTGATGATGACCACGGCGCCGACACTCATATTTCCGAGCGTGCAATTGACCGTGCCGCCGCTCTGCGTGCAGGTTCCTTGCGTGGCGGAAACATTGCTGAACGTAACTTCCGAGGGCAACGGATCCTTGACCGTGACGCCCGTGGCCAGCGCCGGCCCGTTATTCGTAACTTGCAGCGTGTACGTGAGATTGCTGTTCTGATCGACGGGCTCAGGCGTGGCGGTCTTTACGATCGACACGTCGGCCTGCGACGGCGAGGCCACCACCGTCGATGACGACGCAGTATTGTTGGCCGTATTGGGGTCGTTGGCGGTCGGGCCAATGGTCGCGCTATTGGTAATCACCGTGCCGGCGGTGTCCGCCGAGGTAATCGACTCAACCAGCGGGAACGTCGCCATCGCGCCCACGGCCAGCGGCCCGGTGCAGGTGACGGTCGTGACCCCCAGAACGGTCACCGGCGCTCCGCAAGACCACCCTGCCGGGGGCGCGAGGGACACAAAGGTCGCGTTCGCCGGCAGCGTGTCCACATAGGTCGCGGTGGCCACCGCCGCCGGGCCGTTATTGGTCACCACCTGCGTGAACGTGGGGTTTGCGCTGTTGCTGTAGACCGGGTTCGGGGTAACCGCACTCGTGATGCTCAAATCCGATTGCGTGGCCCCGGCAACCGTCACGCTGGCTGTCGCTGACGCTGCCGTCGGATTCGGATTCGGTATGCCGGAATTTGCGAATGCGGTGTTTGAAATGACGGTTCCGTTGGCCACACCCGCGTTTACGTTCACCACCAGCGTGAAGGTAGCCGTCGCGCCGTTTGCCAGAGAAGCGGCGGTGCAGGCTATATTTCCCGTGAGCACGGGCGCGATGGGAACCGAGCAACTCCAGCCGCCCGGTGCACTGATTGAACCGAAGGTGGTATTGGTCGGAACCGTGTCGTACAGCCCTTCCGGCACACCGGCCGCAGGCCCTTTATTCTTCATCACTATGGTGTAGGTAATGCTGGAGCCGGCAACCACCGTGGGCGCCGCCGCCGTTTTGGTCAGCGTCACATACGCGGAACTGGCCGACCCCACCACCGTGCTGGCCGTCGCCGTGTTATTGGCCAGATTCGGATCCGTGGTACCGGATGTGACGTTTGCGGTATCCACGATTTGCGTTCCAAAAGAAGTCGCCCCGTTAACCGTAACCGCCAAAGTAAAGGTGCCGAACGCCCGGCTGGCAAAGTCGGCATTGGTGCAGGTCACCAGGCCCGTTGCAGTGATCGAAGCATTCGAGTTGCAGGTCCAGCCCGTCGGCGCACTGATGGATTGAAATGTGGTATTGGCCGGGATGCCTTCGCTAAAGCTTGCGTTAAGCGCATCGAGCGGTCCGGCATTGCTAACCACCTGGGCATAGGTAATCGTGCCGCCCGGTGTTACCGGATTCGGGGTCGCCGTATTGGTCACGCTGACGTCCGCTCCGGCGCACTCTGAGCCGGGTTGCACGCCAGGTGTCTGCGCGATCGTCACATTGGTTGCCGTGGTGCCGGGCAAACCGGGTGTCGATCCGTAGGCATCGTTCGCTGTGGTCGTCGCGCCGTTGAACCCACCCTTGACGCTGGCGCTCGCAGGGGTTCCGGACAGGATCAGGACACCGCCACCACCTCCCCCGCCAGGGCCGTGCCGCTCACCAGGAAAGGGCGTAGTGGGAGCCTGGCTCAGCCAGGCATTCCCTCCGGCTCCGCCGTTGGCCGAAACCGTCAGCCCGCTCAGACCTCCGCTGTCGGCGAGGACGCGAATCGAACCGCCGGCACCGCCGCCGCCTGGGCCATCATTCAAGGTGTTTAAGGCCGTTTGCCCATTGGCCGTGATCGTTCCCGTTCCGGTGACCGAGCCGGCGTGAATGATCAGTATTCCGCCGCCGGCAGCTCCGCTGCTGTTGATTCCGGCGGGATTGGTATTGGCGGGATCCGCCGTGCCGTTGTTGGTGGTACCGGCGCCGCCACCACCGCCGGGAGCCATGGCACTCGTCGACGCGGGAAATGGCGCTCCGCCGAACCCTCCGGAAACTCCGGCGCTATTCCAGCCATACCCTCCTTGTCCGCCCGTTCCTCCGTTCCCTCCCGCGCCCCCGCCCGTATTGTCGTCGTTGGCAGGAGGGTCCGCATCCGTAGCTCCCCCACCCGCGTTTCCGGGCGCGCCGCGCGCGTAGCTGCCGTTCGGATAGCCCTCGACGGTAGCGGTAATGAGTGCGGTGAAGGCCGTATTCGTCAGGTAAATCGGTGTTCCCGCGATGCCCTCGCCCTTCGAGCCATTGGTGGCATCGGTTGAGAGGGTCACGTAATCCGTGGCCGCCCCCGTCCCGCCGGTCAGTTCTCTTCCCCCGCCGCCGCGGAACCCCAAGGCGTCCAATACCACCGTGCCGCCCAGGGTGAGTTGCGAAGCCACGTCGATGGCTGCAACTCCGCCCGTGCTGCCATTCCACGGCAAAGCCGTGAATCCGGACGCCAACGTCGCAGAGGTATATTGCGGAACGCGAATCACCTGAAATGTGCGCTGCCCCTGCGTTCCCGCGATGTACGCCGCTTCGGTGTAGGTATTGAGAAGGCCGCTGGTCGGCCCGGTAGCTGTGAAGCTCACTGTCCCGCCGGCATTGGTGATGGCGCTTGTGGCGGTCACGAATTCAAAGTTCCCGGAATTGTTGAGCGCGGTTACCCCGGTTGCCGGATCTCCCGGCGAGCCGTCGCCGTAGGCCCCCGTGTTGGTGGAATTGATGGCCGCGTCCTGCATCTGGATGAACAGCAACAGGTCGCCGATGGCGATGCCCGTGCTCGCGCCACCGCTCGTCACCGCTGCCAGCTTCACAGAGGTCGCACCGGCGGCCACCACGCCGTTCGCCGCCGGCGCATAGTAAGCGTTTACGATCGTGTTGAGCGTGCCGCCGGCTCCATCATTTCCGGGCTTGGCGCACACGAGCGGCTGCACCACGGTAATCGCGGTGGCGGTGTTGTTGGAGGACACCGGATCGTTGGTGGTCGGCGTGTACGAGACCGTGTTGGTAAGCGTCTGCGCCGTGGTCGGCGTGGTTGCCGTGATAACCACGGTGGCGCTGGCACCGGAATTGATGGTGCCGAGCACACAACTCACGGTTGTAGTTCCCGTGCACGCGGGGCCCTGCGACGGTGTGGCCGTGAGCACGGTCATTCCGCCCGGCAGCGGATCCGACAGTGTCACCGCGGGCGAAGTGACGAGCCCGAGGTTCTGCACCAGAACGGTGTAGGTAAGCGTCGAGGAGACAAATACGGGTGTCGGCGCCGCGCTGATCGAGAGCGCTATGTCCGCTTGCGTCCCCGACTCAACCAGCACCGTCGTTGTGGTGGCGTTGTTGGTTGGATTCGAATCCGGCGCCGATGAGGTCACGTCCGCAGAATTGACGATCGTTGTGCCCGCGGCAGTCGCGGCGTTTACCGTCACCACGTACGTAACGGTTGCCGGTGTGCTCACCGGAAAGTCCGTGCCGTCCGTGCAAGTCACTTGTCCCGTGCCTCCCACAGCAGGAGTCGCGCAGGTCCAGCCCGCGGGCGCAGTGACCGAGGCGAAGACGGTGTTTGCGGGAGTCTTTTGATAGAGGACCGTGTTCGGCGAGGGTGCCGGCCCGTTGTCGGTGATTACCTCGGTATAGGTAATGTTCGCGCCCGACGCGACGACCGAAGGCGCAGCCGTCTGGGTCATGCCCAAGTCGGTTATGCCTACGGTCACGCTGGCACTGGCCGTGTTGTTCGCGTTGTTCGGATCAAAGGTTGTGGAGCTAACCGTGGGCGTGCCGGTGATCACCGTGCCCGTCGCGGTTCCTGCGTTCACCATGACCGTGACGACCACCGACGCGAAAGCCCCGCTCGGATAGCTGGCGGTCGAGGTGCAGGTCAGCGTTCCGGCATTCCCGGCCGTCACCCCTCCGCATGTAGCGCCCGTAGGCGCGGTGGCGGTCTCAAATACGGTGTTCGCAGGGGTGGCGAAAACCAGTTGTGGGCTGGCTGCCGCGCTCGGGCCGCTGTTCGTCGTGGTGATGTTGTAAGTAATCGTGCCGCCGGCAGCCACCGTGGCCGGCAACGCTGTCAGCGACAGGGAAAGATCCGCGACCGCGACGGTAGCGGAACTGGTCGCGGAATTGTTGCCAGAGGTTGGATCGTACGTCGTGGAGCTTACGCTCGCCGGACCACTAATGACCGTCTGGCCTGCCACTCCAGCTCCCACCGTAACAGCGACAGCGATGGTGGCTGTGCCCCCGCTCCCCAGATCGGCCGCTGCCGTACACGTCAGCGTTCCCGTCCCTCCGGCCGCTACGCCGGAACACGTATAGCCCGGCGCGGTCACTCCCGAATACGTGGTATTCGCGGGAATGGCGAAGGTGAGTACCGGGGTGGCCGCCGCGCTGGCGCCGTTGTTGGTAATCACGTTTGTGAAGGTGAGTGTGCCTCCCGGGGAAACGGTGCTTGGCGCGGCTGTTTGCGTGAGCGCAAGGTCGGCGCTGATGACCGTGACCGTGTTGGTAATCGTGGTGGTGATCTGGAGCCCGGTCGTCGAAGTTACCGTGGGCTTGCTGCTGGCCACCCCCGGTCCGCTGATAACCGTCTGCCCAGCCGTCCCGAGGTTTACCTGCACGGTTACCGTGATGGTGGCGGTGGCATTGGTTCCGAGCACGGCGGAGTCAGTGCAGACCACGTTTCCTGCGGCCCCCACGCCTGGATTCGTGCAGCTCCATCCCGCGGGCGCCGTGAGCGAAGAATAAGTCGTATCGATCGGCGTGGGTTGCGTGACCACTGGGTTGTGCACCGTCTGCGTGCCGCTGTTGTTGGTCAGCGTCAGGGTGTACGTCACCGTGCCGAGGGGGCTCACGTTGGTAACCGACGCCGTTTGTGTCAGGGTCACGGCCACCGCTTTGACGGGTGTCACGGTGGCAAACAACTCAAACAACACCAACGCCGGCACCAGGGCCAGAAAACCGCGCGTCCATCGCCGACGCACGGCGAGACGCAATTTACGCGCGAGAACGCGCGCGGCGTGGACCTTTACCATCCACGGGCGCTCGAGAGAGACTTCCTGTCCGTCTCGCGCCGTCGCCGTCACGCGGCCAAGAACCTCGTGCGCGGGCGCGTCCTGCTGCTGCCCGGCATCACCGCGGGTAACCGCGGCGCCCGACTCCGCCAGGCGCTGCACCATGCGGTGCACGCGCAGTCCATCGCTTCCCTCGGCCAGGACTATTTCTCCCTTCTGCAGCTTGCGCGGGTCCACCGGAACGACGAAAACCTGGTCCTGCGGCAGGATATTCGGGCGCATGCTCTCGCCCTCCGCAGTAAAGCGCACCGCCAATCCTTGGCGCAGCAACTCGCGGCATACCGCTTCAAACTGCGCCGAATTCCTTCGCACCTCGCCCTTGCCCGCGGACTGGTCATCGCGCATGGCGGATAGCCTCCACGGCGCTGCGGTTGGCCACGAAGCGAAACACGTCGCAGGGAAATTCCTGCGCAAGCTGTTCAATGAAATGCAGCGCGAAGTTCAGCGCTTCGGGACAATGCCGCGGCACAAAACTGCGCGCGAAAATCTCCGCCGTGGCCACGCTGCGCGGCATGGCCACCAGTTCATTGCTTGGCCATTGCTCGAGAACGTAGATGTGCGTAAGCCGCGCGGAATCGGGCGAAGCGATTCCCGCATCGCCGTGCCACGGCGTGCCGTGCATCCACACCTGTTCGCCGCTGCGGCGCAAAATAATCCGGTCATCGCTCAAAATGCGCATGCCTTTTTGGCCAAGCCATAGCCGCGCGCTGGTGCTCTTGCCTGCCCCGGAATGCCCGAGGAACAGATGTCCGCCGCCGGCATCGTCGACGACGCCCAGGGCATGCACTTCGAGTCCTTTGCCGCCCGCCAGGTAATGAATCATCAGTACTTCGTCGAGCGGATATTCCAGCGGGTAGATCGCTGCCTCGGTGTTGAAGAAATGCCGTGAAAGAGAGAGCTCGCCTTTGCGGAAATACCTGTCAAACCAAGCGGACTTGTACGGCGTCTCTCCCGGAAACGCGCGTAGAAAATTCAAGCGATACCCGCCATTTTCCGCAAACAGGGACCATAACCCGCCTGATTCAAACAGCGGCTTGCCCGGCGGCACTGAGAGGGCGTCCACCAGGGAAACGCTGACGTTCACGTCGCACCCATCGCTGGCCGCGCGGGGCAGCGCAAACTCCCGTAGCGACGGCTCGAGAACCATGCGCAGACCGTCCCGCGCCGTCATTGCAAAAGAAATGTCCGCAATGCGATATGCCAGCTGGGTTGTTCCCGCGGCCTGGTGTTGCGCACCGACGGTGCCGCCCGAGCGCCGAATGGCACACCGGGCCGCGAATTGTGTTTGCGCAGAGGACATGGAATCTTCTTCGGGCCTCACGAACCCGGAGTTCGGCACACGATTACTCCGCTGCGGCAGGATCCCGACACCGGGCCCGCCGAACCGTTAACCTTGCAGTGCCCCAGCACTGCCTCGGCCGGACGCAAGCTCACCCGCAGCACTTTGGGCGGTTCATACGGCGCGCCTTCGAGCGGCTCCGGCGTTTCGGCGGCAAATTTTTCTGGCGAATCCATCGTGCCTTTCTTCTCGTCAGCCCACCTGCAAGCGCTCCCGCAAATCTGTCTTCTCTAGTGCCCGCTGCAGGAGCGGCACGCTGCACCCAGCGCGCTCGCCGGCTGCAACACATTCAAAAGCGGAGTGCTCGCCTGGCGTTCCCGCCATTCCCCGGAATCTCCCGCCTGCCGCTGAATTCTTTGCGCGGACTCCGCGAGCGCGGCATGTTGCGCACCGGGCGCGCAATTCGGACAATCACCGTGCTCCGGAACGTGCGACCCGAGCGCATAGGCCCGCAAATGCGCCACCTGGCACAAGAATTCCACTGGCGACTCCGGATCGCCGTTCTCCAGTTCTCCGTTCGCCGGGCACATGCTGCACAGCGATTGAATCTGGCAGCGGTCGCAAATCGTCGGCCGAGTTTTTTTCTGCGCGCGAATTTCCCGCAATCGCCCTTCCCATCCTTGGCGGAAGCTGCCTTCGCGGATGTTGTAGCCCTGCTGGTGCGAAATCACGCAAATGCTCATGGTCCCTGTCGGATCGATCGCGCAGCCGTTCTGCCCCCCACCGCAGGAATAACGCGTGGCCTCTTCATCCACACGCGGCGCACCCAGCGCCAAATCCTCATTTGCCAGCCGCCGGTAATCTTCCCGCCGTCGTGCGTCGAAAAACTCCAGCGCCACGACTTCTTCCGGCGTCAGCCGGATTGCCAGCGGACTCTGCGAACAATCAATCCGTGGATTGATCAGCGGATCGAACTTGAATTCCACGCCGCGCTGCTCCGCGAAACGCTTCATCTCGTACACCTCGTGCTGGTTGATGCTCGTCGGCACGGTCTTCAATTTCAGCGGCAGCTTGCGCTCCAGCAGCAAATCCACCGCGCGCATGCAGCGGTCAAACGATCCGCGGATCTGGGTCAAGGCCTCATAGGTCTCCCGCGTAGCCCCATACAAAGTGATCTCGATCGCAAACGGCGGATATTCCGCCAAGTAGTTGGCAATGCGCTCGTTGATCAGAATTCCGTTGGTAAACAGCGTGATCAGAAATCCGCGCTTTTTTGCTGCGGTGTAAATCTCCAGAAAATCCTTGCGCGCAAATACCTCCCCTCCGGAATACAAAATCCACAGGCAACCTGCCGCGGCCAGCTCATCCAGCAGCGCGCCATGCTCGGCCAGGGACATTTCCGCCTGCCGCGCCGCCTGATCGCCCATCGGCAAATTGTTGTAGCAATGCAAGCAGTCGAGCGGACACCGCCGGGTCACCTCGATGGTTACGTCCATCGGCACGCGTTTGCCCGGAGAGCGCTGGTGCGCCGCCACGCTGAAGTCGCTGTACTCTAAGGTTTCCAAACTTCCCTCTTCCGCCTTCTACTGCGAGACAGCAGCGCGGCCTCGGAACCAAACCGGCTGCCTCAAATGCGCGCCTGGCGAAAACGCTCGACACTTTTTAGCGCGAGCAGCTAAAGGGTCTCGAGCAAACCAACTCCCGCCAGCTCCGCCAGAAAATGGCGAACATCGGCGAGCGCCGCGTCCTCGGGCACGCGAAAGCGCCGCGCCACCAGCGCAGCCAGTTCGCTGGCGCTCCGCGCCTCCGCCAAGAGGCCCCACAAAAACGTGCCCACGGCATTGAAGGTAAAAATGGAATCGAGATCCCCGACGCCGCGACATATCGGGACGACCACGGTGTCACCCGCCACGTCACGCGAAACCAAATTGGGACTCTGAAGGAAGCGCGGACGCGGAGTGTCTCCGTCCACGCGTGTCGGTCCTGTAGGTTCTAGTATTCCTAGGGCTTGCATGCCCTGTAGTGTTACCTGTCCCTCTGACCCTGTCACCACTTTGAAACGGCTCTGTTTCGTTTCAGTACAGAACCTTAACGACACCCTACAAAGCCCTCAAAACCCAACAAAACAGGCTCTTTCGCGTACCTGTCCGTTCGGCCAGTACATTCCCCGCCACCCCGGCGGCGTTCGCCTCTCCCCCCACTCTCGGCCACTTCCGGATTGGCGCGGATGGCCCCGGCCTGGGATCCTAAAGGTCCGTCAGAACGTCATTAAACTACTGATAACACAACATTTAACTTGGTCCGTGTCCTCGAAGATCCAGTTCGACCGGCGAGCAGCCGGAGCACTCGTTGGCAAACGCTGCAGACAAGAGGGTGATCACCCGCGCTCGGCGCAAACGGCGCCCGCACGGCTGCGGAGAAGCGGGCGCCAGACCTTCAGTCGAGGGACGGCCTTTTCCTTTCCGCAAATTCTCCCCCGGCCCGCCCCGTCGGTTTCAAGCCATGCCCGAAACGGGAAGGAAACGGTAAAGCCCCCCGTTGGTTACGGATTTGGGACTGCGGCAGAACACCTCGGCGCTTGTAACAAACGGCTTAGCTCGTTGGTTGGCAACATGCACTCGATCGGGGTAGCCGTGCGGGGCTTGCTAGGGAACCGCAGCGTTTACAAAACCCCGAAAACCGGCGCGTTTGCGCCAAGGCTGGTTCAATCGTGCTGAACATGGTACCCAAGAAAAGTCTGGCTGGACTGGCCCCCATGGGGCGAGACCGGCGGACATTGCCGCGGTACTCCTTCACGGCGACGGCGGAAGCGCTTGACCCGCAGTCGCGTGGCCGGATGTCGGCGCGGACCTCGGACATAAGCCGCGGGGGATGCTATGTGGATACATTTTGCCCGTTCCCGCGGAATGCCAAGCTGAAGATCCGTATCGTGCGCGAAAAGGAAAATGTCGTCGCGGATGCCAAGGTGGCTTACTCGCAGGTGGGCATGG
>JBEKSZ010000025.1:0-50074 GCA_049516615.1 Candidatus Acidiferrum sp. | reverse complement strand
CATAAGGTTGCTGGCGCTGGTGTCTCGGCGAAGAATTCACGATTGGACAGGAGTGTCATGGCAACAGCGATAGCACCCACACCTAAACCGCCGGCAGGGGAAACAGCGCCGCACGCGCATCGCGCCGTGCATGAAAAGCTATCGAAGGGCCCAGGAGCGATCGGGATGGCGATTTTCGGCGTGGTGCTGCTCGTCGGAATCGTCTATATCGGGTACAGCTTGTCGCACGATTTGATTGGGGTGAAAAACACCTCGGCCCTGCCGTACATCCTGTTGGGCGTAGCGCTGTTCGTGGCCCTGGCGTTTGAGTTCGTGAACGGGTTTCACGACACGGCCAACGCCGTGGCTACCGTGATTTACACGCATTCACTCGATCCGCAGATTGCTGTGACCTGGTCGGGATTTTGCAACTTTATCGGTGTGGTGCTGTCCTCGGGCGCCGTGGCCTTCGGCATCGTTTCGCTCTTGCCCGTCGAGTTGATTCTACAGGTGGGCAACAGCGCGGGATTCGCAATGGTGTTTGCCTTGCTGGTGGCGGCGATTATCTGGAATCTGGGAACCTGGTGGCTGGGACTGCCGGCGTCGAGTTCGCACACCTTGATCGGCTCCATCATCGGCGTCGGTATCGCCAACCAATTGATGCAGGCGCGCAGCGGGACCAGCGGCGTCGACTGGGCGCAGGCGGCGAATATCGGGAAGTCGCTGGTGCTGTCCCCGATCGTCGGATTCTTCGTAGCGGGCTTGCTGCTGATAGGCATGAAAGCGTTGATCAAGGATCCGCAACTGTACGAAGCCCCTAAAGGCGACGAGCCGCCGCCCTGGTGGATTCGCGGACTGCTGATTCTGACGTGCACCGGTGTGAGCTTTTTTCACGGCTCAAACGACGGACAAAAGGGTATGGGACTGATCATGCTGATCCTGATCGGCACGGTGCCCACCACCTATGCGCTGAACCACGCCGTCACGGCGTCCGAGTCGCAGGATTTTATCGCAGTGTCGCAACAGACCGCTGGAGCGCTCGACAAGTACGTGCAATCGAGCGCCTCGATTGGTGATCCGCGCGAGGACGTAACCGACTACATTCGCACCAAAGAGTTCAAACCCAACACCATGTTGGCGTTGCGCGAGCTGATCAACGGCGTTGGCACGGAAATGGCCATCTTCAAAGAACTGCGGCAGGTGCCGAACGACAAGGTGCGCAACTTCCGCAACGACATGTATCTGGTAGGCGAAGCGATTCGCCTGATGCTCAAATCCGGCGCGGGCAACGTCTCCGCTGCGGACGCGGCCATCCTGAAGAATTACAAAACCAACCACATCGACAGGGCCACGCGCTTCATTCCCCTGTGGGTAAAAGTGGCCGTGGCCCTGGCGCTGGGGCTCGGGACCATGGTCGGCTGGAAACGGATTGTGGTGACGGTCGGCGAAAAAATCGGCAAGAATCATCTGACCTACGCGCAGGGTGCGGCGGCCGAAATTACCGCCATGGCCACGATTGGGGCGGCGGACATGTATGGACTGCCGGTCAGTACCACACACGTCTTGTCTTCGGGCGTTGCCGGGACCATGGCGGCGAACCACTCGGGCATTCAGCTGTCCACGGTTCGCAACCTGGCGCTGGCGTGGGTGCTGACGCTGCCCGCAGCGATGATGCTGTCGGGATTCCTGTTCTGGACGTTTACGAAGATTTTCTAGTTCTTCAGAAGTGCCTTCTAGGGGGCGGCTCAGGGAGCACGGGTTTCTCGTTCTCCCTTTTCGTTGCGCCGGGGATCAGAAGCGGGAGCTGATGAGCAGCGCGCACCCGATGGCCACGAGGTCTTCGGCGAGGGCCACCACGAAATCGGGGACGTGCAAGACTCGGACGAGCCGCGTGCGAACCTGGTAGCCGGCCAGCGCGCCGAGAACGCCGCCCAGGGCTCCGAGAACGGCGCCCGCGGCCAGCCCCTGATTCCCCGCCAAAGCCAGCGCCGCGCCGCAGAGGCCGCCCAATACCAAGCGAGCGCCGAGTCCGAGCGGAGCGGTGCGGCTGGGAGTCTTCGGCAACTTGTCGGCCACCAGTTCTCCGAGCGCTAGAAGAGTGAAGATGATCACCGCCGGCAGCGAGGCAAGAAACGCGAGGGGCGTGCCGTGCAGTGCGAGCCAACCAGAATGCGCTGCCCAGGCGACCACGGCCGGGCCGGTGAGGCTGCGCAGCCCGCAAACAACACCAATGGCGAAGACGAGCAAGAGGACGAGCAGTGGACTCATGCGGAGACTCTGCCCGTGACGGAGCGTGCTGTCAAGTAAGCGTGTGGTGGAGCTTTGCGGGGCGGGAGTCGGACTCTTGCTCAAAGCATTGCTGCGGGTTGGCCGAGATGAAACGCGCTCAGCGAATCGAACACCTCCCGGTTTGCTTGCCGGGAGGCGTACTTCATCGCCCGGCTGAAGTTGAACCGGACGCGTTCCGTCGCCACCGGAATGTACAAGCTCCGCCACCGGGCCCGCACATTCTCGTCGCGAAACGCTTGCGGGGCGCATCGCGAAATCTGAAAGATCCATTCTGTGCTGAACAAACTGTGCTCCAGTGGGATTATTCGCGGCAGAAACAGAGGTCGCGGGCCAGTTTGCGTTTCAGGAGTGTCCTGACTCCGGACTTTAGAGATAAGCTGACAGTGGCGGAAGACGAGAAGCAAATCAACCGCAGGCGAAAAAACTGAGAGGAGGTCACACGTAATGATTGGAGGACTGAAAACCATTTTCGTAAAGGCGGAACATGAGCGAGAATTTGAATCGCTCTTTAACGAGCTGCGCAATATACTGCGTGAGCAAGAGCCAGACTGCCTGCTCTATTCACTGCTCAAGTCTCGCGCAAGTTCTCAGTCTTATATCGTCCAAGAGCAATATCGCGACCAAGCCGCGTTCGACAGGCATCAAGCATCTCCGCATGGAAAGACCTATTCCCCGAAAATGCGCGCCCTGATCGATATCACGGTCGAATATTTTGATGTGATTGTTGCCTGACTTTTTCAAACTGGCCCGCTGCCCCCAAAGAAAAATACTTGACTTTCGCTTTTTCTTCGCTATAGTGACCCACGGTAGAGGAAACGGGAAACGGACGCTGCGCTGGCGCGCTTGCCTTAACGGCACTGATTGAGTCGGCGCGGCGTCCGTTAAGACCCGGGTTGCGAAGGCGGACCTCATACAAAGGGGCGGCGATGGAATTATCACTCTCTAAACAGCAGAATTCACAGGACTTCGGGCGCCGGGCAGGTCCTGTCGGGACGCAACTGCGGACAAGGTACCGGAAAGCGGCGCGGTGGCTCGCGCAGCGACCCGTTTGCGCCGGGCCTGCCGCCGCGAGAGTGTCGCGACTCGCGCTCGTTGAGGATTTGGCCGGCCTGCAACGCGAGATGCTGGCGCGGACGGGGATCCGGGTGAGTATTGCGGCAGCCCGCACCATGACCACCGCCCGGACGGCTTCGCGCGCCGGGGTCGGCGGTGTGTGTGTGGTGGCGCGCGGAGAGGAGCGCGGCTTCCTGGCGCCTCTGCCATTGCCTTCCCTTTACGGGTTGTCGGGCACGGCGCTGGGGGTTCTGCGAGCTTGCGGGCTTGCGACGATTGGTGAGTTGCAACGCGTGCCGAAAGAGGCGCTGCAAGCCGAGCTGGGCGAGGCGGAGGGTCTGCGCATTTGGCGGATGGCCCGAGGCCTCGATAACCCGCCGAGTGCCGCGGCGCGCTTGCCGCTTTCTGAGAGTGTGCGAGATGCGCGGGCCGCAAAAGCGGCAGATTTGCGGACCCGGGTGTTTGGCCGGCGGTTCGCAGCTTGGCGCGGGATGGTGGGCGGGATGTTGCGGCGATTGGCATTTTAAGCACGCCGCGGGTAGCACAACGGACACTTCGGGGCGGGCCGGAGTTGCGGGAGCGGCGCAAAGGGTCGCATACTCGCAAGTGATGACCCGCGCATCTGCATTTTTGAGCAGAGAAAGAAAGCTGCGACGCGGCGCTGTGTCCGTCTGCGGCGCAGCGCTGCTGAGTGTCGCGCTCGGATTGGCGGTGAACGCGCGCGCGGATGAGATTCGCCTGAAGGACGGCAACAAGCTGTACGGCGTGATCGTGGCCTACGAAGACAACATGTTCAAGGTGAAGACGCCCTTCGGATATGTTCTGGTTGAAAAAGACAAGATCGCCGAGATTGTGCCGGAAACGGCTAGCGCAGGCAACTCCACGCCGGAAGCCAAGGCCAACGCAAAGAAGGACTTGACGGCTGCAACCAAAAAGAGTGCACCGGTAAAAACCGCGCGTCCCGCGCCACCAAGCGCGACGCCAAGCAGCGACGAGAGCGACACAGTTCCCGCGGCCACCGAGGTGAGCGACAAGACCGTCGACCCCGCCGCCGCCAAGCGAGAAAAGACCGCGGAGATCATGGCCAACACCGTGGTCAAGCCGCAAATGCCCGCGCTGGCAACCAAGAAGATTGTGGCCCCGGCGATCCATCCGGCCGCGGACCTGGCCTTGCCGGCTAGCTCCGCAGTAAGCTCAGCGGCAGTTCCCGTTGCGCCGAAGGAGCCGGATGCCCTCCCCGAAGAGGTTCGCGGTAATTTGTATGTCAACCGGGCCAACGGTTTTACGATCTACAAGGCGCCAAGCTGGAATTTGATCGAGGACGCGCGCAAGGCCTTGCCAAACGCAATTGTGGCTATGGGCACATTTAACGAATCCACGCTCCTGGTGGTCGGCAAAGAGAAAAACAAGGAATCCCTAGATGCCGCGGCAACGGCGGTTGAGCATCGGGTGCGCGAAGTCTACGATAATTACCGGCAAATCTCGCGGCGAACCACCACCGTGGACGGGTTGCCGGGGATCGAATATCGCTTTCGCGGCATGGCCGACGACCACGACTGGTCGGGAACGCTGGTGGTGCTGACCCGGGCCGACGAGACCTTTACGATTTTAGGGATGACCTATGCGGACACCGACCTGATCCAGATCCAGGAAAATGTGATCACCCGTTCGATTGCCAGCTTGAAATTCTCGCCGATTGGTTAAGACCGCTCGCGCTTGACGAGGTTACCGGGGCCGCAGGGGGCTCAATGCCCGGCGGCTTCGCCGGATTCGTGGCCTTTGCGGTGTTCGCGGATCATAGCGATGAGTGCCTGGGCGGCACGCGGCAGGCTGCGGTCGCGACGATAGACGAGCCCCAATTCGCGGAAAAGCTCCACGCCCTCCACGTTGATAAGTTTTACTTCCCCGGCTTTTACCTGGTCCCGCGCGAAGGTTTCGCTGATCAGCGAGATGCCTACGTCGGCGGCCACAAAACGCTTGATCATGCCGATGCTGGGCAGTTCCATGGTGACCTGAATACGCGAGCGGTAAGGGCGAAAGAGCTTGTCGAGAACCTGCCGCGTATAGCCAGTACGCGGGAAAATTTGCGGCTGCGCGGCCACTTCATCCAGCGTGACCTTCCCGCGATGTGCCAGCGGATTGTGGGTGCTGACCATGAAACGCATGCGGTCTTTATAAATGTGATGCACTTTCAAATTGGGCGATTTGGTGGGCAGGGTCACGATACCGACGTCCACGCTCCCGTCTTCGACCCGCTGCAGAATTTTGTGGCTGAAATTGCGGTAGATGCTGACGTGCACCATCGGATATTTATGCTGAAATTCCGCGAAAATGTCGGGCAGCAGATACAAACAGGTGGCCTCGTTGGCCCCGAAAACCACGCGACCTTGCACCACGTCCCCGCGGTCGGCCACTCCCTGGACGGATTCATCACGCAGGCGCAGCAGTTTTTCTGCGTACTCAAACAGCACTTCGCCGGCGGGGGTCAACTCGACGGATTTGGCCGAGCGATCGAGCAGCTTGGCGCGGTAGGCCTGCTCGAGCTGGCGGATCTGCGCGCTGACGGCCGATTGCGAGCGAAAAACCTTCTGTCCTGCGCGCGAAAAACTTTTGAGTTTTGCAACATATACGAACGTGGCGAGTTGGTCGAAATCCATGGGCAGTGTGCTCGGCGAGGATTATATCGGATTCTGCCCGCCGAGTGGGCTGTGAATTACATTCCTTTCAAATCAGCATGCCCGCGGGGGAGCGCTGCGCTGCATTGTGGGAAGACAGCAGCAGGGAAGTTTCCGGCAGACCCGCCAGGTGCGGTCGCCAGGTGTTCTCGATGGTGCCTTGAAAGTGGAGCGGCTGCACCCGCAGCAGCGGGAGGCCGCCAAAGCGCGCCAGAATGCGCCTGGCGCAGGGGCTCCCGGTCAGATGCAGGTGCTGTTCAAGCAGGCGGTGCAGCCAGGAGTCCTCTTCATCGGTGATTTCCGCCAAATTCACGAAATCGTGGTGCACAACTTCTTCGGCTCCCTCACGCAGCACGTACGCGAGGCCACCGGTCATGCCGGAGCCGAAATTCATGCCCATCGAGCCGAGCACCAGGGCAACTCCGCCGGTCATGTATTCACAACCGTGCTGGCCTAAGCCTTCGACCACCGCCAAGGCCCCGCTGTTGCGCACCGCGAAGCGTTCGCCGGCGCGTCCCGCAATGTACAACTGGCCCGAGGTTGCACCGTAAAGCACGGTGTTTCCCGCAAGAACATCTCCGCGGCGCGATGCCGCCGAGCCAGCCGAGATACTGATCGTTCCACCGGAAAGACCTTTGCCGACATAATCGTTGGCTTCGCCGGTGAGCTTCAATGTGAGGCCCGCGGCAAGGAACGCGCCGAAACTCTGTCCCGCCGAGCCGTGAAACTCGCGGCTGATCTCGCGGTTAAATTCCCCGCCTTTGCTGCGGCGGCGCATCACTTCCCCGCTGATCCCCGCGCCGACGCTGCGATCCGAATTGCGAATGGGTTGCGATTCCGGCTCGTGGTCGAGCGAACCACTGAAATGCCGGGAATCCTCGAGCGCCGCCGCGTGCACCGTAGGCGTCTGTTGCGGCGCTACTCGGCCATGGGCTGAAATCGGTACCACCATCAAAGGATCCATGCCGGAACGCGCCGACAGCCGGTCGTACCATCCGGTCAGTTCGCTCAGCGAACGCACGCCGAGATTAGCAAGCCGCACACGAATTTCATCGGCCAGCGAACGGAAATAGGCCACCACCATTTCCGGCTTGCCCCTGAAACGCGCGCGCAGGGTCTCGTCCTGCGTGGCGATGCCAACCGGGCAGGTGTTCAAGTGGCACTGCCGCGCCATCACGCAACCGATCGCCAACAGCGAAGCCGTGCCAAAACCAAATTCATCCGCGCCCAAAATCGCGCCCAGCACGATATCCCGCGAAAACTTGAGGCCTCCGTCCACGCGGAGAGCCAGACGCGAACGAAGACCCGCACGAACCAGAGTGTCATGAGCTTCGCGCAAACCGATTTCCCAAGGCAAACCGGTATTCTTGATGGACGTGAGTGGCGAAGATCCCGTGCCGCCATTGTGCCCGCTGATGGTGATTACATCGGCGCCGGCTTTTGCCACTCCCGCAGCAATAATCCCGACGCCCGAACCGGAAACGAGCTTCACACCGATACGCGCGCGCGGATTTACGGCACGCAAGTCGTGAATCAGCTGTGCCAAATCCTCAATGCTGTAGATGTCGTGATGCGGCGGCGGAGAAATCAGCGGCGTGCCGGGCGTAGCATGGCGAATCCGGGCGATGTACGCGGTAACTTTTTTGGCGGGCAGTTGGCCGCCTTCCCCCGGCTTCGAGCCTTGCGCCATCTTTATTTCCAGCTCTTCAGCGTGCACCAAATAATCTGCCGTTACCCCAAACCGCCCCGACGCCACCTGCTTAATCTTGTTGGCCGCGTGCGGCTCGTTATGGTAAACGTCGGGGTCTTCCCCGCCCTCCCCGGTATTGCTCCGCGCGCCAATCGAATTCATGGCCTCGGCCAGCGTGCGATGCGCTTCCGCGCCGAGAGAACCGAGGGACATCGCCTGCGTGCTGAAACGTCGCAAAATCGAGTCGCTGGACTCCACTTCCTCGAGCGCCACGGGCGCATCCGGCGCGGTTTCCAGCAAATCGCGGAGGAAAATAGGTCCCTGGCTCTCCGCCAATTCCTCAAACGCAGAATACTTCTTGGCTTCGGGAGCTTTTACGAAGGCATGCAGCCGGCGCAGCACTTCCGGGGAATTGGCGTGCAACTCCGCGCCTTTGCGGAAGCGGTACAAACCGGCGTCCGCCATCTCCTCAGAGGCCAAAGCGAAGGCGGCCGCGTGCATGCGCAGATAATCGCCCAACACGTCATCGAGCGACTTCTGCCCCGGAAAATCCGCGGCATCCTCAAAAAATTCGTTACAAACGTCTTCCTTGAGCCCCACAATTTCAAACAAATGGCTGTTGCGGTAGCTGGCCAGAGTCGAAACGCCCATGCGCGCCAAAACTTTTCGCAAACCGGCATTGATCGCCGTGCGCACCGCTTCCCCGGCACTCGGCTCGTGTTCCAGAACTTCCGGCGCTGATGCAAATTGCAGCGCAAGGCTTGGCACCACCGCGCTCGCGCCACTGGCCACCAGCAAGGCCACGTGATGGGTATCAAAAACCTGCGCCGATTCCACGATCAGCGGAACATCCCACCATCCCTGACGCACCATGGCTTTCCAGACTGCGGCCGTAGCCAGCAGCGCCGGCAACGGAGCACGGTCCGCGCTGATCGCGTGATCGGAAAGAAGGAGGAGCCCCGGGCGCGCACCACTGCTCAGAGGGGTAGTTGAGAGCTGAGCAACAGCGTAGCGCGCACCCGGAACTCCCGTGGTGGCAGGAAAAGTCAAATCGATGTGTACAACCGGGGCCGACTCACTTCCCAGTTCGGCGACCAGCGCAGCCATTTCCGCTGAATTGATCACCGGTCCCGGCAACACCAATCCATCGCGCAAGTGCACATCAAGCGACATAACGTGCGATTCGCGCAGCGGATCGATCGGCGGGTTGGTCACTTGCGCAAAACGCTGCTTGCAGTAGTCCCACAGCGTGCGCGGCAGCGCCGATAAAAATGCCGGCGGAGCGTCGTCGCCCATGCTCCAGTCCGACTCCTTGCCATGCAGCAAGCCCGAAAAAAGTATTTTGAACTGGTCGTCCGTCCAGCCGGCCGCGGTGGCCACGCGTTTCGGATTCAGCACCGCCGGCGGCAGGTGTTCCGCCGGCGACGGAGTCGGAACCGCCGCAGGAATCGCTTTGCGCAAGGGCGCCGAGGCCGTGAGCTCGGTATACTTGGCCGCCAGGCGCTTCAAAATCTCCCGCCAACGGAGAAAGACTCCCTCTTCCGGGCTGGCCAGAATCATCTCTCCGGGACCAAGCTTCTGCCGCTCGGCAATCTGCGATTCCGCAAAGTCGATTAGGCCGGTTTCCGACCCGGCAATGATCAAGCCATCGTGCGTAACCGTATAGCGGAGCGGCCGCAGCCCGTTGCGATCCAGCTTCGCTCCCACGTAACCGCCGCCATAGAAGACCAGCGCGGCGGGTCCGTCCCAGGGCTCGCTTTCCCGCGAACGCGCACGCAGTGCGGCCTTTACGTCCCGTGAAAGATGGGGATCCTTTTCAAACGCGGGGGGCACCAGCGCCAGCATGGCCGCCGCCGGCGTCGCGCCCTCCAGCAGTTTCAGCTCAAAGGCATTGTCGAAACTCGCAGAATCGCTGACACCCTGCTCGAGTGCGGCAAACCAATCGTCGACGCCCAGCCGCGAGCGCAGTTCATTCTCGCGAGCCCGCGTCCAGCGGCGATTGGAGAGGATGGTATTGATCTCCCCGTTGTGCGCCACATAACGGAACGGCTGCGCCAGATCCCAGGAGGGCTGGGTGTTCGTCGAGTAACGTTGATGGAAAACGGCGAAAGTAGCGGTGAAACTCGAGTCGCGAAGGTCTTCGTAAAACTGGGGGAACTGCCAGGGGGTGAGCAAACCTTTATACACAACGCTCTGCGCGGAAAGCGAACAGATATAACAGCGCGGCGGCAGCACCGATTCCGCGCGCTTGCGCAACAAGGCCATCTGGCGCTCAAAATCCCCGCCCGGCTTTTCTGCTTCCACATAAAACTGCCAAATCTCCGGCATGCTCTCGCGCGCACGCGCGCCAAGAGATCGCGCATCGATGGGCACCCGCCGCCAGCCCAGCACTTCGAGCTCCTGCGCTTCGGCCGCGGCATGAATCGCCGAGCGCGCCTGCAGCGCAAATGGCGCGGCCAGAAACGCGAATCCCAGTCCAAATATTTCCGGCAATTCGAGGCCCTGCTCTTTGGCGCGTGCGCGGAAGAAATCCTGCGGCAGGGAGGTCAGCAGACCCGCGCCATCGCCGCTCGCGCCGTCGGCATCCACACCACCGCGATGCGTCAGGCGCTCGAGCGCAGTCAACGCGTATTCAACGATGTCGTGAGCCGGAGCCGCGCCCAAGCGCGCCACAAACCCCGTCCCGCACGCATCGTGGTCCGGGTGACCCCAGTTGGGATGACGAGCCATACCCCGTTATAGAGGCACGCGCGTCTCCAAGTACAACGCAGAATTTCAATGCGCCAAATTGGTTTTCTGATGGATCTGAAGATTAAGGGATTGTTAGGCGGCGGGGTTTCGTCGGGGTGCAGCCTACTCCCGCCCCCGCCGGCCGGGGCACAAGGCGCGCCCGCAACGCCCGCTGCCTAAAACTTAGTCACTTCCGTAAAATTAAAATCGCGAATCTTCATCGCCGGAACAATCATTTCAAACGCCTCTTCCCCGGTGGCGCGCACCGCAGGTCCGAGCATCTCCACTTTACGCAGCGCCTCCAGCAGCGATTGGTTGAACCGAAAATTGCGCACCGCGGAAGTCACTTTCCCCTTCTCCACCAGAAACAGTCCATCGCGCGTCATCCCGGTCATAATCTTCTCGTAAGGATCCACTTCCCGGATATACCAGATGCGCGTCACCAGCAATCCGCGGTCCGTCGATGCAATCATTTTTTCGAGGGAAGAATCGCCGCCGGCAAAAACCAGGTTCATCGGCGCTTCGCCGTACTCATTCGGCAGCATGAAACCGTGACCGGTAGGCGCCTTGCGCGCCATTTTTGCCGCTCGCCGCGAGTACACCAGGTTGCGCGGCACACCACGCTCGACCAGGGACACGCGCTCGCGCGGCATGCCTTCGCCGTCAAACGGCGCGCCGAGTTGCAGCGGATGGTAGGCATCGTCGGCGATGCTGATATTCTTCCCGAACACCAGCTTGCCCATGCGCCCGTTCAAGCACGAGCGCTGGTCCGCAACCGCCGTGGCCGCAAAATCGTAAAACAGAAATCCCACCAGATCGAGAACCGCGGACGGCTCGAGAATGACGGTATATTTTCCGGTGGGCAATTCTTTGGCGTCGACCGCCAAATGCGCCTTGTGGCTCGCGCGTGCGGCGAGCTGCTGCGGATCAAAATCACGCACATCGGCGGCATTGGCCTTGGCCCAGCTCGCAGCCGGGGCTTCCTGCATGGTGATGGAAAATTCCGCATGCGTCTCGCGGTACGCCGCCCGCAGCCCGCGCGAATTGCCCATGGCCGCTTGCGATTCGCCGGTGGAGAAAATCCCCGCAGCCACCTGCGCGCGTTTGAGCGCGAGATCGCATGCGCGGCGAACCGCGCGCGCGCGATCCTCGGGAGTGATTGCGGCGGTCTGCTTGATGAAGCGCTGCACCGAGCGATAGCGCTGCTTGCCCGGCGGAGCCAGCAAGCGTTTATCCTGGGGCTGGCTGGCGGCCAGCGACAGCGAAGAATCGACCGCGGCACGCAAAGAACTGTCGTCAATGCGATTGGTGGTTACCCGCGCGGTGCGGCCTTCGGCGATCGTGCGAATGGAAACGGTGATGCCGTTTTCCGAAACATTTTGATGGATGGCGTTGTTGGCAAAGCGCGTAAGATCGTCGAGCACTTCGTCAACGTGCACTTCCGCTTCTTCCGCCCCCGCGGATTTCGCCAGGCGCAGCACGTCGCTGATGATGCCGTGCAAGCGGCGCGCGTCTGACAAAGCCGCCTTTTCTGGCTTGCTGCGCGCTCGAGAGGTGCCGGCTGATTTTCGCGAGGTGCTCATTGCCCGGAATAGGCCGTCCCGATCTGCACGTTGCGGAATCGCGAAGGCGAAGCGCCGTGCCCCGTGCCCATCGTCTGCATCGGCTGGCCCTTGCCGCAATTCGGCGTGCCCCACAAGGTCCAACGTTTCGCTGAACAAATCGCGTCACAGGAATTCCAGAACTCCGTGGTGATGCCACCATAACTGGGATTTTTTAGCATGCGCGTTTTTTTGCCGCCTTTGATTTCCCAGCCAATCTCCGTGGAAAACTGGAACTGGTAGCGGCGATCATCGATGGACCAGGATTTGTTGGTGTCCATGAAAATGCCGTCGTCGGTGTCAGCGATCAGGTGGTCGTAATCCCAGGAGCCCGGCAGCAGGCTGATGTTGGTCATGCGAATAATCGGCAGGGGTCTCGCGACTTGAGAGGTAGCCCCGGAATTGCCCGTCCTTTATAATGTCGGTGCACTGCGCGGGCACGCCTTCGTCGTCATACGCGAAACTGCCCAGCCCAGGCCCGTGCGCGATGCGCGCGTCGGCCACCACATTCACGATGTCCGAGCCGTAGCGCAAGTGGTTCAGTTTTTCGAGCGTCAGGAAACTCGTGCCCGCGAAGTTCGCTTCTTCGCCAAGCACGCGGTCCAGTTCGATGGGATGGCCCACCGATTCGTGAATCTGCAAGCCCAGCTGGCTGGCGCCCAAAATCAACGTGCCGGTTTTCTGCGGGCATTGCGCCGCAGAATGCAGCGCCGCGGCTTCTTCGGCGATAACCGGCGCATGCTTCAGCAAGTCCAGCGATTCGATCAATTCGTATCCGGCCAGAATATGCTGCCCGCCAAAACTGTTGGGATAGGAACGTTTCTGAATCTCTTCCCCTTGAAACGCGGTGGCCACGATTCCACAACCGGAAATCACTTTGCGCTGGTGAATGCGCGAGCCGATGCTCGAGGCAAACCAGGAATCGATTTTGCGAAACTGCATGTCCGTTTCGGTGAGTGTCACGCCTTTTATGCGGCGCATCTCCGCATCGGTGGCGAGCAGCAGCGCCAGTTGCGACTCCAGCGGTATTTCAAAAGGATCCTTGAGAAAAGGACCTTGCCAGCTATCGATAAAGGATTCTTCGGCAACCATGCTTACGGCGCGCCGCTTGGCCAGCGCCGAAGCCTTGCCGATCGAAACCGCATGCGCCGCACAAACCGCCACGCCCTCGCGCGTTAACCGGTCTGTGGATGCAAATCCCCACGCGCCATTGGCCAGCACGCGAATCCCCAGCCCGATCGATTCCGACTGCGCCAGGGTCCCCACCCGTCCGTTCTTGGTGGTCAAATCGCGCTGTCGCAAATGCATCACGCGCACGTCGGCATACGTCGCCCCGCGCAGTCTTGCGACCTCCAGTGCCTGTCCCGCCAAATCCCACATAGTCCTGTCTCGATTCCCCAGCAAGCGGCGCGTATCAAGCTTTTCTAGAGGCGTAGCTCGCCCTGCCCCAGCTCGTCCGGAAGTGAGCACGAAGCCGCTTCAGTCAGTACGCCTGGAGCAAAAAACTGGGGGCACAACCTTCTGTGCCCCCGCGAAACAGTTTCAGCGACGCTCAGGAGCCGAACTACGTGCCTTCCTGCCATGACGCAAGATAATGCACCTGCTCCGCGGTCAGCTTGTCCAGTCTGTGGCCCATCGACTCGAGCTTCAGCCGCGCAATTTCCTTGTCCAAGTCTTCCGGCACCACATAAACCTGCGGCTTCAAGTTCTTGTGGTTCGCGCGCAGATATTCCGCCGAGAGCGCCTGGTTCGCAAAACTCATATCCATCACCGAAGCGGGATGGCCTTCGGCGGTTGCCAGATTCACCAGGCGGCCTTCGCCCAGCAAATAGACCTTGCGCCCGCCGGACAAGAGATATTCCTCGACGAGCGGCCGCACTTCCCTCTTGCCGCTGGACAATTTCTCGAGCGCGGGAATATCGATTTCCACGTTGAAGTGGCCGGAGTTGCATACAATCGCTCCGCCCTTCATCTTTTCAAAATGCTCGGCGCGAATCACGCTCTTGTTGCCCGTAACCGTGATGTAGATGTCGCCTTCCTTCACCGCTTGTTCCATGGGCATCACGCGGAAGCCGTCCATCACCGCTTCAATTCCCTTCACCGGATCAATTTCCGTGACAATCACGTCCGCGCCCAGACCCTTGGCGCGCATGGCCACGCCGCGCCCGCACCAGCCGTAGCCGGCCACCACCACTTTAAGGCCCGCAATCAGCACGTTGGTCGCGCGAATCACGCCGTCAATCGTCGATTGCCCCGTGCCGTAGCGATTGTCGAAAAAATGCTTGGTCATCGCATCGTTCACCGCAATGATCGGATACTTCAGCGTTCCGTCCTTGGCCATGGCGCGCAGGCGAATCACGCCGGTGGTCGTTTCTTCGGTTCCTGCAATCACCTCGCTGACCAAATCGGTGCGCTTGGTGAGCAGCATCGTGACCAAGTCCGCGCCGTCATCCATGGTGAATTGCGGCTTGTGGTCGAGCGCCGCACGCAAGTGCGTGTAGTACGTCTCGTTGTCTTCGCCTTTGATTGCATACGTGGGAATGTTGAAATCGCGATTCAGCGAGGCAGCCACTTCATCCTGCGTGGACAGCGGGTTCGAGGCACACAGCACCGCATCCGCGCCACCGTCGCGCAAGGCAATCATCAGGTTTGCAGTCTCGCTGGTTACGTGCAGACAAGCGGAAACCCGCAACCCTTTGAGCGGCTGCTCTTTCACAAAACGCTTGCGGATCGATTCGAGCACCGGCATCTGATTCGCAGCCCATTCAATCTTGCGCTTGCCGGCATCCGCCAGCGCGATATCCTTCACATCACCTTTTTTCAACTCTGCAATCGGCATCGTTCCGGCTCCTCGATAGACTAAGAATGTTTTCACAAAGCGAACGCACGTTACGCGGAAAAAACTTGGCCCGTTCTCCTACATCGCAAACAGCGGAACATCTCGCGCAGCAAAAGTTACAGCCGGGCGCCGACCTCCGACGCGGTCGCCGACTGCGCCGCCACCGCGCCAAGCCCCGCGGCCTTGCGCAAAGTCTCCGCGCGGTCCGTACGCTCCCAGGTGAATCCTGGTCCCGTTCGTCCAAAATGCCCGTAAGCCGCGGTCGGCTTGTAGATGGGCCGGCGCAAATCGAGAGCCTCGATAATGCCTTTCGGCGTTAGGGGGAAGGTCTCTCGTACCAAGGAAGTAATCTTCTCTTCCGCCACCGACGCGGTCCCGAAGGTATCCACCATCACGGACACCGGCTCGGCCACGCCAATCGCATAAGCCAGCTGCACTTCCGCCTTGCTCGCCAGCCCCGCAGCCACCACGTTTTTCGCAATGTAGCGGGCCATATAGCAAGCCGAGCGGTCCACCTTCGAGGGATCCTTCCCGGAAAACGCCCCGCCGCCGTGCCGCGAATAGCCACCATAGGTATCGACAATAATCTTCCGTCCCGTTAATCCGGCGTCCCCCATGGGTCCGCCAATCACGAAGCGGCCCGTGGGATTGATGTGGTACTTGGTCTTGCCATCCAGCATCTTGCCGGGAACAATCGGCTTAATCACGTGCTCCATGATCGCGTCGCGCAAATCCGCATTGGAAACCTTGTTGCTGTGCTGCGTGGAAATCACCACCGTGTCCACGCGGACCGGACGCCCATTCTGGTATTCAATGCTGACCTGGGATTTGCCATCGGGTCGGAGAAAATCAACGGTGTTTTTCTTGCGGACTTCTGAGAGGCGTTGCGTCAAGCGGTGGGCCAACTGGATAGGCATGGGCATCAACTCTTCGGTCTCGTCGCAGGCAAAGCCGAACATCAAGCCCTGATCGCCCGCGCCACCGGTATCGACGCCCATGGCGATATCCGGTGACTGGCGCTTTACGGAGCACAAAACCGCGCACGTGTATCCGTCGTAGCCATATGTCGCGTCGTCGTAGCCCACGCCGCGAATCGTCTCGCGCACCAATTCGTCGTAATCGACGTGCGCGGAGGTGGTAATTTCCCCGGCTACCACCGCCAAACCCGTGGTCACCAAGGTCTCGCAAGCCACGCGCCCCTTAGGATCCGACTTCATCACCTCATCCAGCACGGCATCGGAAATCTGATCGGCAATCTTATCCGGGTGACCTTCCGTCACCGATTCCGAGGTAAACAGAAAATTTCTAAGTGTTTCGCTCAAGTCGAACGCTCCTCTGGGGTTGCCCGCAGCATGCAGGCATGCCCGTACACAGTTCGTTGTACATTTAAGATGCGCCCAGACCCCGCGCGGAAGCACGCAAAAACACTGGGCGTTTAACCTTTCCAGCCTACCACCCCGCCTCTTGAGTAAGCAACGGATTGAACCGAACGGGCGGCCCGCGCTTCCAATGGTCTCTTTCCGTCATCGAATGGTCGGAGCTTTAACCAAACATCGCTGCGCCGCGTCCTATGGGTTGGGAGCGCTGGGGCGGGAGAAGCTGAAGCGCCGCGAACAAAAAATGCAACGTCGCCTCGAAATTGATGCCGCTCGCGGGTTAATGCTGGTGTGGATGACCCTCACCCACCTCCCCACCATGCTCACCCCGTGGGTCAACCAGCCCTTTGGCTATATCTCCGCCTCCGAAGGCTTTATCTTTCTGTCCGCGCTCTTCACCGGCTGTATCTACGTCCGCCTGCTCGATCGCAGCGGTCCCTCAGCGATGGCCTCGAAACTCCTCGGCCGCACCCTGCGGCTCTACCAATATCATGTCGCCCTGCTGTTCGGCGCGTTCCTCATTGCCGCGCGCTTCGCCATCAACGGTCACCACCAAGCCCTTTACTATCTTCTCGATTTTTACTTCGCCGCCGGCCGCTCGCGCGCTATTGCCGATGCCTTGCTGCTCATCTATCGTCCACCGCTCCTCGACATCATTCCGCTCTATCTCATCTTTTTGCTCCTTTCGCCAATCGCCTTGCTTCTCGCCGACAAGCTCGGTTGGCGCATTCTTTTGGCCACCAGCTTAGCCGTCTGGCTGCTTGCGCAATTCGGTCTGCGCCAGGATCTCTACGGCTTGGCCAGCCATCATTTTCATTTGCACATTCCCCTGAACGAAATGGGCGCCTTCAATCTCTGGGCGTGGCAGCTCATGTGGATCCTGGGTCTATGGTGCGGCGCGCGCTGGGCCAAAGGCACCTTGTCCATCGAAGAATGGGCCCAGCGCCGCTGGGTTCCTGCTGCGCTGATCGCCGCCGCGCTCCTCGCCATCCGCTACGCCGAAATCTACGGGCTGGATCTCACCCCTTATTCCATCGTCTTCGATAAATGGCACCTCGGTGCGCTGCGCCTCCTCGACTTCGCGGCAATTACCGCGGTCCTCGTGCGTTTCCAATCCCTGCTCAAACCGCTTGCCGTGCGGCCGCTGGTTCTCCTCGGACAAGCTTCCCTGCAAGTTTTTGTCACCCACTTCGTCTTCTGCTTCATCGGCCTGGGCATGATGGGCAGCGATCCGCGCCTCTACGGCTGGCGACAATTCGCCTTGATCGCGGTGACCTTTGCCGCACTGCTCGCGGTGGCCAGGATCTTCGGCAAGCCCGACGCTCCTGCATTGCAGGCTGCAAAGCCCGTCATCGGATCAGCAGCGGACGCCATCACCGCTCCGCCGGGGCAAACTCGTGAGGCCACCTGACCGCTCCCCGGTTCTCTCGCTTGCCGCATGTTTTGGATTGAGCTGTCCCCTTTAAGCGCCGGTCGCGATGCTGCCCGATTCGGGGGCCGGGTACGCTCACCGTGTGGAACGAGTGGTGTACTCCGGCGGCGCGGCTGGATTTAACGTCACGAGCGACGCCCAGGGCCCGCGCGTTTCGCCTGGCTTCGCCTCGAACATCGCCTGGCAGCGTCAGCGTGTTATCCTGCGCAAAAGGAGAATTCGCGATGCACCGACCGGTCATGGCCATGAGCATACTCTGCGCCTGCGCAGCCGCGGCCATCGCGCAAAGCGCTCCCCCTGCCGCCCTGCCGCAAGAGTCTGCCGCGAAACCTCCTCACACAAAGAACGACTACGGCATTCCCGACAATTGGCTGTGCCGCCCGGGCCTCCCTGCGGAAAAGGACGCCTGCAACGTCGATCTCTCGAGCACCGTCATCACCTCTGACGGCCAGACCAGCATCGAACCCTTTACCCCCAACCGCCACGCGCCGATCGATTGTTTTTACGTCTACCCGACCGTCTCCACACAGCCCGCCGGAAACGCCGACATGAGCGCCGGCTCCGAAGAGCGCGCGGTAATCCGCGCGCAATTCGCCCGCTTCGCCTCACAGTGTCGCCTGTACGCTCCGCTCTACCGCCAAGCCACACTCGCCGCCATTGTAGCCGCCGCTATCGGCCACCCCATCCCTGTCGACCGCGCCATGGTTTATGACGACATTCTGGACGCCTGGAACTACTACCTCGCGCACGACAATCACGGTCGCGGGGTGGTCCTGATTGGCCATTCCCAGGGCGCCGGGGTGCTCACGCTGCTCATCAAGAATGAAATCGACGGCAGGCCCGTGCAAAAGCAGATCGTCTCCGCGTTGCTCTTGGGGACCAACATCGCGGTGCCGAAAGGCAAAGACGTGGGCGGCAGATTTGAGCATCTGCCGCTCTGCCACGGGGCCGGACAGACCGGCTGCGTGATCGCCTACGTTTCCTTCCGGGCCACGCAACCGCCCACCCGCGACGGGCGCTTTGGCCACGTACCCGGGGAAAACATGCAAGCGGCCTGCGTTAATCCCGCCCTGCTGGCATCGAGCGCTCGAGGAGGAGGCGGCGAACTCCATGCGTATCTAGGAACCGCCGGCTCGGGGCTCGTCGCCGACGAAGCCAGTCCCGGGCCTTGGCTAAAGTCGGGCGCAGCCATCACCACACCCTTTGTGAGCCTCCCCGGCTTGCTCACCGCCGAGTGCGTGGACAATGAGCACGGTTCCTATCTGGCCATCACCGTCCACGGCGACCCCGCGGGACCCCGCGCCAGCGATATCAGCGGGGACGTAGTAGTCCGCGGGCAAGTCATTCCCGAATGGGGATTGCATTTGATTGACGTTGGCGAGGCGATGGGCAATCTGCTGGACATCGTTGGTCAAGAATCCGCCGCGTTCACTGCCCCCAACCCTCCTAAGCGCTAGGGTCGACGCGTTGTTCTCTCGCGCTACTCTAAGCCACCCGCCAGCCCGTTGCCCAAGGTCTGGGCTCGGAGTGGAATCGGACTTCCAAAGTTAGGCACGCGCAGGACAAGAGGGGCCTGTGGGCCCTGAGTGTCACAAAAGGGCACACCTGTCTATGTGTAACTATTAATTACACTTAACCCATGGCCAAGCTGCTCCCATGGCAGGATGGCGGGCCAGGCAATTGGTATTTCGATTGCTCTTCCTGAGACGTGGCGTGTTCCTCGCCTACAACGGAACCAAGAGAATGGGGAGATCTGAATGACACTCAAGAAACTGATATTTGCCGGGGCGCTCAGCGCACTGGTCACGATGGGTGCCGCGGTGGCGCCCGCCTCTGCCGACAGCATCAAGTACACTTTGACGGACGGGTCGGCAGGAGACGTGATCACCTTCACGCTCCCGCAAGACCCGACCCCGATAGCCACCAACGCGGACTGGTTCGCGGAATCGACGACCGTGACCATCGACGGCGTGTCCAAGACCGAGGATGTGACCTTCTACGACACCAATTTCTCCGGCGGCTTGTCGATCGCGTCGACTCCGGAGGTCGACGGGATTCTTGACCAGGCGGGGGCTCAGCTATATAGCGGAACCACTTCAGCTCCGAAACTCCTCACGGAAACGAACATCACGCTAACTTGCACCGACATTATGCCGGCGACTTCGTGTTCCGCCGACAAATATGACGCGCCGACGTTCAAGCTCAACGCCGTAGATATTCCGACGGCCACTCCTGAGCCGGGTTCTTTCGCGCTCATGTTGGCCGGCCTCGGGTTCCTCGGGCTGGTCATGGTAAAGGCCCGGGCGTAAGCCGAAGCAATCTGCTCGTAATCGAGTTCTGCCCTAGTCATTGCGCTCAGCAAAGACTAGGGCATTTGTTTTTTTTGGTTGGCTTTTGATTTTGGTGCTGGCCGCATCGGCGCATTCGCTACTGGCGCGCGGGCCGGCCCGGACCCGCGCCACGGGTCTCGCGCTATTCCCGGTCGGCGTCGTCAAGATCGACTTCGAGCTTCCCCTTGGTCCGCTTGGCCATCAGGTAGGAGCGTATGAAGGGATCCAAATCGCCATCGAGCACGCGATCGACGTCCCCGACTTCGAACTTGGTGCGATGGTCCTTGATCAGGCGGTAGGGCTGCATCACGTAGGAACGGATCTGGCTGCCGAAGGAAATTTCCAATTTGCCTTCGTCGAGTTTATCAGTATGCGCTTGGCGCTTCTTGATTTCCTCGTCGTATAAACGCGACCGCAGCATCTTCATCGCCATTTCGCGATTCTTGCCCTGGCTGCGTTGCGCCTGGCAACCCACGACGATGTTGGTCGGCAAGTGGGTGATGCGCACGGCGGTCTCGACCTTGTTTACGTTTTGCCCGCCCTTGCCGCCAGCGCGGAAGGTATCGATGCGCAAATCTTCCGGACGAATGTTGATTTCGATACGGTCGTCAATTTCCGGGATGACGAAGACCGAGGCAAAGGACGTGTGGCGGCGCGCGGCCTGATCGAAAGGGGATATGCGCACCAAACGGTGCACGCCGGTTTCTCCCGCCAGCAAGCCGTAGGCATTTTCCCCCGCGAACTGGATGGTAGCGTTCTTGATGCCGGCTTCTTCGCCGGGGGTCTCATCGAGGACCTCGGCTTTCATGTTCTTGCGTTCCGCCCAGCGCAGATACATGCGCAGGAGGATCGATGCCCAGTCCTGCGACTCCGTACCCCCCGCGCCGGGCTTGATGGTCATGATGGCGTTGAGGTGATCGGTTTCGCCGGAAAGAAGCGTCTTGGTTTCGAGTTCGCCGATGTAGGCTTCCGCAGAGTCCAGTTCGCGAGACAAGTCCTTCAGCAAATCGTTACGCTGCTCGGCGTTGGTCTCTTCCTTCGCCAGGTTGATGTAAGTGTCGATGTCCTCGGAAAGAGAGGTCAGCCTCTCGTCCGCGGCGATTTGCTCTTCAGCGCGCTTGCGGTCGCGTAGAACCGCTTGCGCTTCGTCCTGGTTGCTCCAGAAATGGGGATCGGCGGCGCGCGCTTCGAGGCCCTTCAAGCGCTCGCGGTATTGTGACGCGTCAAAGATAACTCCGGACCAGCGCGATGCGGGGTTTCAGGCCTTCGTGGCGATATTGCAGATCTTCCAGAATCATTTTGTAAACGCTCGCAAGTTAAATTTGTGGAACGGAATCAATTCTGTGGCGCGTGAAATGCCGGAACAAATAGCAGCAAAGCGTGTCAGGCCGTGGCCATCGGCGGTTCCAGCACAACGACGGGAGGTTCGACCACGGGAATCGCAATATTCTCTCCGGCTCCGCCGCGTTTCACGAAAGTCCAGAGAAACAGAATAAACGAAACCAGCACGCACAGCCAAGCGAACCAATCACCGAAACGCGTGTAGAGCGTTTTATCGCTGCGAAAATCATAAGGGAGATTGGCCGCCGCGCGCACATCGGGGGGCAAGGGCCGGTACATTCTTCCATACGGGTCGATCGAAGCGGTGTATCCATTATTTGTGGAACGGATGATCCAGCGGCGATTTTCCGCCGCGCGCACGCGAGCCATGCGCAAGTGCTGCTCGGCCGCGGCGGAGCGGCCGAACCATCCGTCGTTGGAGATGTTGATGAAGAGTTGCGCGCCGTCGTTGGCGAATTGGCGAATTTCGCCCGGGAAAATGGCTTCGTAACAGATAAAAGTGGCGAAGGAAAATCCGCCGGGGAGGGGGCCGACGGAATATCGCGTACCCTTCGCGAAGCCGCCCACTTCGCTCGAGACGCTGCTGACCACCTGGTGGATCAGGGGAAACGGCTCGTATTCGCCGAAGGGCACGAGATGGATTTTGTCGTAAGTGAATACCCGCTGGCCCTGCTTGTCGATCAGCACCGCGCTGTTGTAGGGCACCTGGCGTTCGTTCGCTTTTCCGTCGGCGAACGGTACTTTGCGCCACTCCACGGTGCCGACGAGAAAGGGATGGCCGAGACGAATCGTCAGGGAAGATGCGAAGGAAGCAAATTGCGGGTCTTCCTCGGAAAATGGCGCGGGCGCTTCCGGCCACACCAGCAGGTCGGGATTGCCTCCATCCCGTTTGAGGCTCAGACGCGCGATCTCGCCCATCTCCGCGGCGTGTTGTGCGAGCCAGTTGTTTTCATAGGAATTGGTTTCCGGGAAATTTAGCTGCACAGCGCGCGCCACGTGATTGGCGGTGGCCGCGGGAACCAACCGTGGCGTTGCCAGATACAGCAGCAGAATCGCCGCTGCCGAGCCTGCGAGAATTCCCAGGCGCCTCGATGTTCGCGGGGCGGCAGCGCTATCGGCCCACGCGAGCAGCGCGTTATAGCACATCATCAGGAAGGACAGGCCGTACACTCCGGTGACGCTGGTGACTTGCAGGAGTCCGAGATTCGCGGAGGCGGAGTAGCCAAGCAAGTTCCACGGAAAACCAATCTCCGGCGTTCGACCGTGGAGAAATTCCGCGGCGACCCAGATGAAGGGCGCGCCGACACAGGCCATCGCGATGCTGCGGCGCGCGAGGCGATTTACCAGCCAAGCGAAACCTCCCGCGGCGATGCCCCACAACGCCACCACCATGAGCAGCAAGCCCCAACTGGCCAGCGGCGAAACGTCGCCGTGGACCGAGAGGACCCCGGCGATCCAGGCTTCGGAGGTTACGCCAAAAATAACCGCGTGCAAGAATCCGCAGGCAAAGGCCATGCGCGGCCTGGCGCCAAACAAAACCACCATCAGAATTCCGATGCAGATCCACGC
The DNA here is from genome assembly GCA_049516615.1 of Candidatus Acidiferrum sp. Classification (GTDB taxonomy): domain Bacteria; phylum Acidobacteriota; class Terriglobia; order Acidiferrales; family UBA7541; genus Acidiferrum. The sequence goes on along the minus strand of JBEKSZ010000025.1, from coordinate 27,170 downwards.
GTAGACAGCCAAATAAAATCCGGTGAAAGACAATGACAGCGCGGCTCCAGAAACTGCCGCGACGAGCAAGCGGAGCGCGCTGGGTGTTTGCGAATTCGGGTGCGGACGAAGGTAAGAAATCCAGCGGCCCACGGCCATCAGTGTTTCACGATCGCTTTGAAGCCCGCGGCATCGAGGCCTTTTTTGGCGGAGTCGACGGCTTTTTGGTCGTTATAGGGGCCCACCTGCACGCGATAAAACTTGTCGTTCTGGGGGCTTGCGACGAAGGCGGGAAATTTTTTATTCTGCAGCGTTTTCGCGAGATCCATGGCGTCGGCCTCGCTTTTGAGCGCCGCCACCTGCAACGTGAAAGCGCCACTCGGAAGTGGCGGAGCGCTCGCGGGCTTGCCATGGGCGTTCATAGTCGCGGAGGTATTTTTTACTACCGCCGGACTGCTTTTTTGCGATGACCCGGCCGGGGAGGTTTGCGGTTCGAGCCGGTCATTTGGTCTTTTTACACCGCTGTCAAAATCATGGGTGTCCCAGGCGGGATTTTTGTTGGCGGTGTCCGGCGCAGGGATTGCCGCGGGCTTTGCGGAGCTGGCGCCATCGACGTTGCCGTTGCCGTGCCTGCCAGGGAGCGGCTTCGGTGAATCGAAGGCATCCAAGACGCCATTTCTCGGCAAACGGTCGGCGAGGACTTTGCCGTCGTACTGACTCCTGCCCATGACGAAGCCAAGGGCGAAAAACAGACCGGAAAATAGCAGGATGATCACGAAGAGGCCAATGACGTGGCGGCCTTCAAGAACGCGATCCCGGACTCCCCCCTGTTTTTTGCGTATCGGCATGCTTACTTCTGCGGTCCTCCCAGGGCCTTAGTCCACTGATTAATGATATCGATAGGAAGCGGAAACACAATCGTTGTGTTCTTTTCGACACCTATCTCGGTCAAGGTCTGCAGGTAGCGCAGCTGGATGGCGGTGGGCTGGGTTTCCAGAACTTTCGCGGCATCGGCCAGCTTTTGCGAGGCTTCGAATTCGCCTTCGGCGTGAATGATCTTGGCGCGGCGTTCGCGTTCGGCTTCTGCTTGGCGGGCGATGGCGCGCTGCATTTGCTCGGGGATATCCACCTGTTTTACTTCGACTTTGCTGACCTTGATGCCCCAGGCTTCGGTGTCCTGGTCGAGGATGGCCTGCAGCTTGGCGTTGACCCTGTCGCGCTGGCTGAGAATTTCGTCGAGTTCGAATTGGCCGACGACGCTGCGGATGGTGGTTTGTGCGAGCTGACTGGTGGCGTATTGATAATTTTGCACTTGGGAGAGAGCCATGTTGGCATCAACCACCCGGAAATAGCATACGGCGTTTACCTTAACGGAGACGTTGTCACGGGTGATGATGTCTTGGGGAGGGACGTCCAGCGTTTCGATGCGCAGCGGGATGCGGTAGAGCGTTTCGATGGGCCAGAAAACCAGATTGAGGCCGGCGCCTTTGGCGATCGGGATCAGGCGACCGAGCCGGAGAACCACGCCGCGTTCCCATTCTTTGATGATGTAGAGAGAGTTCCAGAACCAGATCAGAAAGATGCCAACGATTACGGCGATGCCTACGAAACCGATTTCCATTTTGTGCTCCTAAAAAAGCGTGACGCGAAAACGTGGCCAAGCGCTCGGCGCCTGGCACGGAGAGCCCATAAAGTCGCAGAAACTCGTCGCCAAACCCGAAACCGCTTGCTCTGCGCCCCCGCGACCAACGATGCGAACCGCCTCCCCGAAAAGCAAGGGCAGTTCCTGCGCTACAACGGCTGGACGTAGAGCTTTAGGCCGTCGACGCTCACCACTTTTACGGTTCTGCCCGGCGCGATCGCTTCGGCGCTCGCGGCGCGCCACAGTTCGCCGTGAATGCGAATCAGTCCTTCGGCATTTTCCGCCAGCGCTTCTATTACCGTGCCTTGTTCGCCGAGCAGCTCTTCTTTGCCGGTGGCCGGCTTCCAGCGACGCGATTTGAGCACCAGGCGCATTAAGAATACCGCAATGACCGCGAACGGGAGAGTCACCGCCAGCGAAACGAAAAAGCTTACGCCGAAGCCGGTTAGCGGGGAGCGTATCAAAAACATGGCGCCGAGCAACATGGAAACTATGCCGCCGGCTACCAGCACGCCGTGGCTGGTGTATTTGGCTTCCAGGATGAAGAAAGCTAAAGCCAGAAGGATCAGGAACACCCCGGCCAGGTTTACGGGCAGGAAATGCATAGCGTAGAGGGCTAGCACCAGGCAGATGCCGCCGATTACGCCGGGAGCGATTACGCCCGGATGAGTGAATTCCGTGTAGAGGCCGAGAACGCCGATGATGAGGAGCACAAAGAAAATATCCGGTTCAACAATGCGAGAGAGGAATTTTTCCCGGCCACTCAGTTCAAAGGAGGTCTGCGTGGCATTGCGTAGTGCCAGGGTAAGCTTGGTGCCGTCAAAGCGGGTGATGGTGCGGCCGTCGAGCTGATAAAGAAGATTGTCGACAGAGTTGGCGACGAGGTCAATCATTTTGGCGTCGAGGGCCTCTTTTGCAGTGAAGGCTTTGGCGTCGGTGATGGCGGTTTCGGCCAGGGTGGGGTTGCGGCCGCGCTTTTCTGTAAAGCTGCGCAGAAAGGCCATGGCGTCCTGATTTATCTTTTTGCGAAAAACTTCATCGAGCTGGGTGGGAATGCCGCCGATGACCATGATCGGAGAGGCCGCGCCGGTGTGGGTGCCGGGGGCCATCGCGGCAATATCGGCGGAGAGCAAAATATAGAAGCCGGCGCTGGCACCGCGTGCGCCGCTGGGCGTAACGTACACGGCAACGGGCACCGGCGAAACCAAAATGTGCTGGACAATGTCCTTCATCGAATCGCTCAGACCGCCGGGAGTGTCCATGGTGATGACCACCAGCGCGGCGCGGCGTTGCGCGGCGTCGCTTAAGCCTTCGGCGAGATAGGTGGCCAGGATGGGTTCTACATCGCCGTCGATGTGGAGAATGGAGACTACCGGGGAGGTTGTGAGGGGGGTGTCGGCGGAAATATGGGGCACCAAGGTGGCAAAGGTCAGCGCCAGGATGGCAGCCGGAATCAGGAAGAGAGCTTGGAATTTCAGGATGCGGGGCATTTCTTACCTCACGAGAAAGCAGGGCGAGGATCGGCTTGTGCCGCTAGTGGCACACGCCCGAGGCTCGGAAAAAACCGCAGGGGCTGCGCCGGTCGGCCCGATCGCGCTCATGGCGTGGCTCCGGAAGGCTTCCGGGACTGCAAATGATCGAGCAGTTCTTTGGCTTCGGCGTAGTTGGGTTCCAGCTTAAGGGCGTGCTGGACTTCCGCGCGGGCTTGGTCTGGTTTTTTTTGTTCGAGATAGATGCGAGCCAGGGTCACGCGTACGACCGCTGAATCGCGACTTTGCAGCGAGGCCTCGAGCTGGGTTACAGCTTCCTCGAGGTCGCCATGGCGGCGGGCGATGTCGGCAAGACCGCGATGGGCGGAGGCATTTTTGGGATCGAGCGCCAGCGCGGCGCGAAACTCGCTTTCCGCGGAATCCACGTGACTGGCCGAGAGCTGTTGATGGGCGCGGCGAACGTGGCTCTCAGCGGAATCCGCGGGCGGTGCGTCGCTGCCGGTTGCCGCGGCTTCGGCCGGACGGATTTCTTCACGCAGCGAGGTGGTATCTAGTTCCGTTTTAACGCGGGCCATGTGCGTGAGAGTGTCGCTTTTGGCATCGAGATGAATGCCAGGCAAACCAGCGGGACCGAAAGACTCGACAGCAGAGTTGCGCTCCTGCTCGGCTTCCGGTTTACGTCCCGCCAAGTCCAAGGAAAAAATAAGCAGAGCGCGGTCTTCCGCGTTATCTGGCTCGCGTTCCGAGGCTTCACGAAAATATCCGGCGGCGTTGCCGGGATCGTTGCCCTGCAGCGACAGCAGACCGAGGTTGAAAGGATAATCGTCTTCGTCGGGGTCGAGATCGGCCGCGCGCTGCAGATCCGTTTGCGCTCCGGAGAGGTCGCCGAGACGGGCTTTGGCCAAGGCCAGATTGTTCAAAATCTCCGGGAGATCACCGCCAGCGATCACGCTCGACGAGCCGGCGTTGCCTGCGGCGGCGTTGCTCGAGCCGCCTTCGCGCAAGGCTTCCCGCAATGAAGTAAAGACCTCTGCAGCGCGATCCGGTTGGCTCAGCAGCAGCCGGCACACGCCGGTAGTGAACACCGCTTCGGCGTAGCGGTTGTGGGTTTTGGGAATGCGGTCATACCAGGGCAGCGCGGAATTGCAATCGCGGCGCGCGAAATAGACTTCACCCAGCCAAAAATCGGGTTCCGGCCAATCGGGTTCGAGGCGCGCTGCTTCGCGCAGTTCGCGCAGGCGCGCTTCGTCGTCGCTGGCGAGCAAGCCCCGGGTGTAGTGTTCAAAGGCGTCCAGGCGAAGCGGGCGCTGTTTTTTTGAGAATTCCGCGAGGCTTAACGGGTAGGAGCGGTCGTTCGAAGACAGCGTGCGCCAGGCCAAGCGGGTTTGCAGATCCATTAAATTATCGAGCGGCGCCGATTCGCGGACTTCCGGAAAGAGCGCCGGGGGATTGACGCGGAGAATGCGCGATTCGACGGTAAGCGTGGAGCCGTCGGAGGCGAAGGAGCCAAAGATTACGAAGTCTACGTCAAGATCTTCCGCGAGGCGGAGCATGGTAGCGCGACTCAGCTTTGCGCCGGGGGGCAAACCGTAACGGTCAAGTTCGTTGATGCGTCCGGTGTGAGAGTACACCGACTCGCCCGCAGCGGAAAGACGGAGGATGGTCAGTTCTTCAAGGCCTTCACCGAGCCAATCAAGGCGAGGTGAGGTGCCGACATTTTCAAAGGGGAAAACCAGGTAGATCTGAGAACCGGTGGGGGAAGCGGATTTGCGCGTGGTGGATGGCTGAGCGGGTGCGGGCAGGGCTTGGAGAAAAACAGCGAGCGCGGCGATGGCGAAACGCCGGAGCGAGGCGGTTTTGTTTCGCTGGCCGTGCCTGCGGGGAAAATGCGCTGCTGCCATGTCGTTTTTATTGTAGCAGAGCGGTTGGTGCCGGGGGCCGGAGTGTTGCCCGAAGCTTCAGCCCAGGCAGGCACCAAGAGGGTTGTGCGCGCTTCGAGCGCCGCAACGGGCGCTGGCGCGAAGCTCGGACGGAGTCGCGCCGAGGCCGGGCGCAGCCATGCCTCTATAGAAAAAACGACCGGGCTCCGGCGCCCCTACCAGTCCTGAATTCCCTCTTTGTGGCGTATGGGCGCGGCCGAAGGATCGGTGGGCTTCGGCGCCAGAGCTTCCTGGACTTCGGGAACGTTAAGATAGGCGGCGAAAACGGGATCGGACTTGGCAGCAGCCAGCGCTTTGTAGCCTTCGTCCTTGGCCTTGCGAAGATAGATGACGCAGCGCTCGAGGTTGCCGGCTTCGGCAAAAGACTTGGCAAGCATGAAGTAGAAACGGCCGCGATCGTCAACCGAACGATCCTGAAGGATAGAGCCGGCCCGGGAGCCGTTTTGCTCGAACAATTTGGGGTCAAGGGCCAGGGCCTCGCGGAAGGACTTCAGGGATTCCTCGTACTTCTTGTCCTCAAAATAGGCGTAGGCCAGATTGCTGTAGAGCACCGGCATGTCTTTGCGGATTCTGATGGCGCGCTGGTAGGCGCGGATGGCTTTGCCGTAGCGCTTGCGCTGATACCAGATGGTGCCAATGTTGTTCTCGGCGTCGGCATATCGGGGGTCGACCTTGACGGCGCGCTCGTAATACTTCAGCGCGAGGGTCAGGGCTTCCTGCTGGTGCAGGGAGATGCCCAGTTTATTTAGATACACGGCGTTTTGCGGAGCGGCGTCCGAGAGACGCTTGAAGAGTTGTGCGGCTTCGCGATATTGCTTGCGGATCATGTACAAATCGGCGCGCTGCTCGTCGCTAAGCTCCGGGCGGATGGTGATCACCGACGGGTCGGCAGGCATCTGCGGCGCGCCCTGTTGCATGGGCAGGCCGGGCACAGAGGCGACGTTTAGCGGAACGCTGGACACCGGCTCGCTTGACGGCGATTCGGCGCTGGCGGTGAAATCCTGCGCGGAGGAGGAGATTGCGAAAACCAGGAGGAGGAGCGCTGCTGGAACTGCTAGTGAAGATCGGCTCATGGCGACCTCAATCATCCGGATTCGGTTTAGCCGGGTCCGGATCTTTCTTCTTGCCCCCGAAGATACCAAAAATCTTCGCTAAAGGGCCTTTTTTCTTTTCTGCAGGCTTAACCGATGGGTCACCTGCCTGAGTCTGCGTGGCGGCGGGCCCACCCTCATCGCTCGAGGCCACGGGCTGACCGTCGGGGCCGGTTTGTGGGGCCTTGGGTTGGCCTCCGCCAAAGATATGCGAGAGCCAGTTGCCGGAGGTGCTGGCGGTGTTGTGGCCGCCGTGGAGGTCGCAGAATTGCGTGGGCGCAGAACCCGCTACATAGACTTCCTGACGGGTGGTGGGGCAACTGGGTGTGGCCAGCTGCAGAGATTCGGGATCGATCAAGACCGATTGCACGCCTTCCGGCATGGAGAATTCTTTTACATCCTTATAGGCCGGGAGGGCCGTGGCGCGGAGCATGAAGTCGGCCCAGATGGGCGCCGCAGCGACGCCCCCGGCGAGGCCGAGGTCGCGATTGTCGTCAAAGCCGATCCAGATGACGCACACAAGGTTTGACGTGAAGCCCGCGAACCACCCGTCGCGGGAGGTGCCGGTCTTGCCGGCGGCGGGGAGGGTGAACCCGCGGGCGCGCACGGCGGCGCCCGTACCTTTGTTGAGAACATCCTGCAGCACGCTGTCGACGAGAAAGGCTACGCGAGGGTCAAGAACCGCTTTGCTTTGCGGTGTGTATTGTTCGAGGGTGCTGCCGTCGGCGCGGACAACGCGATGCAGGAATTCGGGTTCAGCGCGGGTTCCCATGGTGGCAAAGGCGGTGTAGCCGGCAGCGACGTCGACGGGAGTCATTTCGTAGGCGCCTAGAGCGACAGCGGGGGTCGGTTGGATGTTGCTGCCGAGGCCCATCTGGCGGGCGATCTGCACCACGCGGCCATAGCCGATCAGTTCGGCGACTTTGACGGTAGCGACGTTGAGGGAATTGGTGAGGGCCTCGCGCACGGTGACGTGGCCCATGAATTTTTCCCCGTAGTTGTTGGGCGTGTATTCTTTGCCGTCGAACTCAAAGGTAGTGGGTTCGTCGTCGACGGTGGTGGCGGGAGTAATAACCGGCTGGACGTTGCTTATGGCGTTGGCGAAAGCGGCGGCGTAGACGAAAGGTTTGAACACCGAGCCGGGCTGGCGATGGGCTAAAGCGTGATTCAACTGGCTCTGGCCGTAGTCGCGGCCGCCGATCACGGCCTTGATTTCGCCGGTGCGCGGATCGAGGGCTACCAGCGCCACCTGCACCTGCGGAATCGTTTCCGAGGTTCCCCGCTTGGCTTGTTCCTTTCGCCAGCGGTCGTATTTCTTGGCCAGCAATTTGTCGACGTTGGCCGCCCCAGTCTCGACCGCGGCGGCGGCAGCGCGTTGCAGCGCGGGGTCGAGGGTGGTGTACACCCGGAAGTTTTCCGTGGTCAGTTCGCTCTCGGAATATTTGTCGAGGAGGTGATCTTTCACCATGTCCACGAAGTAAGGCGCTTCGCTGCCGGAGACCGAAGTACGCACGATTTTTAGCGCAGCACGCTTGGCGTCTTGCACGTCGGATTCCTTGATGTACTGGTTGTCCAGCATCTGAGTGAGGACGCGGTCGCGGGCTTGTGCGCCGCGCTCGGGGTGCCGGTCAGCGGAAGAATAATAATTGGGGGCCCGGATGATACCGGCGAGATAGGCGCATTCGCCGAGAGAGAGTTGGCGCATGTCCTTGCCGAAATAGGCCACGCTGGCTTCCGAGAAGCCGCGGATGCCGAAGCTGCCGCGGTTCCCGAGATAAACTTCGTTGGCGTACAGCTCGAAAATCTGCTGCTTGGTAAAACGCTGCTCCAGTTCAAAAGAAACCATGGCTTCGGCGAGCTTGCGGCGCCAGGTGCGTTCGTTTGAAAAGAAGAAGGTACGCGCCACTTGCATGGTGATGGTGCTGGCGCCTTGATAGTTGTGACTGCTGTGGCGGATGTCAGCCCAGGCGGCGCCGAAGATGCGGATAAAATCCAGGCCGCCGTGCTCGAAAAAGCGCTTGTCTTCCGCAGAGAGAATGGCGTGCACGAGCGTGGGAGGCAAATCGTCGTAGCGCACCGGGCGGCGTTTCTCACGGGCGCTGTCGAAAAGATTGGTGATCAACTCGGGTTCGATTTCGGCGCTGCTAAGCTCGGCGCCGCCGCCCAGAGGGCGAATGGAGCGCACGGTCTTATTGCCGAACTGTACTTCGAGCGCGTTGCTGCCGCCGAAATAAGAAAGTCGCGACGGGCGGATGTCGACGGTGCTGCCTTGCACGGTGAACTGTCCGGTGGCGTTCTCGTCTTGTTCCGGGCGATAGCCCACCCGGGTAAGGTAGGTGGTGAGGGTTTCGAGCGTTTCCGTTTGCCCTTCAGCCAGATCCTGCGGGGCGGAGAAGATCTGCGTGGTATTTTGCAGCACATGGCCGGAGAGGCGAGCGGTGATGGCGTGAGAATATTTGACGTAGTAATAGGTGAATAGTCCGGCGGCGGTGAGCACCGTGGCCAAAAGGACGGCCAGCAGGGTCAGCCCGACAATCGACGTAAAGAACTCTTTTCGCAGACGAATGCGCAAACCGCGGCTCCCTCAGCGTGACTCTGGCGCGCTCTTAGTGTGGACGACGGACCATGGCCCGCAACAACCTCTCGTTACCAGGATTCGCAAGAGGGTCTCGTAACAGTCTCTCGCAAGTGGCCGGGCGAAGGAAAGCGCACTTGGTTAGGATGCCGATAAAGGGAAAATAGTGCACCGGCGCAGAATCTCCGCATAGCTCCCTGGACCGAGCGGAGGGATTAGTACAGGGACTTGTTGGCGCTGCTCGGCGAAAAGTGCAAGTCCGTCTGGAACACCAGTAAATCCACGGGCACGCGATAGTCCACACTGATGGTCACCAGCTGGTTGGTGGAGGTCACCTTGATATCGTCTCTTTTCGCGGGGATGTCGAGGTCCTGAATCACCTTGAAAATCGCGTCCTTGATTTGATCTTCGGTCTCACGCTGTACGACGGCAAAACGCGCCGTCTCCTGCATCTTGTCGTCCAACTGAAATTCCGCCACGTAGGCCGGAACCGTCTTAAAACCCACAAAAATCAGAGCCACGAAACAAAACAGAATGAAGAGGGTCTTGAATTTGCCTGCGCCGCGTTCATTCTGAACAAGGCGTAGTCGTCGCGCCGCCGGCCGAGGGCGGACCCCGAGGCTCGTTTCAGATTGGCAACCGGGAAACAGAGGGTTCTCCAAATGGCACCTTGCGCAACATTTTTCGCGCAATTTACGTTAGCACCCGGGCGGGGCGCTGTCGATGAAGACGCAGGACAGGTGTGGCGTGAAAGCAACCATGGAGCGCCCGGATGGGCGCCTGGCGCGGCGCGGGACATCACGGATGGAGTGGATTTATGCGATAGGTCGGAGCTTATGTAGGGGCTAATAGGCTCGCGCGAAGATGGCGTGGTCCTGCGCAGCTTTACCGCAGGCCACGCAATTCCCTGGCAAGGTTTGCTGTTCGAGCGGGATACAGCGCATGGTGGCGCGGGTTTCTTCCTTGATTTTTGCCTCGCAGTCGCCGCTGCCGCACCAGGAGGCCAGCGCGAAGCCGGTTTCTACCGCGGCTTTCAGTTCGGCGAGGTTGGTGGTCGGGTGCGTGTTGCTCTTGCGGAAACCCAGCGCCTTGTCGTGCAGGGCTTGCTGAATGTCCGCGAGCAGCTTCTCGATGGTGGCGGGCAGATCGCCGAGCGAGACACTGATTTTGCCTTCCCGGCCGGGCTTGTCGCGGCGGGCCAAGACCGCGGCTTGCTTGGCGACATCCTTGGGGCCGAGTTCAACGCGCACGGGGACGCCGCGCATTTCCCAGTCATTGAATTTCCAGCCCGCGCTTTGCCCTTCGCGCTCGTCAAGCTTTACCCGAATATTGGCTTTAATGAGTTCGGCGTTCAATTTGCGCGCAGCCTCGAGCACCGCGGCTTTCTCTTCTTCGCTTCTGTAGATGGGCACGATTACGGCTTGAATGGGCGCCAATTTTGGCGGCAGGATCAGGCCTTGATCGTCCCCGTGCACCATGATGATGGCGCCGATGAAACGCGTGGAGAGTCCCCACGAGGTGGTCCAACAATGTTGCAGCTGGCCGTTCTGATCGAGGTAGCGCACCTCGAAGGCTTGCGCGAAATTCTGCCCCAAAAAGTGCGAGGTGCCGGCTTGCAGCGCCTTGCCGTCGCCCATCATGGCTTCGATGGAGAAGGTGACATCCGCGCCGGCAAACTTCTCGGCGTCGGATTTTTTGCCCGGGATAACCGGAATGGCGGCATCGTTCACCGCGAAATCGGTGTATATGTCCAACATCTGGCGCGTTTCAAACTCGGCTTCTTCGCGCGTGGCGTGCGCGGTGTGGCCTTCCTGCCAATAGAATTCCAGCGTGCGCAAAAATAATTTGGTGCGCAACTCCCAACGGACCACGGAGTTCCACTGATTCATCAGCACCGGCAAATCACGATAGGACTGGATCCACTTCGACCACATGTGCCCGATGATGGTTTCTGACGTGGGACGAATCACCAGCGGCTCGGCCAGCTCTTCTCCGCCGCCGATGGTCACCACCGCAAGTTCGGGCGAAAATCCCTCCACGTGATGCTTTTCCTTGTCGATGAAACTGCGCGGAATCAACATGGGGAACGCGACGTTCTGGTGACCCGTGGCCTTGAAGCGGCGGTCGAGCGCCGCGGTGATATTTTCCCAAAGCGCCCAACCATAGGGCCGTACCACCATGCATCCGCGCACCGGCGCGTAGTCCGCGAGCTGCGCTTTCAGCACCAGTTGGTTGTACCACTCGCTAAAATCTTCAGCCCGTGTGGGTAGCTTCTCTTCAGCCATGCCGCGGTCGCCTCATTCTCCAGCGCAAAAAAATGTCGTTGCGCGAACACAAAAGCGTAGCGGACGCGCCAGGGCAAGTCAATTTATCTGGCAACGCCCGGCCGCGCGGGCTCGAACCGGACCCTGCCCCTTCCCCCGCCCGCAAGACAGATCTAAAAAAAACCCTTACCGCTGTGCGCTACGGCACAGACGCGCTAAGGCGAGCGGCTCTATGCTGGAAACACGAATCGAGGATACTACCTTGTCCATGCCAGCGACGTTGCCCGAAACCCTGCCGCTCCCAACCAGCAATCAGAAATCATCCGCCCCACGCAAAATGCACGCCGCGGTCGTCGAGCAATTCGGCCAGCCCCTGAAACTTCAGGAACGCGACGTTCCAACGCCCGGCCCGCGAGAGATCTTGATCCAGACGGAAGCCTGCGGCGTTTGCCACACCGATCTCCACGCGGCGAATGGCGACTGGCCGGTAAAGCCCGCGCTTCCCTTCATCCCCGGACATGAAGCCATTGGCCGCGTCGTCGCCCTGGGCGCTGGCGTGACCGCCGTTAAAGAAGGCGACCGCGTCGGTGTGCCGTGGCTCTATTCGGCTTGCGGTCACTGCGAGTACTGTTTGCGCGCCTGGGAAACGGTATGTCCGGAAGCGCAGTTTGGCGGTTACAGCAAAAACGGCGGTTTCGCCGAGTATCTCCTCGCCGACCCCAACTATGTCGCGCACATACCCGCGGGACTAAAGCCCGAGCAGGCCGCGCCGCTCGTCTGCGCCGGAATCACCACTTACAAAGGGATCAAGGAAAGCAAAGCGAGACCCGGCGAGTGGATCGCCATCTCCGGCGTCGGCGGACTCGGGCACCTGGGTATCCAGTACGCCAAGGCCATGGGCCTGCTCGTGTGCGCCATCGACATCGATGATGGCAAGCTGGCGCACGCCAAGCGCCTGGGAGCGGATCTGGTTTTCAACGCCAAGAGCGGCGAGGCGGCGGCCGCTCTGAAAAAGGAAACCGGCGGCGGAGCACACGGGGTGCTGATTACCGCGCCCTCGCTCATCGCCTTCAGGCAAGGCGTCGCCATGACCCGCAAGCTGGGAACTTGCGTGCTGGTCGGCCTGCCCCCTGGCGAATTTCCCGTCCCGCTCTTTGACCTGGTGGCCAACTGCATCACCATCCGCGGCTCGTTCGTCGGCACGCGCGAGGATATGGCCGAAGCTCTGGCATTTGCTGCCGCTGGCAAGGTCAAAGCCGATATCGAGCTGCAGCCGCTATCCGCGATCAACCAAGTCTTCGAGCGCCTTGCCCACGGCGATGTGCCGTCGCGCGTGGTGCTGGATTTCGCGCACGCATAGGCTTCCATCTCAACCCGGCAGCCGCAGATTCCCGTCGTAACGCGCTGGCCCACACAGGCAATTTGCTATGCTAGCTGGCCTATGCCGAGCCGCGTGCCGCGCCAGTTCCTGATCGATACCGACACCGCTTCCGATGACGCTGTAGCGCTAATTATGGCGCTGCGCTCACGCGAAGTTGCCGTCGTGGCCATCACCACGGTCGCGGGCAACGTAAACGTCGAGCAAGCCACGCGCAACGCTCTGTATACGGCGGAACTTTGCGGTTCGATGGTGCCGGTGTATTCCGGTGCGGAAAAACCGCTCGAGCGGCCTCACGTGAGCGCCGACTGGTTTCACGGGCGCGACGGCCTCGGCGACCACGGCTACGCGCCGCCCGCTCGCGCGGCGGAGAAGCAGCATGCCACGGATGCGATCATTCAAACGATCGCGGCGCATCCCGGGATTGCGGTCGTTACGCTCGGACCGCTGACGAACCTCGCGCTGGCCTTAGAGAGAAACCCCGCGATTGCCGCAAACGTAAGCCGCTGCATCATCATGGGCGGCGCACCGTGCTGCGAAGGCAATGTCACACCCGCCGCCGAGTACAACATCTGGTGCGATCCCGAAGCCGCGCGCATCGTGTCGCGCAGCGGCCTGCCCATCGACCTGGTGGGCTGGCACCTCTGCCGCGGCGACGCGGTGGCGAATCCATCGGACATTCAAAAAATCCTGAGCTTCGACACGCCGCTGGCGAAATTCGCCATCGAGTGCAACAGCCGGGGCCAGGAGGCTTTCCTCGAGCAGACCGGTGAACACGGCATCTCTCTGCCCGATCCGGTGGCCATGGCCATAGCCCTTGACCCCTCGATCGTCACGTCGCAATCGGCACATTTTTTGGAGGTAGAAACCAAGAGCGAACTGACCTGCGGCATGACGGTGGTCGACCGCCTCAACGTGGCGCACAACGAACGCAACCGAGAAGTCTGGTCCGCGGCGCTCGCAGGCCGGCGCCGGGCCAACATCATCTGGACCATCGACAACGCCCGTTGGAAGCAAGCGCTCTATGCGGCGCTACGCTAGCCCGGAAAACCACCGCACCACCAGCGCAATCGGCAAGCCGACAAAAAACATGTGCACCGCCAGCTGGGTCAAAAATGCACCGGCGGAAAATGTGCGCTTGGGCACGCGCGACAGCGGCACCACCAGCAAACTCATCATCAAATGCACGCCCGCTCCAAAGAGCATCCCGCTGAGCACCACATGCTGCAGCAGCGCCGCGACCTGCCGGCTCAGCACGTAGTAAACGCCCGCCCAGCAAAGCGCGATCGCAAAATGAAAGAGCACGCCCGCGGCCGCCGTACGCTTGCCACCCGTAAACGCCGCGTTTCCCAACGCCCCGCTGGCGATGCCCTGAAACAATCGCTCGAGCGTTCCCCCCTTCACCACAAATAGCGTCGAGGTCACGCTGAGATCCAGCACGCCACAGGCGAAACCCGCCAGCGTAATCACCTCAATGGCCATCATCGATCAAAACTCACGCCCACCAGCGCCGCCACGGCTCAAGTCCTGGAGTCCCCACTCCCCATGGCGGCCCGGATTGAGCAAGTTTCCGTCGCGCGACACAAATATCTCCCTGGCCCGCGCTTTCGACAAGTGACCGCTCCCCTTTTGCCTCTCAGGAGGACTCCGCAGAATAGCATCGCAGTCCCGGCGATAAGCGCCCTTTTTGCCTCGCACTTCGCTAACGGCGTATTTCCTGGTCTTCAGGTCCGCATCTTCGTCGTTCTGTTTGCTTTGCTTTTTCTTCCCTTGGCCGAACAGCTTCTGGGGACCTCCTCTAGGACCGAAAATATTCTGCGGCGCAGCAGCCTAATCCTCACCCGAAGCGAATGAGTAGTCAGAGGCCCCCTTAACGCCTTGACAACCGTTCAATAGCGCACAGATTGGCGGTGGGCACCCGTGCCATAGTTTTTGGGATGAAAAGCACCCGGCGCGAAATGCTGAGCCTGGCAGGCCCTGCGCTTTTGGCGGCAGCTGTGGCGCGCGGCGGTCTGGATTTTGAAGGCGTGAAAAGTCCCGAGGATCTGGCGCAGTGGAGATTCGTCCAGCCCTTGCGCGTTCCCCCCGTGCTGCGTCCGGTCCGCATCGACGCGGACACCGACTACTACGAGATCACGCAAAGAGAAGCGGACATCGAAATCCTGCCGGGGATAATGACGCGAATATGGGGCTACGAAGGGATGTTTCCCGGGCCGACCATCAAGGCGCGCCGGGGCCGCCGAGCGGTGGTGCGCCACACAAATCAAGTCCTTCATGAAACGGTTGTGCACCTGCACGGCGGGGTGACCGAAACAGATTCCGACGGCTTTCCGACCGACATGATTATGCCGGGGGCATCGCGAGTTTATGTGTACTCGAATCAAGGACGCGGCGCAACGCTGTGGTATCACGATCACGCCATGGATCACACCGCGCACAACATGTACATGGGCTTGGCGGGTTTATACCTGATTGAAGATGGAGGCGAGGCCAGCCTGGGCTTGCCAAGCGGAGAATACGATGTCCCGCTCGTGCTCCAGGACCGCTCCTTCGGTCCAGACGGCAATTTTGTCTATCATGCCGGACGCGGTGGGCGCATGGGCGGGCACGGGACCGTGGTGCTCGTCAACGGCGGGCCCTGGCCGCGCTTTGCAGTCGCCCGGCGGAAGTATCGCTTTCGCATGCTCAACGCCTCGAACGCCACGGTTTTCGAGCCGGCGATGGGAAATGGCCGGCCACTGACGCAGATTGCCACGGACGGCGGATTGCTCCCTGCCCCCATCGAGTGCCCGAGTATCCCACTGGCGATGGCCGAGAGAAGCGACGTGATCGTCGATTTTTCGGAATATCCCGTGGGCACCGAGATCGTTTTGGCCAATCACAGCGGCAAAGGCCCCCAAAGCGAAATCATGCGATTCGATGTGGTGCGCGAGGGGCTAGATCAAGGTGCCATTCCCGAAAGACTCAGCGACTGCGCCGCACTGGACCCCAATCTCGCGGTGCGGACCCGGGTATTCGATTTTGGAATCTCCGTGGAGTTGCGAATTCCGCCCTTGACCTGGACGATTAACGGCAACGAGTTTCATCCCAATGCGAGCTTGGCACACGTCGCCTACGGCGAGGTGGAGATCTGGCACTTGAGGAACCGAAAGTTTGGAGCCTTCCAGATGCTCCATCCCGTGCATATCCACTTGATCAATTTCCAAATCCTCGAACGGAACGGAAAAGCGCCGCTGCCGTGGGAACGGGGCTGGAAAGACACCGTCTCGCTGGACAATGGAGAGGAAGTGAAGCTCATCATGCGCTTTGACGGCTACCGCGGACGCTATCTGATGCACTGCCACAATCTTGAACACGAGGATCACGCCATGATGGCGCGCTTTGATGTCGTTTAGGCCTGACGACCGTGAACGGGCCGGTTCTTGCACTTCGACCATTTCAGGAACACCGGCCGGAGTCCGGTTCGGCGCGCGTTTCCTGAGCAGTCCCTTGTGCAGTCCTGTGCAGAGTAAAGGCCCTCGCGCCGCTGTCAGGACGCCCGTGGCGGCTCCGGGAGCTAGAAAATCACGCCCTCGCGGATACCTGGTTGGGAACCGCGCGCCTCAAGCACCTCCCGGGCCAGCCTGTCTTCCGCAAAAACACGGACTCATCTCTTTAGAATCCTGTTGTTTTCGAGCGGGGCCCCACCCGTCCATCCTGCGATTCTCCCGCCGTTGCGCACCGAGTCGCGGTGCGCTCGTGGGATCGCCGGCGGTCACCGGTCGTGCCATACTCGTAAGCGAGTCTCTCGCCATGATCCCGTTTTTGGCCAGCATCTTTCGCGGCGTGCATTTTGTTCTGGGAATTTCCGCGCCTCCGCCGGGGCACAACGAACGCACATTTGTCTTCATCTGGCTGGGAGTTGTGGCCTTGCTTCTGCTGCTCTTTTTCGGCGCGATGTACCTGATTCCGCAGATCTACGTGCGGCACTAACGCCGTTGCTAAATGCCGGGCTAGAACCAATCCGAGCGGTAGGCGATCCACCACGCCAGCATACCCACGGGAATCGTGGCGGCCATCGCCCACCAAAATGGCAACACGAGGTCAGCGACAATTCCGAGCGCCGTGAATGTCATCCAAAAAACTTTGCGCTGCATGACAGCTACATTGTAGCGGATGACTCGGGCTGACAGCGCCGCTGCTCACAGCGAGTCCGCGCGAAAGGCAACGCCTCTTTCGGAGCCGCTCGCGCGCCATGGCCAGGAACGACGACGACGCTTTGCCACAAGAAACTGGCCACATAGGCAGTCGCGTCTACACCGCTCGGCCGGCACCCCTTTTCTGGGCCGTGGTGCAGTATCGCGCGCAGTTGCTTTCTCCTAGAGTCCTCGCCTGTAGCAGAAAAAAAGATCCGGCCGATTCCTGTCGACGAAAACTCTATTCGCGGAGGGCTATTCTCATGAAGACGCTAGCGCGGCGCTTCACCGTACCTGCCTCTGTAGTTCGTCCCGCAACTCCGGCAACATCGCGAAACGCCAGGCGATTGAGGGGCATTTTGCTTGCAGCTCTGGCCCTTGCACCGGCCGCTGCGCTGGCCAACAAGAAAGCTACGTCATTGTCCGCAGCTGTGCTCGGCGCCAAAACCATTTACGTCGACAACCAGACCAGTGATGCCAACTTGCAGAACAACGCATTCATGGCCCTGGCCAGGTGGGGCCGCTTCCAGGTGGTCGACAGTCCGCAAAAAGCCGACATCGTCCTGCGCCTGACGGGCAGCAGCTACGTGCAATCCGTGCCGAGCGATACACGACCGGACATGACCATGGCCGCCGCGGGTGTCCGCGCCAAGAGCGATGCACCTCCCAGTTCCGCTTCGTTTTTTCCCGCCGGCTACCAATCTGCCCCGGACGGGTTTACGCGTTTGACGCTGTTCGAGGAGAAAGGCGGCAGCGCCGTCTGGTCCGATTTGAGCAAGAGCAATTCGCCGCAGGCCGCAACGCACATCCTCGATGGCCTGCGCGAAGCTTTCGAGCAAGCCCTCAAAGCTCGCGAAAAGTAAGCTCGGCAAGTTCTCGATTCGCGCTGGGTCCGGGCACCCGCGAAACGCGCGTCTCGCCGCTGCTTCGACGACCGGCGGTGTTATAACAAACACCTTGCCAATCGCTTTTTCGAGGCTTACGATGCGCGCGTGCCACCCCTTGGTGCGCACCTTTTGCAGTTACCTTCGCTGCGCGAGGTGAGAGGTTATGCATTTCATGGATGTCAATTTGCTTGCTGTGTTGGTCTGCGCGATCGCCACCATGGTCCTCGGGTTTTTGTGGTACTCGCCGGCGCTGTTCGCCAAACCGTGGGTCAAGGAAATGGGCTACGACATGAACGACAAAGCCACCATGGAAAAAATGAAAAAATCCGCCGGTCCGGCGTATGGCGCAGCTTTCGTGGGCAGCATCGTTACGGCCTTGATTCTCGGAAAACTTCTCGATGCCCTGAGCCGCCACGGCCAAGGCATCTGGCAGCCGCTGGCCCCGGCGCAACCGGCGCTGTACGGCGTGGAAGTGGGACTGGCGGTGTGGCTGGGATTCGTAGCCACGGTGCAACTGACGGGAGTCCTGTTCGCCAATCAGAGCGGCAAATTATTTGCCATTAACACGGGCTATCAGTGCGTTTGCTACGCGGTAATGGGCGCGATTCTGGCCGTCTGGAAATAAGCGCGCGCGAAGCAGGAACGAAAACAAGCGATCGGAAATCACACCGAGCGGTTGCGGCGCAGCTCGAAGATCAGGTAAACCACCACGATAACGTTGATGAAGAGAAACGCGGTCTTGGCGGGGGAATACTGTTTCAGAAGTTCGTAGACCTCGATCGGAATTAACGAGCTGGTGGAGATAATGGTGACGTATTCCGCCCAGCGCTGGCGCAGCGCCAGTCCCGTGCCTTCGATCAAAAACAGCGTGGCGTAGAAAAATGTTCCGGCGCGCAACTGGCGCAGTTTGTGCGCGTCGATCTTGGCGATTTTTTCGAGCAGCAAGTGAATGTAGTGGTTGTGCGGATCGATGCGCAGCAGATCGAGCCAGTGCTCCACGTCGGCGGAAAGATCCTGGCTGAGCATGTGGCGCGCGCCAAAGGCTACGGCCAGCAGGAAAAACCCCTTAAACAGTTTGAATGCGGCGATCAGCAGCAGCCCGCGGGAGTGTGCGTGACGCTGCGCGCCCCCGGGCTTGGCTCCGTGCTTTCCACTTGCTGATTTTCCTGCGCTGCGGGAATCTGCGGCCATGCGAACGATGGGTCTCTCCGGCTGGGGCTGGGGTCTGCGGCTTGCGGGCCCACCTCTAATGTGCCGCTGCGCGCATCGAAAGTACAGGAGATAACCATGAACTTCGGAACAAAATCGCGATGGAGTAACCTGGCCGTCACGGCGTTCGCGGCGGTCACCCTTTTCGCTTCCGGCTGCGGATATTTTCAAAAAGGCGGCAGCGACGCCGCGGCGCAAAAAGAGCGCGACGAGAAGACGCGCGAGGAAGTGGCCAATGCCGTGGAAAATGCCAAGCCCAAGCTTGAGGAAGCGGGCCGCAAGGTCGGCGAGGCCGCCAAGACCGCAGCCGAGGATGCGCAAGCTGCGGCCCAGGGGGTCAAGGATGGATGGAATCGCGGCGCGCACGGCTCCGTCAACCTGAACACCGCCAGCGAGAGCGATTTAGCCGCGCTGCCGGGAATCTCGGAACGCGACGCGCGCAAAATCATCGCCAATCGCCCTTACGGCGATCGCCATGAGTTGGTCAGCAAGGGCGTGTTGAGCGAAGACCAGTACCAGAATATTCGTGATGGCGTGACGGCCAAGTAGTTCGCTGGTGGTTTGGGCCGCTGTCCGCTAAAATCGCGTCAGTACATAAGCGTTTTTGGAGCGGACGATGACCAATGCCACGGGAACCAAGAGCACCGACGCCAACGAGCGCATGAATCGGCCGCTGGACGTCGTGGATTCCGCGATCGCGGACTTGCTGCGGGAAGAAGCGCAACGCCAGGCTACCGGGCTGGAACTTATCCCCTCGGAAAATTTGGTCTCCGAAGCCGTTTTGGAGGCCATGGGTTCGATTTTCACCAATAAATACGCCGAAGGGTACCCGGGAAGGCGCTACTACGGCGGCTGCGAATACGCCGACCGGGTCGAGCAACTGGCGATTGATCGCGCCAAGGAAGTCTTTGGCGCGGAGCACGCCAACGTGCAGGCGCATTCCGGGACCTCGGCGAACGTCGCGGTGTATATGTCCACGCTGCAGCCGGGCGACACCGTGCTGGGCATGAATCTGGCGCATGGCGGACATCTGACGCACGGGCATCCGCTGAACTTCTCCGGGCGCATGTACAAATTCATTGCCTACGGCGTGCGCAAGGAAGACGAGCGCATTGACTACGACGAGATTGAAAAACTGGCGCACCAACACCAGCCGAAGATGATCGTGGCGGGCGCCAGCGCGTACGCCCGCATTATCGATTTTGAGAGAATCGGCAAAGTCGCGAAAGCCGTGGGTGCGCTGTTTTTCGTGGACATGGCGCACATCGCGGGATTGGTGGCCGCGGGCGTGCACCCGAGTCCCATACCGCACGCCGACATTGTTTCGACCACAACGCACAAAACTCTGCGCGGGCCACGCGGCGGAATGGTGCTGAGCAAAGGGGCGTTTGCCAAGGAAATCGACAAGCTGACGTTTCCGGGTACGCAGGGCGGGCCGCTGGTGCACACCATCGCGGCCAAGGCGGTGTGTCTGAAAGAGGCGATGGAGCCAAGCTTTAAGGAATATCAGCAGCAAGTGGTGCGCAATGCCACGGCCCTGGCGGCGGCAGTGGCGCAGCGCGGCTTCCGCATTGTCACCGGCGGAACGGACAACCATTTATTCTTAGTGGAAGTGCACTCGCGCGGCATCACCGGTACCGACGCCGAAAAAGCCCTGGACCGCGCGGGCATCACGGTTAACAAAAATTCTATTCCGTTCGATCCCCTGCCTCCCATGAAGGGCGGCGGGATTCGGCTGGGCAGCCCGTCCGTGACCACGCGCGGCATGCGCGAAGCCGAGATGGCCCAAATCGGCGGTTGGATCGCAGAGGTGCTCGGCGCTATAGGCGATACTGCGAAAGAGCAAGCTGTGCGCCAACAAGTGGCGGCACTGGCCGCGCAGTTCCCTATCTACGAGACGCGCGTGAGCAAGCACGGGGAGCGGGCTGAGCACGCGATTCGATAGCGG
This sequence comes from Candidatus Acidiferrum sp., assembly GCA_049516615.1. GTDB lineage: Bacteria > Acidobacteriota > Terriglobia > Acidiferrales > UBA7541 > Acidiferrum. The sequence goes on along the minus strand of JBEKSZ010000025.1, from coordinate 6,592 downwards.
TCCGCAGGATGCCCGCGCAAAGAAAGCATCGCTCGATGACGATACGGCCAGACTTTGAGACCGCCTCAGACGTTTGGCCACCGGGTCCGAAGCCAGGGTAGAAATGGCGGAAGCAGCGGCGAACCGCTGCGCGAATATTAGCGGTTTGTGGTACCTGAAATGCGCGAGTCGCGAAGCTCCACCCGGCAACGCTTATTTCACGAATTCCGGTGACTCCCCTTTGGACCACGGATCGTAATGCAGACTGTACTGGATGCGATCCGGGATGGCGGGATGGTTGTAGAACAGGAATATGCGTAAGGGGCTCGGATCGGGGTCGGAGAGATCCACGTCGCCGAGGATGTTGAAGGACTGCGCGGCGACTTCGCCGGAATCGGGTGTCAATCCGTGGGTGACTTCGAGGCCGTACTGATCGGCTTGGTGCTCGATGTGGCGGGAGAAGGTGTTGAGGATGGGCCCCGCGACGGTGACGATCAGCGACAAAAGCAGCAGCAGCGCTGGATAAGAGGCCCAATCTTCGAGGTTACGAATTCCCCACGACTGGCCCCACTGCGATAGCAACCAGCCGATCAGCCGATACGAAATATAAAACGTGATCAGCAAAAATACCGCGAGAAAACCGAGACCTTTGACGATGTGATTCAGCACGTAGTGTCCCATCTCGTGCCCGGCCACGAAGACGATCTGCGGCGTATTCATCTTGGCGATGGTGGTGTCCCAGACCACAATGCGTTTCGAAGAACCGAAGCCCGTGACATAAGCGTTCAGCTCCGTGGTTTTTTCCCCGGCGCCCATCCAGAACATGCGTTCGGGCGGAATATCCTGGCCGGCGTGCCGGACCATTCTTTCGAGCGCTGCAGTCAGCGCGGGATCCTTCTGCTGCAGTGGTTCGAATTTGTGGAACATCGGGTCAATGACCAAGGGTTGAATGAAAATCAGCAGCACGGTCAGCGGCACGGCAGCCAGCCAGAAGTAAAACCACCAGCGTTTCGGCGATTTGCGGATGACTCCGTACAGAATCGCCAGGATGACGATCGCGCCGATCACGGAAATCAGCTCGCCCTTGGCCCAGTCCCAGAACCACGATCCCCAGCCCTGCACGGATAGCCCGTACTGCCGTTCAATCCAGTTTTCATAGATTCCCGTGGGCAACGAGAGAACGTCGAGCGCCAGGGTAATCAGGGGGGCGAAGATCAGAAGCTGCACGAATCGTCCGGGCGACGCGCCTTCGGCCATGTCGCGAAATTTCGGCGCCCACCTCCACCACAGCACGAGTAACAGCACGACGATTCCGTATACCAGATTGACGATGAGCAGACGCAGGCGCACCTTGCTGAGCGCGCGCGCTTTTTGGTCGCGATCGGGCGGCAGGGTGTAGGCGGTGATGCGGGGAGTAGGCGGGGTCTCGGCAGACATCATGGCCATGGAAGCATTCGCTTCCGGTGCCTGCGGCGTTGCCGCAGCAGGCGCGCTCTGCGCCTGGGCATGCGGAGCGTGCGCAACCGCCAGAATCAAGAGCAATGCCAGCAAGCCAGCCGCAGCGCCTAGCGGGGTTTTCTTCACGTGTTTCCTCCCAGAAACGAGGCCATCTCGGTCCGCATACCCATGGCGATCTTCATGCCCCTTATGGTTAAGACGCGCCGGGCCCGTCTTCGTCTCTCTTGCGCTGCGGTCGGCCGATGACGGCCAAGATTATGCACCGGAACCCGCCTCCACCGCGAATTTTGTTTTTTTTTGCAGGGCGGGCGGAGTTCTTCTTTTTTAAGTGACGCCAGCGCGCGGGTCACCACGTTCGCGAGATATTTTCACTGCGCGCTTCAGATATACTCGTGGACATTCGACTACATCTGGATCTTGTTTCGGCCGGAGAGATACCCATGGCGATAGTGAGACGCGGCGGATTATGCATCGTTTTTGCAGTATTCGCCGCAGGCGGCGCCACGCGAATCGCTGCCGCGCCTCAGGCCGCGGTGCAGGCTGGCACACCGCCGGAGGTGACCCAGTACTTGGCGGCGCTGCGCTGGCGCTCGATCGGGCCGTATCGCGCTGGTCGCGTGCTCGGGGTCACGGGAGTGCGGGGCGATCCCGAGGTGTACTACTTCGGTTCCGTTGGCGGCGGAGTCTGGAAGAGCAATGACGCGGGGCGAACTTGGAACCCCATCTTTGATGCGCAGCCGGTAGCCTCAATCGGCGCAATCGCGGTCGCGCCCTCCGATCCAAAAGTGATTTACGTCGGGTCGGGCGAGGCGGATATGCGCTCGTCGATCTCGAGCGGAAATGGGATGTACAAGTCAACGGATGGAGGAAAAACCTGGGCGCAGGTTGGGCTGGCCGATACCCGGCAAATCGGCCGGATCGTTGTGGATCCCGACGACGCCAATCGGGTTTTTGTGGCCGCGCTCGGACACGCGTATGGCCCGAATGCCGAGCGCGGTGTGTTTCGCTCGACCGACGGCGGGGCCAGCTGGCAGCGCGTGCTCTTCAAAGATGAAAATACCGGGGCCATAGACGTGGCGATCGAGCCCGGAAACAAACAGACCATGTATGCGGCGCTGTGGCAAACGCGGCGTCCGCCTTGGAGTATCTACCCGCCTTCGAACGGACCGGGGAGCGGGCTATACCGCTCGCGCGACGGTGGCGAGCATTGGGAACAACTGCGCGGACGCGGTCTGCCTTCAGAAGGACTCGGACGGATAGGTATTGCGGTGGCGCCGAGCCAGGCGCAGCGCGTTTACGTCATTATGGATGCCAAGGAAGGTGGAGTGTACCGCTCAGACGACGGCGGGCAGAATTGGAAAAAGGCCTCGAACGATAAACGCGTCTGGCAGCGCGGCTGGTATTTCGGAGAACTTAGTGTTGATCCGAAGAATGCGGATACCATTTACGTTCCCAATATCGCCGCGTACCGCTCGCGCGACGGCGGAGCCACGTTTGAAGCCTGGAAGGGCGCTCCGGGCGGCGACGACTACCACGAACTATGGATCGACCCGGATAATCCACAGCGAATGATCATGGGTTGCGACCAGGGGGCGATCGTCACGCGCAATGCGGGCGAAACCTGGAGTTCCTGGTACAACCAGCCAACCGGGCAGTTCTATCACGTGATCACCGACGATCGGTTTCCCTATTGGGTTTATGGAGCGGAGCAAGACAGCGGCGCGGCAGCGATCCCGAGCCGGGGCAAATACCTTTCGCTCGGCGCGCATGATTGGCGTCCCATGGAAGCAGGGGACGAGAACGGATATATCGCAGCGGATCCTCTGAATCCCGGAGTGCTGTACGGCGGTTTTGTTACCCGCGAGGATCTAAGCAACGAAGAGATCCGGCTGGTGCCCCCGTCGCTGGCACATGCCGGCAGCTACCGGCGGACATGGACGCTGCCACTCGTGTTTTCGCCCAAGAATTCGCAGGTCCTATATTTTGCATCGCAGATTCTGTTTCGAACTGCGGACGGAGGAAGCTCCTGGCAAGCGATCAGTCCCGATTTGACTCGTGAAGACCCGGGCGTGCCCGCGCAGCTCGACAGCGCGACCGCCGCGGACGCTCCCCCGAGTAAGCGTCGCGGGGTGGTCTACACCATTGGCCCCTCGTATGTCCGCGCCGGAGAAATTTGGGCCGGCACCGACGACGGGCTGATCCACCTAACGCAGAACGAGGGGCAAACCTGGAACGATGTTACCCCGCCAGAGCTTACTCCGTGGAGCAAGGTAACGCACATCGAGGCGTCGCATTTCGACGCGGGAACCGCGTACGCAGCGGTCGACCGGCACCGACTGGAGGACATCTCGCCGTACCTCTATCGCACGCAGGATTTTGGAAGGAGCTGGAAGCAGGTTTCGCAGGGGATGCCGGAGGGAAGTTTTCTAAATTGCGTCCGTGAGGATCCCGAACGCCGCGGGCTGTTGTATGCGTGCACGGAAAGGGGCGTGTACGTATCTTTAGACGATGGAGAGCATTGGCACTCACTCAAGCTGAATCTGCCGATGACCTCGGTGCGCGATCTGGTGGTCCAGGGAGACGACTTGGTGATCGCCACGTTTGGCCGTTCGTTCTGGATTTTGGATGATGTCACACCTTTGCGGCAGCTCGATGCGAGAGTGGCCGCGCGCGATGTGTGGCTTTTTCGTCCGCAAACGGCATATCGCGTGCGGCCCGGCTACGACCAGGGAACGCCCGTACCGCGGGACGAGCCTCTATCGGCCAACCCTCCAAGCGGCGCGATCCTGAATTACTACCTGAAGGACAAATCTGCTTCGCCCGTGCGCCTGGAAATCTTCAACGCAAGCGGAGAGTTGGTGCGGCGTTTTGCGAGCGATGACAAATTGCCGGCCACGAATCCGGGGTCTGTAGCTTTCACCTCGGACTGGGTGCACAACCCACTTCCGCTTCCGAACGAGCCCGGCATGCATCGCTTCGTGTGGGATCTGCGCTATGCGTTTCCCGAAGAGGCGCAGGGGCCGGACTTTTTCAATGCCGGATCGCAGGTTGCTCTCGGAAATTATTCCGTGAAACTGACTGCCAGCGGTGAAAGCAGCACGCAGCCTCTGACCATAAAGGCCGATCCCCGTGCAAAAGCCACCCGAGAAGCACTACAGGCGCAGAGTGCGCTGGCGCTAAAACTCAGCAGCCGACTGGTCAAGGTCTCCGCGGTTTTGCGGCGAACAAATGAGTTGCGAGAGCAGATCGCCGAGCGCGAAAAGGACGCCGCGGGGAGGAGCGACATTTTGGCCGCCCTCGATGATCTGCGTAAGAAGATCGGCGCTCCTGCCGAGGAAGAAAATTTCTTGGCATTGGGATTTGCGCTGCCAGACCAGCAGCCCGTACCTCTGGCTAAAGTGGCCACGGCTCTCTCGGGTTTGCTCCTCGTGGTGGAAAGCGCGGATGCCGCTCCAACGCCAGATGCCATGACCGCGGCCAGAGCATGGGAGGCGGCAAGCGTGCAGGCGCTGGCGCAAGCGGAAAAAATTTTGGGGCAGGACTTGCCGGCGGTCAATGCCCTACTGAAGCGGGGGAGTTTGCAGCCTTTGCCCCTGCCATAGACGGGTTGCTGCGAGGTTTGGAGGAATGACCGTGACGCGTGACTTGGGAATGGGACATTTTCCGGGATTGGCCTGGCGGCACCTTCTGAGGCTTCTGCTTGTGGGCACGCTCGCGGTGGCCCCGGCGGTCCTCTATGCGCAAGGGGAAAAAAGTGCCTGGAGCGCGCAGGAGAAACCGCTCCTGGACGCCATGCGCACGCTGCGCAAGCTGCCCGAAGGCGAGCGCGCGCGAACCACCAAACAGCTGGCGCTGCAGATTCGCGAGTTGCCGGCGGCTTTAAACAAACTGCGACTGGCCGACAATCTCGCAAATCTTTCGACGGAAGGCGACCTGGGCCACGACACGCTGCAAGAAGTAGCCGCCACGCTCGCGGACGCGGTGCGAGAAACTCCCGTGCCCGCCGGCAAGCATGGACCGGCGGCTCCTTACGTCGAACTTGCGGAGCTCGCGCGTTACGAGCACGTCGAGGTGAAATTAGATGATCCGCAGTTCACAGCCGCGCTGTCCAAGATCGCAGCGGACAATGCACGGCGCGAGCAGGCGGACTTCACGCTCAGGGATTTGCACGACGCGAGCTGGACGTTGCAGGATTTGCGCGGAAGCGTAGTGCTGGTGAATTTTTGGGCCACCTGGTGCCCGCCGTGCCGCAGCGAGATGCCCGATCTCGATGCCCTGTACAAACAGTTCAAGGGGGATGGGTTGCTGGTGTTGGCGATTTCCGATGAAGACGCCAGCAAAGTGCAGCCATTCATCGAGCAATACCAATTCAGCTATCCGATTCTGCTCGATCCCGGGAGAAAAGTGAGCGAGCAGTTCGCCATTGAAGGCATACCGAAGAGCTTCGTCTACGGTCGCGACGGAAAACTGGTGGCGCAAGCGATCGACATGCGCACCAAACGGCAGTTCCTCGCGATGCTGTCAGACGCCGGACTCAAGTAGCGTATTGCCGGTTGCGGCGGTGGCCAGCGGTGGGGAGCAGAGCGGCCCAGCTCGTGCTCAAGCAAGTTGCAAGGGCTTGCGCGTCTATCCGACCGGATCTTTCTGGCGCGTGGCTTTTACACCTGTGAGAATGCCGAAGCCTAAGAGAACCACGGCACCCACAACGATCCAGTGCGCAGGCATGTGCACGAGATACGCGGCATAAATCAGGCCGCAGATTACGATTGCGAATCCACCCGCGTAAAGTCCAAAGGACATGGCAACTCCAGAATCCGTGCTACTGCATTGGGCGAGCGCCTTGCTCGTGCAGAAAGAGAGACCTGGCAAGATTCCGATAGCCCATGGCCACGATCGCATTTAGCAGGGCCTCAAGGGCCTCAAGGGCATCAGCGTTTCAACAGTCAGAGCGGCTGGGCGGGATGTTCTTCGTCCAGGCTCTCAGTCGGGGTGGCCGTGGCGCCAGTTCCAATAAGCGCGCTGGTCGTGGTGATTCTGGTGGTTGTATTCGCGATATTCGCGATGGTTTTCCTCAAGGTACCGCCGGTAGGCGATGTTTTCATGATCGTCCCAATTGTGGTAATCGTGATGGTCGCGATCGTAAACGCGGACATTC
>JBEKSZ010000024.1:0-38785 GCA_049516615.1 Candidatus Acidiferrum sp. | reverse complement strand
GGGCGGCGTCATAAATGTAGCTGGTATAGAAGTTCGGGATGACCCCCATCACACGCTGCTTCTCCTCAGCCCTTATCTGCTCAGCGGCGATCAGGTCGGTTGGGCGGACCATCACCTCGATGTTCGCCATCGCAACCGACAGTGAGATATTGGGGACCCTGTAGACCTTCTGGTCTGTGGCCAGGAACTGTGTAGACGTAAATGGCGCAAAGCCCCTAGCGTTGACGACCACGAGATAGGAACCGGGAAGAATCTTCGTGAAGCTAAATTCGCCGTCGGCGTCGGAAACCATGTTATGCGACTGCGTTCCATCACTATGCACCAGATTGATCTTTGCCCCGGAAACGGTGGCACCACTGAGGTCCAACACTCTGCCAGCGACGCTGGCTAATCCTTCCGCAGCGGCGGTTTGGGGCAAACTTGCTTGTGTGGGAGAACCACGGCTAGGCTCGGGCCCTGCAGTTTATTGCTGAGCGGGCCAGCCGCCGGAAGCCAGGCACAGCAGAAACAACGCGCAGGCTGGAACCGCATAGAAATGTCTGCCTGAGACTGTTCTCAACCGCTTCCCAGGCAGACAAGAAGGCATACTGCCAGGCTCGGTCAGGCTCACGCGGCTTGTGCGAAGGGGTGTTAGCGGACACATCAGGAACTCCCAACAAGTTGCCTTCGTTCGTGCAACTCTTAGCGCAGATTTGTCGTCGTCTGCTCTTTGGAGTAGAGCAGACAACGAGGTGAGGTACTGTTCTCTATCGCACAGTTTGCGGCGGTATCAAGACGTGGACGATCCGTTCCCCGACGACCCGTCGAGGACCGTGCTAATCGGAGGCTTTACGGCGTGGCTTCTGTTTTTTCGAGATGGATCGAATCACCAGCTTGCCCCTGCCCGTCCGAGGCAGCGGTCTTTCCGCCTGCGCGATGGCAGCAGCGATAAGTTCCTCAACCTCTGGACGCGCCAGCGTCGCCGCGGAGTCGATCCTGATAAAACGGTTTTGGCTGCCGCCGCCGAGGAGCAGTTTGTGAGGATCAGGAAGCGTGGCTCCGTAGTAGAACGACAGCCCAACTCCATTCGCGGCCGCGGCAATGGACAAGATACAGTCAGACGGTCGCTCGGTCGAGCAGTACCCAATCACGAAAAAGTTGTAGTTGTCGTAAACCAGTTCATTGGCGGTGGGCAAACGCTCGCGCAACACTTTGCGCACTGAACGGATCAATGCGGCGTTCTTCGAGTCAAATTTCTTGATAAAACCCGCAAGCTGCTTCTCGCCTGTGGCATCCGTTTGTGAAGCAATTCGTTTGGTGGTCTTCATGGACCGAGCATCCGCCTCCTTTCCCGAGGTTCACGGTCAGTATAGCGCCTGGCATTTCGCCTTCCACCGATTTTTCGGCTCCGGATTTTACAGGCAAACAAGCGGCAATCCCAAGGTAAGAGGCGTCTTGATCCTCTTTCCATGATTATCACCTCCGGTCACGCCGCCATACTCTGCTATTCGCGAGCGTACGACCAAGCCATAGAGCAATTCCGAGCGGTTCAGGATATGGATCCGGACTTCCCCGGGCCCACCTTTTGATCGACGCCTACCTTGAAAAAGGGCTATATTCCAATGCGCTCGCGGGTTTTAAGTGTTGAGCCCGCCTGCGGTTCGATGAAGGGTGACCCTCGATTTCAGGAACTTCTGCATCAAGCGGGATGGCTGCAGTAAAATACTGATCCGATCATCGATGGCTTTCTATCAGCACGCGTGGCGCTCCATAAACGCCGAGGGGGACAAGACATATGTCGTTTTTCCGCGACCTGAGAGTTGCCTTCCATTCGCTGATGCGCAGCAAAGGACTCGTGAGCATTGTGACCCTCACGCTGGCGCTGGGCATCGGGGCCAACGCGGCCATCTTCACGCTCGTGCGGGGAGTGCTGCTCAAGCCGCTCGTCAACCGTGACGAGAACCGCCTGGTGTACATTCGCCAGAGCGCCCCGAGCATCGGAGACGACAACACAACCTTCTCTGTACCCGAAGTCAAGGACATCGAAGCCAGCGTTCACTCCGTGAGCGAGTTCGGCGATTTCTCGACGATGAGCTTTACCATGATCGGGCTCGGGGAACCTCGTGGAGTTCAAGGTGGCGTCGTCGGAGGCAGCTACTTCGAGGTCATGGGTCTGCGTCCGGTTCTCGGCCGCCTCATCGGGCCTCAAGACGACGGTCCGAACGCTGCTGGGGTCATCGTGCTGACGTATCGCTTCTGGTCCACGGTCTTCAAAAAAGATCCTGATGTGATCGGCAAAACAGTTCGCCTCAGCAGCATTGGCGACCGTTCCGCTACGGTCATCGGCGTCCTTGAACCCTGTGTGCCGTATCCGGCGGATACCGAGATTATCGGCAACGTGGTCACCAGCCCGCATCATCTTTCCGCCACGATGGTCACGGGCCGCGTCCATCGCATGACCGAACTCTTCGCCAAGCTTGCTCCCGGCGCCACCCTCGACCAGGCTCGCACCGAGTTGCGCACCGTCTACGCCTCCATGGAGAAGGATCACCCCGAAGCGTATCCCGATAACGGCGGCTACCGCATTGATGCCAGGATGCTTCGGGACCAGATTACTTCCGGCGCGCGTACCGTTCTCCTCGTGCTTCTCACTGCCTCGGGCCTGGTCTTCATTATCGCCTGCTCGAATGTTGCCAACCTGATTCTGGCGCGGACGGTTCGCCGCGAAGGCGAACTCTCGATCCGCGCCGCACTCGGCGCAAGCACTGGCGCGCTGCGCCGCATGTTGTTCGCGGAAAGCCTCCTGCTCTGCGGTGCGGGCGCAGCCATCGCTTTAATCATCGCGCAGCCACTGGTGACAATCCTGGCTCGCTACGCCTCGCGCTTTTCCGTCCGCGCGCTGGATTTGACGGTCGATTCAAGCCTGCTCGGGGTGGGAGTAGCGCTCGCTTTAGTCGCCGCGGTGGTTTTGGCATTTGTGCCGCGCCTGCCCTCCGCTAACGCGTCGAATGGCATGAACCTCGCGAGCGGCAGCGTCCGCATCACCGGCAGTACCAGCCGCCGCCAGCGCATCTTCGCCATCACGCAAATTGCCGCTTCTTTCGTGCTGTTGGCCGGCGCAAGCATGTTGATCACCACGCTGATCGCATTGCAAACGACGCAGATCGGCGTCGACACGCGTCACGTCCTCGCGATCGACGTTCCCGCGCTGTCCTACGGAAAAACGCCTCAGCAAGTCCTCGATTTTTACAAGGAATCGATACGTCGCATCGATGCGCTACCCGGTGTGACCGAGACCGCTTTCGCCGTGATCGCTCCCTGGCGTGATGCCGACAGCTTCGGGATAGGTTTGCAATTCTCTGGCGATGGTCACGTCCATGGCAAAGACGATCCGCGCGCGCAGTGGCGAACCATCTCTCCCGGTTTTTTCGCCGCGCTTGGCGTTCCCATTCTTGCCGGCCGCGACTTCAACGCCCTCGATGACCAGAATCGGGAGCCGGTCGTGATCGTCAGCGCGAGTCTCGCGCGGCACATGTTTCCCGGGCAGGATCCGGTCGATCGCCATGTCTATTGGACCGATCCCGTGCTCGAGTTCCTCCCCGGCACGGACAGCGAAAAGGCGCGATTTAGGGGCCCACACCGCATCATTGGGGTCGCCGCCGATGTGGACGACGAACATATCGTTCCTGCGCCCACTTCCACCATTTATGGCACATTTGCGGACTCTCCAATGTTCGGCGGGCATCTCTTCATCCACACCACCGCAAATCCTTATTCGCTTGTAACGCCGGTAACAAGAATTATTCGCGAGATGTCCGCCGATGAACCCGTTGAGCACGCCGCCACCCTCGAAGACATCCGCGCAAAAGTGCTGGCCCCGGACCGCTTGAACTCCCTGGTCTTCGGCGTTTTCGCGGGGGTCGCGCTGCTGATTGCCGTGGTTGGCGTCGCGGGCGTACTGGCCTTCTCTGTCAGCGCGCGGACGCGCGAATTCGGCATCCGCTTGGCGCTCGGGTCACAGCCGGAAAGCCTTCTCCGGGGGGTTGTCGCAGAAGGCGTCGTGATGGCTGCCGCTGGCGTTCTCACGGGCGCGGCGGTCGGCCTCCTCGTTGCGCGCGTGGCAGGCAGTTATTTCGGCGAGTTAAAAATGCCGGGCGCATTGCCCGTGATCGTTTCCGCGTTTGTGCTGTTAGGCGCAGCAGTAGTGGCTTCGATGCTCCCGGCAGCACGTGCCGCCCGCGTGGACGTCATACAAGCGCTTCGCTCGGAATGATTTTCCCGGCGCAGCCAGGCTCCTAAGAGAAGACGGAGCGGATGCGCCGGAGATTCAATGGGAGGTCGCCAAGGATGCTTGTGCCGATTGCGGCGATTGGGCCTTTTTCCTCAGGACCGCCGCGGAAAACAGCGTGATGGCCAGCCCGATCGGGAAGGGCTCGATGAAAGTCATCAGGGAGTTGAAGAGCGGGTTTTCGTACTGCTCCTTGAATTTCTTGAGGTGCTCAACCTGGGCCTGGACGGCTGCAGCACTCGCGCCCGAGGCCTTGAGCTTCTCGATGGTTTGGACGCCGTATTTGTCCATGAAATCGTTGGGAAGGAAGTTGAAGTAGATAATTTCCCAGGTCACAACGTAAAAAATGCAGGTGATCAGCGTGATCGAGATCCCTACGGCAAAAGCTTTCGTGAAGGTAATCTGGCCGTTGCTGACGTTGTCGCGGTAGGAGCGGATGCCGAAAAATACCAGCAAAAACGAGAGCACGATGGCCGTGTAGCCGATGACCAGGCCTTTGGTAAAGCCCATGTTGTGCATGAACGGCACGGTGGCCACCATCATCAGCGAGGAAAGAACTCCAGAAATCAACCCGAAAGTCAGCACCGTCTTTTTCATAGATTCAAGTCTCCTTTTGCCTCAATTCCGTGAAACCTGGTTTAATGCGCGCAAAATCGAGCAGGGGGACGCCGCCGCTCTGATCACTTCCTGATCACTCCTCCTTTGCCTTTGGCGGTTCCCATAACTCAATGCGATTGCCGTCCGGGTCGCTGATCCAGGCGAACCGGCCGTAGTCGTGGTCTTCCCGGTGCGGATCGATTTCGATCCCCGCTTTCTTCAGGTCTGCGAGCAGCGCGTCGAGATTGTCGACGCGGTAGTTGACCATGAAGCCCGATTTGCTCGCGGCGAAGTATTTGGTCGTCTGCGGGAAGATGCACCAGGCAGTCAAGCCTTGGCGACCGGGTCCGGTACCACCCGGGGCCTGCGGTTCGCGCCAATGAAACGATGCTCCCTGGCCGTGCGGCTCGCGCTCGATGCCGAGATGCTTCTCATACCAGTCATAGAGCTGCGCCGGGTTCTCTGATTTGAAGAAAATTCCGCCAATGCCGGTTACGCGCTTCACGAGCCTCCTTCATCTGATTTCATGGGCTCGACTGTAACGGGGGAGGCAGACGCTGTCGTCACCCTTTCGGGTGATTCTGCACTAAAGGGACGAAAATCACGCTTTCGGGTGAGGTGCCTCCCGGCCGGCAGGCGATTCAAGGGATCAGCCGCGCTGTCTTGCCGATCTGCACCGCCTGGGTGCGCCGCTTTGCGCCCAGCTTATCAAAGAGCCGGCTCGAATGCGTCTTCACCGTGTTTTCGCTGACGAATAGCCGCCCGGCAATCTCCCGGTTGCTCAACCCCGTGGATATCAGCCCGAGAATCTCCAGTTCGCGGGGGGTGATGCCGAGCTGCCTCACGCGCCCCTCGTCGGCCGCGAAGGGACCTTGGGCGGTCGGCACCGGGACTTCCTTCAGGATCACAGCCGGCTTCTTTCTCGTGAGCGTCTGCCCCAGCCAGATGCCCAGTCCCGCAAACAGCGCTGCGACCAGCGCGCCGTAGATCTCCAGCGAATGCTCGACGACCAGGAAACGGTACTCCGTAAGCTTCAGCACTACGATGAGCAGGCCGCCGCACACGCCATAGAGCAGGACATCGCGCACCGCGCGTCGGCGCGCACTCGGGGTGGATTCCCTCGTCGTGGTCACGGGAGGCCATGATATCTGAAGACTGCAACCTTGGGGAGCACCCGCCTCCTCTAACCGGGCACCTAATGGATGCCCTGCTACAGGACTGGTTCGATCCGTGCCGCCCGGGCTACATCCTCAGGGGCGCTGACCGAGACGGCTTTGCAGTCACTGCTCTCATGGTCGGTCGCGCACGAGAGGGAAGCGCGGCTTGTTTTTGGCGGGCGGCGTCTTTGAAACGGTCCTCCATTGCGGGCACCCTGGGCGGCGCAGACTTTTGCGGCGGAACAACCAACCGACTTTCTCCGTAATCAAATTTGCGGGACGGACCCTTGGCCATGGGTGCCGTCTCCCGAGATGGCGGTTCGGGGGCTGCGCTTTATGAACGAAAAAAAGCACGTCCTGATTCTTCTAGCCGTTCTATTTTCTACGGCTACGTTGCGGGCCCAAACACCCACGAACAAAACCGCCAACCCATCCGCTGCTGACTCCGAAGTCCGGCCCCCGGTGACCAAAGTCGATGTGCAGATTGTGAAGCGCGCCAGAGAAATCCTCAGTTCACCATCACAGTGGAATCGCGCGGACACGAGGGTCTGCCCAGCAGACGCCAGGACTTTCAGCCTGTATTGCGCGTTAGAGAAGGCCACAGATGAAGTCAGTGGTAATTTCAAGCATCGCGGGGCGGCCATGCAGGAAGCCCGATTGGTCGTCGATGAGGTTGCTCCCAACCGGAAGAATTATGAGCATCGACTCATGGACTACAACAATGACCCCACGACTACGTTCGCGGATATCCAAAAGGTTTTGGACTTAGTAGAAGGGCGAATTATAAAACGTCTCGCCGAGGAATCGCAGGGCAACAAGAAATGAGAAATTCGGGTGGCAACGCGAGCGCCCGCTTGAGGCGCTCTCCTCAAAAGAGTTGACTCGAGGCCGTTGCGTTTTCAGGTTTACAGCGCAGCGATCACTTCTATCTCTACCAGCGCGTCTTTGGGCAGGCGCGCCACTTGCACGGTAGACCGCGCGGGCGGCGCCGCAGAAAAATAGTGGCCGTAGACTTCGTTCATCGCCGCAAAATCGTTCATGTCCTTCAGGAATACCGTGGTCTTTACCACGTGCGCCATTTTCGAACCGGCAGCTTCCACGATACCCTTCACGTTTTCCATCACCCGCTCCGTCTGCTGGGCGATGCTTCCCGCGATCATTTCACCCGTTTTGGGATCGAGCGCGATCTGGCCGGAAACGTATAGAAATCCGTTCACGCGCACGGCTTGAGAATAAGGTCCGATGGGTTTCGGCCCGCGATCGGTTAACACCGCTTCTCTCATGGCAGTTCTCCTTGGAGGTGCAAAGTTGCGGCAGCCAGGAACGTCGGCCGTGACGCGGGTTGCGCAGCGGCATTATCGCCCGCCCGGTTCTCATAACGAGATCGAAACTCTTCCGGGACGCCAGGGTGTTTCATCCACAAGCGCACAAATTCCGCCACCTTCTGATGCGTCTCCTGCTCAAAGGCGGCGATGAGGTCGTCAAGGTCGAAGCCCCGCGCGGCACGCGCATAGAGCATGTGGGTGATGGCGTTGCGGAAGGCCTGGCGCCCGTAGCGATCCTCGAGAGCATAGAAAAACAACAGGCTCTTGGCGCGCAGCACGCGCTCGTCCTCTGGCGGGGGCGCGGGGCGCGGCGCATCTGCGGTTTTCGCTTCCCGCATTTCGGGTACGAGACGGAGGGTGCTGAGAATCGTTTCGTTGCGCACTGCGGCTCCCCTGATGGCTTCGCGGGCTTGCGCCGCGGCGAACATGGGCAGTTGCGAGAGCGGCGGGGTCTGCACGTAAAAGCCCGGATTGCGCCCGTACCCGAGCCAGCTGGCGGCCAGCGAAGGAGCCGCGTCGGCGGCCAGCTCCGGCGCGCCACTGCCGGGGTCCACCATTACGGTGTCGGAAGAGACCAGCTCGCCGGAAGGCGCTTCATCCCCGGCAGGGGTATCACCCGAGCGAAACCGGGGAAGGCAACCGCGCGACACAGGACACTCGACGATCCAGAAGGTTTTCCCGCGATTGGGCGGCGCGCCAAAACTTTCGTTGTAAATATCTATGGTGCGCGCCAGGTCGCCACGGGCTTGCCGGAGGGCTCCGGAACTGCCGGAGGCCCGGCTCCAGAGAATGAGTTCCTGGTGCGCGCTGCGAGTCTCCGAGGCGGAGTAACGCCCGGCCACCACGAAGGGGTAACGGTCGGCGACGGTCTGCAGCGCGCGTAACGTCTGCGCGCGGGCTTTTTGCCGCGACGCTTTTTGCAGCGTGCCGCTGGTGTGGACCAGGAATCCGTCGGGCACGCTGACGACGAGTTCCCACCTCTTCGGAGGCACTCCCCCGAATCCGAAAAGTCCGGGGATTTGCGGCAGCTCGGGACTCCAGCCGGCGGCCGGCAAATAAAAGGCGTCCGCGGCAAAGCCGAGCGCATCGGCGTTTTCGCCGGGCGGCAGGATGTCGTAGGCGATGCGCAGGGAGTGTGCCGTCGCCACAGGCCAAGGCTGTAGAAAGCGCAGCACGGAATTCCGCGAGCGATCGGGCGCGGACTCCGCGGTAATTTCCGCGCCATCCCACTTGATGGTGGCGGGGCCATGATGCAGCCGGCGTCCGGCAGGCAGCAAAATCTCCATCTCCCGGATGGCGCGCGTGCCGGTGTTGCGCAGGTCGTAGTCCGCTTCGATATGGATAAGCTGCGCGGGCGGCGCGAACTCGACGCGAATTTCCTGCTTCTCCACCACGTATCCGGGACCGAGCGGCACGGCGCAGGAGGCCGCCCCAAGCGCGCAGCACATCAGGAACACCATGAGGGCAAAACGGGTGTGGGGTCGCTGCCACAAAGCAGCTTGATTGTAACGGGGAATGGCGGCGCGCAAAAGCCTTGTGTGCGCGAAGTTGCCGCACGTCCTTAGCAAAGGGCTGAACGCGGGACGAGATGGGCGCGCACCTCGCTCAGCAAGCGGTTAGCGGCGTCGGCCGCGGTTGCGTACAAAGTCGGTATTGGCGTGGTTGCGTTTGGCTTCGCGCGCGGCAACTTCTTTCTCGGCTTCTTCGTCGCTCATGCCTTCGTTGATGCGCTCGAGAATCTGGCTTTCGCTCATGCCCGTGTTTTTCAGGCGGGCGATTTCCGCGCTGGACAGCGTTGCCTGCCCCTGGATATGACGGCTTACCAGGATTTGCACCGTGGACGGTGAAAGACCAATCAGTTTCAGCGTTATGGCGTCAGTGCTGATGGTATCGAGCTGGTC
Organism: Candidatus Acidiferrum sp.; assembly: GCA_049516615.1. Classification (GTDB taxonomy): domain Bacteria; phylum Acidobacteriota; class Terriglobia; order Acidiferrales; family UBA7541; genus Acidiferrum. The sequence goes on along the minus strand of JBEKSZ010000024.1, from coordinate 29,538 downwards.
TGAACTGGCCATGGCCAGGATGTCCTGCTCGGAGTAGCCCGCGCCCGCCATGTTGCCGGCGGAATCGCCGCTGTCGAAAACGTGATGATGGGAACGCGCGTCCTGAACCATGGCCAGACAGGTGTCGTCGCTGAGGCCCAGATCCTTCAGCTTCACGATCTGGGGAATCTCCGCGGCTGTTATGTTTAGCTTTTTGAGCTGCTTGATGGCCGCCGACGACAAGCCTGCCTGCTCAAGCGGCAGGTACTCTTCCGAGGACTTGCTGTCGCAGCCGGCAGAGAGGAACGCAGCCATTGCCAGACCAGCGCAGAAAAGTTTGTGGTGACGGCGCATGAACAATTGTAGCCATGAAATCGTCAGCCTACGGGCGCGTGTGTTTTGCGCGATACCCGGACGAAAGGACAGGTCGACAGTCCAGAGTGCGGCGGCTTCCCCGCGCCCTGGCGCCCGCAAGGTTGCGCGAATGGTCTGCGCTTTGCGCCGGCCCGTCTACCGGCAGATCAGGCAAAGGGCCATGTTTACAGGCAAACCGAGGTCGTCCCGCGAAAACGGCGCCAACCCCGTTCTCCTGCATGTTAGTTGGGCGCCGCGCCGTCCGAGGCCTGGTAGACGCGTTCGACGCCGAAGACCCCGTTGATGCGGCGGATGTTGACGAGAATGGCTTCCAGCTGACGCTTGTCGGCAATTTCCAGGCTGGCTTCGATGCGGGCGTTTTGTTTGTCGGGGCTGCTCTGCAGATTCTGGATATTGGAACCGGCGCCGCTGATGACCGCGGTGATGTCGGCGAGCAGGCCGGCGCGATCCTTGGCGCGAATGGAAAGACGTACGGGGAAGGTGGAGGCGTGGTCTCCGCCCCATTCAACAGCGATGCGGCGTTCCGCCTGGTACAGCAGGTTTTGCACGTTGGGACAAGCCTTGGTATGCACCGCGACGCCGCGCCCGCGCGTAATATAGCCCACGATTTCGTCGCCGGGAATGGGATTGCAACACTTGGCGCGGTAGACCAGCAGATCGTCCTGACCCTTGACCACCAGCGGCGCTTCGCCAAAGCCCAGCATGCGCTTGACGGTTTTGACCAGCGTGGGCTTGGCGTCGGGGCTCTCGGGCGCTTCTTCCTTGGCGGTGTCCCCCAGAACGCGGGAGAGGATCTGCCGCGCGGAATATTTTCCAAAACCCACCGCGGCGTAGAGGTCTTCAATTCTCGAGATGCCGTAGTCCGAAGCGACCTTGAGCACCTCGGCTTCGGGGATTTTCTTCAGACTGCGCCCGAAATGGCGCGCGTCGTTTTCCAGAAGCTTGCGGCCCATTTCCGTGGCTTCTTCGCGCTCCTGCACGTTGATCCAGTGGCGGATTTTGCTTTTCGCGTGGGAAGATTTGACGAAGCTCAGCCAGTCGCGGCTGGGCTTGTGGCCCTTCTGGGTGAGTATTTCGACCACGTCGCCGCTGGTAATTTCGTGGCGCAGCTGCACCATCTGCCCGTTGACCTTGGCGCCCACGCACTGGTGGCCGACTTCGGTGTGCACGGCATAGGCGAAATCGACTGGGGTGGCGCCGCGCGGGAGTTCGAGCACCCGGCCCTTCGGGGTGAAGGCGTAAACTTCGATGGGCGCGAGGTCGACTTTTAGAGTGGTGAGAAACTCGCCGGGCTCTTCGAGCTCCTGCGACCATTCAATCAATTGGCGCATCCAGGCGATGCGCTGATCGTCATCGTCGCTGGCCGGTTTGCCGGTCTTGTATTTCCAGTGCGCGGCCACGCCTTCTTCGGCCAGGCGGTGCATCTCCTGGGTGCGAATTTGCACTTCAAAGGCCTGCCCGCCGTGCAGCACGGTGGTGTGCAAAGACTGGTAGAGATTGGGGCGCGGCATGGCGATGTAGTCTTTGAATCGCCCGGGAACAGGGCGCCAGATGTGGTGCACCACGCCGAGGGCAGCGTAGCAGTTGCGCTCGTTGTCGGTGATGACGCGTACGGCCAGCAGATCGTAAACCTGCTCAAGGCCGCGCTCCTGGCGAACGATTTTGCGATGCAGGGAGTAGAGGCTTTTGACGCGGGCTTCCAGCTCCGCAGGAATGCCGCTTTCTACGAGCTTACTCTGAATGGCGGCCTGCACGTCTTCAAGGAAGCGCTGATGCACGGGCGCCTTGTCGGAGACTTCCTTCTCCAGGGACAGGAAAGATTCGGGTTCGAGATAACGGAAAGAGAGGTCCTCGAGTTCGCCGCGGATGATGCCCATTCCGAGGCGGTGCGCGATGGGGGCGTAAATATCCAGGGTTTCCCGGGAGATGCGCTGCTGCTTGTGGGGCTCAAGATACTGCAGCGTGCGCATGTTGTGCAGGCGGTCGGCCAGTTTCACCAGCACCACGCGAACGTCGTTGACCATGGCCAGCAACATCTTCCGGACGTTTTCCGCCTGGCGATTTTCCGGGGCGACCATGTTGAGGCGCCCGATCTTGGTGACGCCGGCAACCAGCTGGGCGACTTCCGGTCCGAAGCGTTCTTCAATGCGCGAGAGCGGGAATTCCGTGTCTTCGACGACATCGTGAAGGAGAGCGGCAGTCAGCGTGGTGGCGTCCATGCGCATGTCCGCGAGGATGTGGGCCACCTCCAGCAGGTGGCTGAGATACGGATCGCCGGAACTGCGCAGCTGGTCGCGGTGGCGTTCCGCGGCAATCTCGTAGGCCCGGCGAACCATCCAGGGATCTTCCGAGGGGCGGTTTTTGCGCAGCTTGGCGAGGAGTTCCTCGAGACGCGCGTCCAGCTGGCGAACGTCACGGTCGCGATGGAAGTTCAGCGGGAGGTTGCCAGAAGACGGCATGGGACAGTTTACCTCTTATATGAGCCTGGGAAAAGCTGGGGGGAAACGGAAAATGCCGACAAACAAAAACAGGGGAGGGGATTTCTCGGGATGCTTGCCGGAGCTAGGGAAAGTGCTTTGGGCGTTCTCTGTGCTGCGAAGACGCGCGAGCTAAAAGCCGCCGACGGGCGGCCCGGGTGCTGCGCGGGCGTTTCGGCGCAATCGAAAAGGGCCGGCCTTGCCGGGGTTAGCCGCCCGCGGGCTGAGGCTGGTCGGCGCGCTTTTGCTTGATTTCCTTGACCTGGTCGATGAGGTCGTCGGCTTTCTTGAGGAGGGCCAACCGCTCGTCGTTGCTCTCCACGGTGTCGGCTTTGCGACGGTAGAGCAGGTTCAGATAGGCCATGGCGTCGTCGTAGTCGGGACGAAGCTGGATGGCTTTCTGCAGGTCGGCGATGCCTTCATCGATGAGCGGCCCGGCCTTTGATTCGTAGTCGGTGCGCAGCGCAGCGGGCAGCGGGTCGGTTTCCTTGACCTGTTTGTTGACGTGATCCTTGTTGTAGTCCATGCGCATCATGCCGTTGGCGCGGAAGGCCAGGGTCCAATCGATGACCCCGATCCAGTAGTAGGGTTCGGGATCATTGGGCTGCAGGGAAATGTGCCGCTTGTGGTAGGTCTTGGATTCCTCAAAACCGTTGGGATCGAACGGGGTGCCGGCCATCTGGAAGAGGATGGAGCCGATGCCGTCGATGGCGCTGAGGTTGTTGGGGTCCACCTGGAGCACTTCCTTAAATTCGGCGATGGCCTGGCGGCCGAAATTCATATTCTCTTGCGAGGGAGCGCCGGGGATGTACTGTGTGGCGTAGGCGGTCGCGAGATACAGACGCGCGTTCATCAGTGTGGGATCATCGTCCTTGGCTTGTTTGAAGTCTTCGATGGCGACGTCGTACTGCCCGTTCTTGAAGGACTGCACGCCTTTGTTCAACAGATCGCGGGCGCGGAGCTTGGCGCAGCCCGAAGCGCTTAGCGCGAGCAGGAAGACAGCCGAGAAAACGACCAGCCTGCGCGCGACAATCTTCTGTTGCGAGAGAGAGGGCCGAGACAGCGGGCCCGCACTTGCCAACGATGATGCTTGAGTCATCGAAAGAACCATCCCTGATGTGCCCGACCATAACATAGGCCGACGCGAGAATTCAGAACCATCCTGCAACCGGGTCCGTCACTGGCCTGCGAGAGCAAAGCAACCGAGACCCTGAAACATTTACTGCCGTCCAGCTTCGAGCTTGGCCGTAAGCAAGCCTATTTTTTCGACGCCCGCGCCCCGCACAATGGCAATGGCACGTGCGACGTCCATGAACATTACATCGTTATCGCCTTTGACGAAAGCGACTTTCTCGGCGCGCAACTGAAAAATCTGATTCATGCGCGAACCGAGGTCTTCCCAAGCCACGTCCTGGCTATTGATCCGCAGTCCAGCACCGCCGGTTTTTGCGTCATTTAAGACCTGCACAACCACCGCTTCCGGGGCCGGCGGCGGATTCTGATCGCTGCCGGGCTGCGGCACCGCTGCTTCTAGGCCCTGCGATTTCAGCGGCGTGATGATCATGCAGATGATCAGCAACACCAGCAAAATATCGATCAGCGGAACCACATTCATCTCCGCTACTACACCGCCCTTGCTCGCAACCGAAATGCCCACGGTAATTCTCCTTGTGCAGCCGGGGCGTTTGTAAAAACCCGGCGCGCTTGTCGAATCACCCTGCGAGAGGCGATGCTACGGGCCCAGAACCCGGCCCCCATCCTGCGGGGCCGCAAAGCGTTTTACTGGCCAGCTTCGAGTTTGGCGGTGATCAAGCCGACCTTGTCGATTCCCGCGCCACGCATGATGTCGATCGCGCGCGCAACGTCCATGAACATTACATCGTTATCGCCTTTGACGAAAGCAACTTTCTCGGCGCGCTCTTTGAAAATCTCTTCCATGCGGGTGCCGAGATTTTCCCAAGTGACGTCTTCGTTGTTGATCTTGAGCTTGGGCTTGTCGGTTTTGGGATCGGCGATAACCTGGACCACGACGGTCTTGTTGTCGATGTCCTGCTGATTTTGCTGATTGGGATTGGGCTGGGGCACGAGCGCGTCCATGCCCTTGGGAGTGAGCGGGGTGATGACCATGAAGATGATCAGCAGCACCAGCAAAATATCGATCAGCGGAACGACGTTCATTTCCGCCATCGCACCGCCCTTGCTTTCTCCTACGGACATTCCCATGGCCATTCTCCTGTCACTGCTAGAACTTTCAAGCGTTCAGCCGCGCCGTGTGGGTTGCGGCGCGGCCTGATACGGGTGCAAACGAATGAAGCTTACCACCCGCGGCGAAAGATTGGCCGCGGGTCAGTCGGCGGGAGGCGGAGGAGGTTCATTCGCGGTGTGGGACTTTTCGGTCAGCAGACCGAGTTGATCGACACCCGCGGAACGGATTTCATCCACCGCGCCAACGACATCGCCGTACTTGGCGCGCGCATCGCTCTTCACGTAGACGGTTTTGTCCAGGCGATTGGAGATGCGGTCTTTGATCTGGTTGGTGAGATCGGCTTTTTCGGTCTTGGTAGTGCCGAGGAAAATATCACCGTTGCGCGTGATGGCCACGATGATGGCGTCGTCTTTATCCGCCGCCTGCATATCATGAGTGTTGTTGACGCTGGCCAGATCCACCTGCTTGCCCTTTTGCAGCATGGGGGTGACCACCATGAAGATGATCAAGAGGACCAGCATGATGTCGGCCATGGGAATGACGTTCGGCGTGGACATCTGACTGCCGACTTTGGGTTTGTATCCCATGGGCGGTTACTTTTTGGTCGCGCCGCGACGGAGAATGAAGTAGTTGATCAGCTCCATCGAGGAGTTGTCCATCTCGACGTCGAAGGCTTCGACTTTGTTGGTGAAGTAGTTGTAGGCCCACACCGCGGGCACGGCAACGAGCAAGCCGAGGGCGGTGGTGACCAGGGCTTCGGCGATACCGCCGGCGACCGCGGAAAGACCGGTGGCGTGGCTGGTTTCGATGCCTTTGAAAGCGTTCAAGATGCCGACCACGGTGCCGAAGAGTCCGACGAACGGGGCCGTCGAACCGATGGTAGCCAGGGCCGAAAGACCGCGCTTCATTTCCGCATGCACGATGGCCACGGAGCGCTCCAGACCGCGCTTGGCGGCTTCGATAACGTCGGCGTCAGAGACTTGCTGCGAGGCGGATTGAAATTCAGAGAGCCCCGTGGCGACCACCTTGGCGATGTGGCTCTTTTTATTGCGCTCGGCAATGGCGATGGCTTCATCGAGCTTGCCTTCCTTGAGCGCGCCGGCGACCTGCTGCACGAAAACGCGGGACTGCTTGCGAGCCGCGCTATACATGAGGGCGCGGTCGATCATCACGCCGAAGGAATAAATGGAGAGAATAAACAGAATGACCACCACCGTGCGCGGCAGGGCGCTCATCGAGCCCCACATCGTGCGGAGGTCCCAGTTCGAACCGTTGGCTTGCTGGAAGAGCATAGCCGCGTAAACGTACACTGTTGCTACCATTCGTTTGCTCCTTAGAATTGTGTCTAGCGAATCTGTTTAAAGCTGTTACCGAGCTGCTTCCGGGCCGGCGCGCCCGCCCCACGACTGGAACGCCGGACCGCCCTACTGGTTCAGAGAGAAAATAACGTCGATCGTGGTGTCCACCTCGACCGGCTCGCCGTTGAGCAGCGTCGGCTGATAGCGCCACTGCCTCACGGCATCCAAGGCCGCCTGCACGAGCAGGGGATGGCCGGATTCCAAGGTCAACTGTTGTACGGTGCCATCCTTGCCGATGATGGCGTGCAGACGCACGGTGCCGGAGATGCGCGTCTGGCGGGCCAGCGGAGGATAGGCTGGCTGCACCTTGTTGGTGAGCCGAGCCGCCTGCACGTTGCCGCCCTGGCGAATACGCGAGGGTGTGACCTTTGGAGGAGGGGGCGCGGCACCCATACCACCCATGACCCCGCCGAGCACGCCGCCAATGCTGCCACCAGCGACACCGCCCGGAACTCCTGGACCCGTTGAACCCATGTCTGGCTCGGCTTCTTCTTTAATCTGCTTGATGTCCTTGGGGATGACCTTGGGGGCCACGAGCTTGCCAGCCTCCATCAGATGGACTTGCGGCTTAACGTGAACGATGGGCGTGGCCGCGGGAGGCGGGGGCGGGGGAGGAGGAGGCGGCGGCGCGACGAGCAGCGTGGCCATCATGGTCTTGGGCAGCGCTTCGGTGTAGATCAGCGGAATCAGGATCAGAACCGCCAGGAACGATGCCTGAAAGATGAAGGACAGGATGACCGTCCAGGGCTTGTTGGTTTTCACCGCGCTGGATGTAGAAACCACCATATCTTCAAACATAATTATGACCTCCGGCCGGCGGGCGCCAGACGCCCGGAGGCGCCCTCGCTTCCGCGGGCTTTGCTGCCGGCTGCGGGTCCGGCGCTTGCCGCCTGTCCGTGGCCGCGCCAGTTGACCCAGGCGACCACGAGCGGAGCAGCGATACCAAAACTGGAGTACGTTCCTACCACAATTCCCACCACCAGAGCAAAGGAGAAAGCGCGAAGCACCTGGCCGCCCATCAAAAACAGGACCAGTACGGTGAGAAATGTGAGGCCGCTCGTTAAAATGGTTCGCGAAAGCGTCTGGTTGATGGACTTGTTGACGACGTCGGCGAACGATTCCCGGCGCAGCAGACGGTTATTTTCGCGAATGCGGTCAAAAATCACGATGGTGTCGTTCATGGAGTAGCCGACCAGCGTGAGCAATGCGGCGATCACCGTCAGAGAAATTTCAAAATGCAACAGCGAGAAAAAGCCCAAGGTGATGAGCACGTCGTGAAACACCGCCAAAACGGCCGCGGCGCCGTAGACCCACTCGAAACGGAAGGCAATATATACCAGCATGCCCGCCAAAGCATAGAGGGTAACGTAAATGGCCTGCAGGCGAAGCTCGGCGCCGACCTTGGGTCCGACGATTTCGACGTTGCGGATGGTGAAGGGACCGAGCGCGTAGCCTTCCTTGAGGGAAGAAACAACCGCGGGAGTGACGCCCGGCACTTTCCCCACGTCATCGAGATTGGTCAGCACGCCGGCAGCTTCCTTGTCGCGGTATTGCAGAATATTTTTCGCGAGCTGCGCGTAGCGGTCGCCGGCGTTGCTTGCAAGCAGCAGCGGATCGCGTTGCGTAAGGAAGGTGGTGAGAGAATTGGGAGTGGCCGCGTTGAAGTCCGGGCGATTCGAGTTGCTCTGGCCGTAAATGGCGTTGAGCGCGGTCAAAACCTGCGACTTGCTGGTGTCGAGGGCCTGGTCGGCATCGCCCTTTTGTTCGAGGCTGATGACCACTTCCTTGGCTTTGGCTCCCGGAATGGCCGTGTCGCTGATGGCTTGAATTTCGCTGCCGCCGAGGCCCTGCTTGGACAGGGCGCTGCGCAGCTGGTCGACGTTAGGGGCTTGGTCAAAGCGCACGTCCACGTTGGTGCCGCCCTTGAAATCAATGCTGTACGGCAGACCGCCGTGCGCCGGGCCGCCCTTAAGGAACACCGAAGTCCATCCGGCAATGAGCAGGAAAAGGCTTAAGGCAAAGAAAAATTTGGCCTTACCCATCCAGTCGATATTTGGCTGCTTGAATAGCTCGATCATGCCCGCTTGTGCTTCCCTTCCTTAGACTCCAAGGGATTCGGCTTTGTTCCCGGTGCGGATGGGCTCCATCCTCGAGGATAGAGTGTCCGCAACATGTAACCTAGAGAACGCTCGTTTGTAATCGAGTGAACCGTGTATCCCAAGAGTCCTAGTACGCGTTTTCCTCGTAACCCGCTGCACCTTGTGCGCTTTAACGGCGCACCGGCAGTCGTACCCGCTCTAAATGCTTAGCTCCGCCTGGCGATCCATCTTTGCCAGGTGGTACTGGAAAATCGTTTTCGAGACGTAGATCGCGGTGAAGACGTTGGCGATCAGACCGATGGTCAGGGTGATGGCGAAGCCGCGGATCGGCCCGGTTCCAAAAAGGAACAGGAAGAACGCGGAGACCACGGTGGTTACGTGCGTGTCGATGATGGTTAGAAAGGCTTTGTCGAAACCGGCTTGCACGGCAGAGGCAGCGGACTTGCCGTTGCGCAATTCTTCGCGAATGCGTTCAAAGACGAGGACGTTCGAGTCGACGCCCATGCCGATGGTGAGAATGACGCCGGCGATGCCGGGAAGGGTAAGGACCGCACCGAAAACTGCCAGGGCCGCCAGCAGGATGACCAGGTTCAGCACCAAAGCGAGCACGGCGTTGGCGCCGGAGATGCGGTAGTAGACCAGCATGAAGATCATCACCACAAGGAGGCTGAGCACCGAAGCCTGCACGCCGTGGCGAATCGAGTCGGCGCCGAGCGAGGGACCGACGGTGCGCTCTTCGAGATACTTGATCGAAGCCGGCAACGCGCCGGCGCGCAGGACCAAGGCCAAATCGTGCGCGCTGTCCTGGCTGAAATTGCCGGATATTTCGCCGCTGTCGTCAATGCGTCCGTTAATGACCGGGGCGGAGTAGACGCTTTTTTCAAGAACGATGGCCATCTGCTGATGGAGATGCTGTTCGGTGAAAGGACCAAAGCGCTTGGCGGCATCCGCCGAAAGGGAGAAATTCACCTGATACTGCCCGGGATTGTTCGTGCTGCGATTTTCCGTCGCGCTGCGCAGATCGCGACCGGTAATGATCGGAGCGCGATCGAGGAGGTACCAAGCCTGTGGAGTGTCCGGTCCCGAGGCCGTCGCGTGATTATGGGGATCGCTCGGAACCAGCTCTGTTCCGGCCGGAAGAACGCCCCCATGCTTTTGCATGAAGTCGGCCTGCGACGTGTATGTAGCGGGATCTGCGACGAGCTTAAGCTCGAGTTGGCCGCCGGCTTGAATGACGGCTTTGGCGCGGGTGGGATCGCCTTCGCCGGGGAGTTGCACCAGAATTTCGTTGTCTTTGCGCCCGTGGAGCTGGATGGTGGGCTCGGTGAGGCCCAGGGCGTTGATGCGCCGCTCGATGGTTTCAAGCGACTGGGTCATGGTGCTTTCCTGAATTTGCGCGATGGCGCCCTGGCGGAGCGTCAGGGTGTAGCCGGCCTGGTCGCCGGCGGTCGGACTCATATCCCAGAAATTGGCGTATTGCGCGGTGACCAGATCACGGAAGGCGTCGAGCTGCTTGGGATCGACGTTGCGTACGATGATGTGGGTGTCGTCGATGCGGCGGACTTCGTCGTAGGTGATATTTTTGGCGCGCAGTTGGGTGGTGAGGCGGTCGACGGTCTGGTCGGTTTCCTGGGCGATGGCTTCCTGCACCTGAACCTGCAAAATCAAGTGTGTGCCGCCCTGCAAGTCGAGGCCGAGCTTGATTTCCTGAGAAAAATTATCCTTCAGCTGCGCGACGGAGGTGGGGAACGTCGGGTAGCCCACCAGGGCGTAGATGCACGCGAGAATGACGATCAGGATGAAAAACGCTTTGTACTTCAAATTAGGAGTCATGGTCAGAAAGTGTTGTATGGCCGCAGGGTGGGCTTATTTTGCATCTTCCGATGCCTCCACCTGGGCGATTGCCGCGCGCGAGATGCGTATTTTTACCGGCGGCTCCGCGGAAATTTTCAGGATCGCGGAGTCCCCATCGATGCCGCTGATGGTGCCGTAGATGCCGCCGTTGGTGATGACTTTGTCGCCGGTCTTGAGGGCCGCCAGCATCTCCTGAGTCTTCTTGCGTTGCCGCTGCTGGGGCATGATGACCATGAGATACATGATGCCGAACATGAGGCCGAGAGGAATGAGGAAGCCGCCGAAACCGCCCGCTCCTCCGCCGAGTTGCATCCACGTCGCTGCTAGCATGAGTGCCTTCTAACCTGACCCTTCTTCACTTTAGATCCCGCTCTCAGAATTCGCCACCGGGGACTTCATCTCAACCCCGTTGCGGCAAACTCTGCCAGTGGCGGGAATTTCCCCGCTCCCCAAAACCAACCGTGTGCTCTGCCCTTGGTGCCCCGCGGAGGTGCCTTGCGGACATGCCCAACACAAACGACTCGGTGCGCTCGCCGGATTCGCGGCCGCTACGCTGGCCCACCAGCATAGCGCGCATGCATCGCGGATGAGAAATTCGCTAGGTTCCCAAACTCGATAGCCTCGCGGATTTGCCGCATTATGTCAAGGTAAAAGTGGATGTTGTGGTGGGTGGCCAGGATGGCGGCAGTCAGTTCGCGCGCGGCAAACAGATGGCGAAGGTAGGCCCGGGTGTAACGCCTGCAGACCGAGCAGGCGCAATTTTTATCGATGGGACTCTCGTCTTGCGCGTAGCGCGCGTTCTTGATGAGCACGCGGCCTTCGCTGGTGTAGAGACAGGCGTGGCGCGCGGCGCGCGTGGGGAGGACGCAATCCATCATGTCGATGCCGAGAGCGACGTAGTCGGCGAGTTGCTCGGGGCGGCCGACGCCCATCAGGTAGCGTGGGCGGTCCCTCGGCAGGAGCGCGGTGACTTCTGCGGTCATCTCGCAGGTTACGTTGTGCGGCTCGCCTACGGCCAGGCCGCCGACGGCGTATCCCGGAAAATCGATATCGAGGAGTTGCTGGGCGCTGTCGCGGCGCAGGTCGGCGAAGGTGGCGCCTTGCACGATGCCGAATTGCCATTGCTCGTTTGGCGGGGCGACTTTTTGCGCGCCGTTTTCGAGAAAATAATTGCGCGCGCGGCGAGCCCACGCGGTGGTGCGCTGCACCGCGGCTGCGGCTTTGTCGCGGGGCGCGGGCGTCTCGATGCATTCATCGAGGACCATGGCGATGTCTGAGCCGAGGGCGAGCTGAATTTCCGCGGCGGTTTCCGGGGTCAAGAGATGCTCGGCGCCGTCGAGGTGGGAGCGGAAGCGGACGCCTTCTTCATTTATCTTGCGCAAGGCGGAGAGGCTGAAGACCTGAAAGCCGCCGGAGTCCGTCAGGATGGCGCCGTTCCAGGACATGAATTTGTGCAGGCCGCCGAGCTTGCGAATGAGCTCGTGGCCGGGACGCAGGAAAAGATGGTAGGTGTTGGCGAGGATGATGCGCGCGCCAAGTTCTTCGAGATCTTCCTGGCGCAGGCTTTTTACCGTGCCTTGCGTGCCCACGGGCATAAACGCCGGGGTTTCAATGCTTCCGTGCGGAGTGTTCAGGCGGCCGCGGCGCGCTCCGCCAGCGTTGCTGTGCAAAACTTCGAACGAAAACACGATGTCATCAGCGTATCACGAGAAAATCCAGGTCACACCCACGCGCAGAATCACGAACACGACCCAAGCACCGATGACAATACCGAGGGACTTGGCAAAATTCAGCTTCCGAGGATTGCTGGCGGCAAAGCCAACGGCCAGCAGGATGAGTATCCAGAATGAAAAAATATCGAACGAGATACCCAATTTCATCAGCCACTTTGGCGCGTCTTCGGGAATGAGCACCCCGAGATTGGTGGCCACGGGGTTTTCGATATCGATGGTGCCGCGCGGCTTCAGAAAGATGACCAGGAGAAAAATCAGGGTGCTCACCATGGTGGTGAGGAAGGCGTGCGACACGATGGCCATGGCGGTCGAAAATTTGACATTGGCTCCGGCCAGCAAATTGAATGCGCCAAACATGGCCACTGCGGTCAGCAAAATGACTACGGCCACGGCCGGTACGCCGAAAACATAGGCGGATATGGGCGCGAACTTCGCGATCGCCTCGGTTTGCTGTTCCTTTTGTTCGGCGGAGAGGTCCGCGCCGCGCGGGCTCTTCTCAATTTGTTGCGCCGCAAACTGCCGCCAGTCCATGCGCTGGTTGAGGGCCACACAGGCAATCAAACTGAACAGCGTCAGCACCACCAAAGGCACGATCCAACTGGGGGCCGCAACGATCTCCGCGAACGTCGTTTTCGGCGTAAAAAATACGCCCGTGATTCGCGCGAAATGGTTGATCGGAGCGGCGGTCTCTGATTGCGGCAAGGAACTGGCGTTGGCGGACATCAAGGCACCTCCGAGCGGGTCTGTGCTGAGATACGCACGCGAGATTGCGGAAATTTCAGGGCATGATAGCACTTGGGGCAGATTTCGCGGCCTATTATACGCTGGCGCGGGCGGTCGGAAGTTCCGGGACGGCGGCCAGCAGCTGCTGGGTATAGGGATGCTGGGGATGGCGAAGTATCTGTTCGGCTTCGCCCACCTCGACGAGCTTTCCCGCCCGCATCACGGCGATGCGCGTGGCTACCTGGGCGACGACGGGTAAACTGTGCGAAATCAGCAAATACGTCAGACCAAATTCCCGCTGCAGGTCCTGCAGCAGTTCGAGCATTTGCGCGGCGACCGAGACATCCAGCGCGGATACCGGCTCATCGGCAATGACCAGCTTGGGCTGGAGGATGAGCGCGCGGGCGATGCCAATGCGCTGGCGTTGCCCGCCGGAAAACTCATGGGGGTAGCGCGCGGCGAATTCCGAACTAAGCCCGACGCGTTCGAGCATGGCCAAAGCGCGCCCGGCTGTTTGGGAGCGGGAGAGTTGCGGTTCGTGGATGGCGAGGGGCTCGGCAACGATTTCGCCCACCCGCATCCGCGGATTGAGCGAGGCGTAGGGGTCCTGAAAGATCATCTGCAACTGGCGGCGCGCGGCGCGCAATCTGGGGCCGCCGGCAGCGCTTAGATCGCCGCCCGCGAACACGATTTTCCCGCTGTCGGGCTCGACGAGGCGCAGCAGCATGCGTGCCAGGGTAGTCTTGCCGCAGCCGCTTTCCCCGACTACGGCGAAGGTTTCTCGGGTGGCAATCTCGAAGCTGACGCCGTCGACGGCGGTGAACTGGCCCGCGCCGCTTTCTTGCGCCAAGGCTCCGCCGCCGCGACGGTAGCTCTTTCGCAGATCGACTGCTTCGAGCAAAACTTCCGGGTTGGTCATATGTCCGCTGGCGAGAGTCGCGCCTTTCTGAAGAATCCAAGAACCCCGGGATCCAAAGAATCAGGAATCCGTCGCACGGATCAGGTCACGACTTCAGAGACAGCATGCCCTTCACCTGCGAGCAAAACACAGCGCGCGGCATGCACCGGGATCTCCGCGATTGACAAGTTTTGCGGAGCAACCAGAAAAAGCGGCGGCATCGCGCCCTCGCACTCCTCGCGCCGCAAGGCGCAACGCGGCGCGAAGGCGCAGCCCGGCGGCAACTCGGTTAGCTCGGGCACACTGCCCGGGATGGGCTTCAGCTTGCCGCGCTCTAAAGTCGGCGACGCCGCCAGCAAGCCTTGCGTGTAGGGATGGCGCGGCGTGGCGAGCACCTCGCGCACCGAACCCTGCTCAACGATGCGGCCCGCGTACATTACCGCGATTTGATCGGCGACCTGGGCCACGACGCCGAGATCGTGGGTGATGAACAACATTCCGAGCCGCATGTCGCGCCGCAATTGATCGAGCAGCGCCAGCACCTGTTTCTGCACCGTGACGTCCAGCGCGGTGGTCGGCTCGTCGGCGATCAAGAGGCGCGGGTCGGCGGCAAGCGCCATGGCGATCATGGCGCGTTGCCGCAACCCGCCGGAAAGCTGGTGGGGAAACTGTTTGGCTCGCGCCTCGGGCTCCGGCACGGCCGCGCGGCGCAGGGCCGCGACCGTGCGCTGCGCTACCGCCAAGCTCGATAACTGCGGGCTGTGCGTCCGGACGGCTTCGGCAACTTGCGCCCCCACGTTCATCACCGGATTCAGCGAGGTCATGGGCTCCTGGAAGATCATGGCGATCTCGCCGCCGCGCACTTTTTGCCATTCGCTTTCGCGCAAGCCCACGAGATTTTTGCGCTTCGCGTTTTGCAGCGGCTCGCCTGGTCCGGGGGCAGCTCGAGCGGACTTCTCAAGATGCGCGGCCGCCAGCCAGGCCTCCCCGCTCACCCGCGCCCCCGCGGGCAACAAACCCATCAGCGCCAGCGACAACATGGTTTTCCCGCTGCCCGATTCGCCCACCAGTCCCAAGGTCTGCCCGGCGCCAATGGACAGCGAAACGTCGTCGACCGGACGCACCCATCCGCGCGGGGTCGGCAGTTCGACGCAGAGTCCCCGGACGTCGAGTATCGCGGACATCCTCAAATCATAAATGGAAACGCCCTGAGGGGGAGAATCTTCCGCGGGTTGTTACGCGTTTTAGGCAAAGCAGCGTTTTTTCGCGCGCCCTGCAAGGCTTCAGCGGGTCACCCGGCGCGGCCCCGGCCGGGCCGCTTTCTTAAGACCGTCCTCACGAGCGCAGCCCGCGTGGTGGCTCCGTCACGGCCTGCTTTTCCCGGACTATCGCTCATCGAGCGGAATGACAAACTTTAGCGCGGTATGCGTCTGCGAAAATCTCACGACCTTTACATCTTTCAGGCCGGACTTGCGCCCCGCGCCAATCACATCGTTCTCGGTGATCTCTTTTTGCCCTTTGGGATAGACCACCCAGAGGGCCACGCTGCCCTTCATCCTCTTTGCGTGTTTGGATACCACCGAAAGCTCTCGCTTGGAAGGCGCGGAAAAGAATATATGTTCCGCGTCCCCGCCGATCGCCACGGTCGACAGGTTATCCGTCAGGGCAGCCAGCTCGCGGATAAAATCGTCATCAAAATCTCCGAGCAGCGATACTCGCGCATCGCGTTTGACTCCCAATTTCTCAATGCGCGATTTGGGATGAAGAATTTTCTCGCGCCACTTGACGGCGCTGTCGCCGATCTCAAAGACCACCCGGCCCTCGGGAGCTTCCACACGCAACTCCCCGTCGACGGCGTCGACTGATTTCATCGCCTTAAATGGAATCTTCAGCGGAAAATCGCCGCGAAAGATCAGTTCACTGGTCTCGAGCAACGCTTTGCCCCGCAAGACCTGCTTGCCGAAACGCACCGTGCATTGCAGTTCGTTTCCCATGGCTCCTGAACACCGCCCCCTTGTTGTCCTGCCTTGTAGTTTTTTGGTACCTAGTTGCGCGCGAGCGACAGCTTCACTCCCGTGCCGATAGTAAACTGTGGTGTTCGATGGCCGCCGCTATCGCCAATCCGGTCGACTGGAAACTGATCTGGGCGCAGCGCGCCTTCCGCTATTTCTTTTTTGCCATGCTGATCTCGCTTTTCGGCAGCGGCATGAATTTCGCGGGAGTCAGCTGGTACATTCTCGCGGCCACGCACTCGACCGTCAAGGTCAGTCTGCAGGTGATTGTGGTTACCCTGCCCGGCCTTTTTGTCCCCTTTGTCGGCGGCGTGCTGATTGACCGTTTCGATCGCCGCATCCTCGGAGTGCTGCTCGATGCCGCGCGCGGCGTGGTCGTTTTAACGACCGCGTACATCGCCTGGCGCGGCCACTTGCAGCTTTGGCATCTTTACGCCATGACCCTGATTACCGGCACGGGTTCGGCCATGTACTGGGCCAACGTAAATTCCCTGGTGCAGGAAGTCATCCCGTCGAGCCAGTTCACCGGAGCCAATGCCGCGGTGCTCGTCGGGGTGCAAAGCGGCATGCTCATAGCCGGCTCCGCGGTGGGATTTTTCTACGATCGCGCGGGCATCTGGGGCATCCTGGCCATCGACGGCGCCACCTATTTTGTTTCCGCGTATTGCTTGTACCAGATGCGCAGCGGTTACATTTCCCCGCGCAGCTTCCGCAAGACTTCGCGCGAATATTCCGAAGCCACGGAAGCCACCGCTGAAGCTCTCGAAAGCGGAGCCAACCCCGAAATCGCCGAAGCCGGCTTGTCGCTGGCGATGTACAAGGATTTTAAGGAAGGCGTCGCGTATCTGAAGCAGCAGCCGGTCGTGCGGGCGCTGGGCATCACCCACGCGATCATGATGGCGGGGGTGGTCAGCGCCAATGTGGTGCTGGTAGCGCTGGTGAACGATGTATTGCACGCCGGCGCGCGCGGGCTCGGTTTTGTGGAAATGGGCTGGGCGGCGGGAGCGGTCACCGGCGGACTCATCGCCAGCCAGCTTTCGCAACGCGTGCGCATGCCCGTCTATGTTGCCGCCCTGGCGATACTGGCCCTCGGGCACATGGCCACCCCCTATGTGGCATTTCTCCTCGGCGCCGCTACGCTGCAATTTTTATTCGGATTGTGCCGCTCGTTGGGCGGGGTGGTCGCGCAGTCTTCGCTCATGTCCATCGTGCCGCATCATTTTATGGGTCGCACGCAGTCCGCGATGGCCATCTTGACCACTATTTTTCAACTGCTCATGAGCGTGGGCCTCGGGGTGATCGCCGAGCGCATCAATCTGGCGGCTGGCTACGCGTTGCTGGCCCTGCTGTACGTGGCTGCCACGATTTTCGCATCGCGCGCCCGGCAACTTTTGCGGTAAAGTGCGAACCGGCGGGCACGCCGGGCCTCCGGGCCCGGTCGCCCGCGGGAAAAACACCCATGGAAATCCGCACGATTCAGCCCTTCCTCCGCTACTTCGACAACGTTCGCGAACGAACCCTGCGCGTGGCGCGCTCGATCCCCCCGGACCAGGTCGCTTGGACCTACGCCGCAGGCAAATTCACGCTGGGCGATCTGCTGCGACACCTCGCGGTTGCGGAGCGCTACATGTGGGCGGAAAACGTGCAGGGCCTGCCAAGTCGCGTGCGCTCGCACGGTCCGGAACTGGCCGCCGACCTTCCCGCCATCTTTGCGCTCATGGAACGTCTGCACGCTGAGTCCATGGCCATTTTCCGCGAACTCAGCGACCAACAACTGGCCGCAAAATGCACCACGCCCGGGGGCGGCCAGCTGGCAACCGCCAAATGGCTGCGCGCCATGATCGAGCATGAAGTGCATCATCGCGGGCAGATTTATGTTTATCTTGGAATATTGGGCGTCGCCACGCCGCCAATCTTCGGGCTGACTTCTGAGGAAGTCCGCGCTCGCAGCGTAGCATCCTGAAAAGACGGGAAAATCCGATGGCCGAAGCACACTTCGCAATTGCCGAGCTCGATCGCCGTTTCGGCATCTCGGGCGCGGTGCGCGTTGTGGCCGACCAGGCCGGCAATGCCGTGCTGCGCATCGCCACGGAGAAATGTCTCGCCGCCATTCATCTGCACGGAGCGCAGGTTACCTCCTGGAAACCGGCCGGCACGGGCGAAGTTATTTTCCTGAGCAGTAAGGCGCGTTTTGCAGAAGGCCAGGCCATCCGCGGGGGAATTCCCATTTGCTTTCCGTGGTTTCGCGCCAAGGCCGACGACCCGAGAGCGCCGCAGCACGGCTTTGCGCGGACCAGATTGTGGGCCCTCGATTCCGTCGAGAACCGCGGCGCAGAAGGGATTGCCGTCGCGATGTCCACCGCCAGCGACCCCGCCACACGCGAACTCTGGCCACACGACTTTCGCGCCCGCCTTTCGGCAACCTTCGGAAGCAAGTTGCAACTCGAATTCGCCGTAACCAACACCGGGGCTCGGCCATTCCGCTACGAGGAGGCGCTGCACACCTACCATCACGTCGGCGACGTTCGCAAAGCGCGCGTCCGCGGCCTCGAGGGGGCCAGCTACTTGGACAACACCGACGGGAACCGCGAGAAAAAGCAGACCGGCGAGGTTTCTATCCCGAGAGCCGCCGACATGGCGTACCTCGCTTCGCCGCACGCGCTCGAACTGCTTGACCCCGAGCTCAAGCGCAGCATTCACATCGTCAAGCAAAATTCCGCCAGCACGGTGATCTGGAATCCGGGGGAAGACGCCGCCCAGAAAATGTCCGATCTCGGAGCCCGCGAGTGGGAGAAATTTCTTTGCGCGGAGGGCGCCAACATTCTTGCGGACGCCGTAGAGCTCGGAGCGAAGGAAAATCACACCATGGCCGTGACGATCAGCGTCAACGCGCAGTGAAGCGCGGCTCAAGCATCCGGCTTCTTGCTGGTTTCCCCCGGCGGCGCGGGGAGGGCCGCCTTCCCGAGCAGATCGACCGCCGCGTGATAGAGTTTGGCGCGCAACTGATATCGTTCGTTGGCGCGCGTAATATAACGCACGGAAATCTCCACACCGCCGACTACCGGTTTCACGTTGATGGCCGGGGCTGCGCTCATGGCCGTTTGGCTGCGCGCGCTGGAGGCTTGCTTCCATTCCGCCTCCGCTTCCTCCGAACCCGCCGCGGTGCTTTCGGTAACCTTTTCCTGGATCGCGGCTACGATGGGGTAAGGATCCTGCCCGGCGGGAATTACCACCTGCAGCTCGTCCCACAGCCATTGCCCGGAAGTCGAAAAATTAAAATAGTGATTCTCGATGGCGAATCCGTTTGTGAAGGTGACCCGTCGCCCGGTGGGGTGTCCGGAGTCGGTCCAGTTCCCGGTTTCGAGCAGAACGGTGTGAAACATTCCGAGCTCCACGACTTCGCCGGTCACGCCGTTAATTTCCACCCAGTCGCCGAGGCGTATGCCGTTTTTGCCCATGAGCACGAACCAGCCGAGAAAGCCCACGATGAAATCCTTGAGCGCGACGGTCAATCCCGCGCCCGCCAGCCCCAAAAAAGTGCCGAGCTGGGAAGGCGGCCCGAAAATCACCAGCAAGATAAACAGCACCGCAAAAATCTGCAGCGAAACGCGCGTGAGGGTGCGAAGGGTCTCTACCTGCCGGCGGTCCAGCGAGGTTTTGCCCAGCAACTTTTCGAGCCAGCGATCAAAAACCAGACCGATCAGCAGGAGCGTCAGAATAATGGTGGCGCCGATCAGCATGATGTGCACCGTGCCCCGCTCCCTGGCGACGACCAGTTCACTCCATTTGCGGTACACCTCGGCTAGATCCCTTTGGTCGTCGATGCGTTTGTCGAAGGTAGCGAGCGCCTGCTGGTCGACGGCCCGGCGTTGGGTGTTTTTCAGCAGCGAGACCGCTTCATCATGGCTGCGCGCAACGGGATGCCGGGCGGGCGACGGGACGCCTGCTGCCGGGCTCGGCGACGTGCCAGGTGTCGCGCTCGGAGTTCCTGGGCTGGTCCCATTTTTTTCCGCGGATAACTTGGCGCCGAGAGCGTTGTGCTTGCTGGCTAATTGCGCGACCAAGGCTTCGGCGTCGGCCCTGGCGCGCAGGAGTTGCCATTCTTTGTTGCGCAGGGAACGCCATTGCGAGTACCTGTGAATCAGGCCGCGCTCTTCGCCAGCTGCGGGAAGCGCCGCCGGACCCTTCGGGGTGTTCTGCGATGCCGCCTTATGGGCCTCCACGAGTTGCTGAATGCGGGCCTCGGGATCCCCGCCCGCGCGTATCAAATCCTGTTTGGCATCATCGACCTCGTCTTCGTCGAGTTCCTGACGCGACTTGGCCAGTTCGAGTTCGTCGTCGAGAGCATTTTTCCTCGCTTCGCGGGCCTTGGCCTCCTCGGCGGTGAGCGTCGCGACTTGCGCCTTGTCGGCCGCCAGGGAGTTCTCGGCCGTTTCGAGCCTGACCTGAATTTCCTTGGCCTCGGCTGACAGCGCCGGGGGATGCTCCGTCACATCGCGCAGCGCCTGCGCAAACTGCAGGTCCACCGCGTGGTCCGCGATCCGCAAAGCGTCCTCGGCCAGGCCTTGCTCATCTGCGGAACTGACAAGTAACGCCAGACGCTGCGCGGTAAGCAACGGGGTCTGATCGACGGCCGTCTGCGCCGCTATCTCGCCCGAGGTCGTGCTTACCCCGCGCGCTCCGAACGTTGCCCCGCTGGTATGCAGCAATCCATAGGCCGTGACCGCGAGCAACACCAGCAGCACCACCGCCACAATCTTCGTAGAGGTTTTCATGATCAGGTTATTCCACGTTTTATTCTAATATGCGTCCGGCGGCGGCGTTGCTTGCCCATCGCCAGGCGTGGTCTGCACGCAAGCGTTGACAACCGGAAACCTCGAAACTACCATTCGCCTGGTTGCATGCCCAGCATACCGAAATAAGCAGGAGAGTTTCGTGGCCCTTGAAACCCGTGTGCGTTATCTTCGCGTGGCGTTGATCTTGGTCGGCGTGATCTTCATCTTCGGCGTGTACCCGCTGATGATGAACTTCTGGCCCTCCGGTTGGCGCTGGAGCCCCAACCAGCCGCAGTACGAGCAGATGATTCTCGGCGTCTACGCTACGCTTGGCGTCTTCCTGCTGATCGCGTCGCGCAATCCGCTGCGCAACCTGAGCCTTATCTGGTTTACCGTGGTCTCCAGCCTGGTCCACGCGGGAATCATGACCCTGCAGGCCCTCGCCATGCCCGCCGAACATGGCCATCTGCTCGGCGACGTGCCGGCGCTGTTCCTGGTGGCCATGGTTCTCGCGGTATTGACGCCGCGGGGCGCCGACGCGCGGCAACTTCACGCCTAGCCCCGCGCACGAGCATCCCTGCGCGGGAATTTACGCCGGCCAAGCCTGCATGGCCCGCCGGGCGATGCCGCGCAATTTTTCCCGGCTGGCCCCACTCACGGCCTCGACCGACATCCCGTGCAGGACCGCCATCACGTAACCTGCGAGCTCCCCGGCATCTGCGTCCGGGGCCAAGTCGCCTTGTGTTTTGGCACGCTCAAGGCGCTGCCGGATGGCCAGTTCCCCTTCCCCTCGCCGCGAACACAATTCCCGCTGGATGCGCTGGGACTCCCGGCCACAGGCGAGCGCCCCCTGCACCAGCAAACATCCTCGCGGATGCCCCGCGGCACTTAGTTCTTCAGCCGCGCCGAGCAGGATCGCTTCGACCGCGCCGCGCGCCGTGGGCCGCTCTAGTCCTTCGCGCACATAGCTTGCGGATTCGCTGGCGTAGCGATCGAGCACCCTGCGAAACAGTCGCTCCTTGTTTCCGAAAGCGGCGTACATGCTGGGCCGGTTGATGCCCATGGCTTTGGTCAGTTCGCGGAGCGACGCGCCCTCGTACCCCTGGCGCCAGAACACCCCCAAGGCCTGCAGCAGCGCCCGCTCCGGATCAAACCCCCGCGGTCGCCCGGGGGCCCTAAACTCTTTCTTTAGAACTCTTTTCCCAGCACGAATCATTCTTGTATCCTTCCCAGGCTTCCCGCATCTTAACATACCAGTCGGTAAGAAACACCGGGCGCCCAGCGCGGCGCGAAAAGAACTTACATACCGGCCAGTACAAAAACAAGGAGATTATAAATGTCCAAGAAACTGCCCAATAAAGTTGCTATCGTCACCGGAGCCTCCAAAGGCATCGGCGCTTCCATTGCCAAGCATCTGGCTGCGGAAGGCGCCTCGGTGGTCGTCAATTATTCCTCGAGCAAGGAAGGCGCCGACCGCGTGGTAGCGGAGATCACCAAAGGCGGCGGCAAGGCTGTCGCGGTGCAGGGCGACGTTGCCAAGCAAGCCGACATCGATCGTCTTTTCGCCGAGTCGAAGAAAGCCTTCGGTCCGCTGGACATACTTGTCAACAACGCCGGAGTCTACGAGTTCGCTCCGCTGGAAGCCGTCACCGCGGACTCCTTTCACAAGCAATTCAACCTCAACGTTCTCGGCCTGATCCTCACTACCCAGGCGGCGGTAAAGCACTTCGGCGCCAACGGCGGCAACATCATCAACATCAGCTCGGCCGTCAGCACCTTGACGCCGGCGAACACCGTCGTCTACACCGCCACGAAAGGCGCGGTCGACGCCGTTACCAAGACCCTGGCCAAGGAACTCGGCCCCCGTAAAATCCGCGTGAACTCCATCAACCCCGGGTTGGTCATCACCGAGGGCGTGCAGAGCGCCGGTTTTGAAGGCGGCGATTTCGAGAAGGGCTTTGTGGCGCAGACCCCGCTTGGGCGCGTTGGTCAACCGGGCGACATCGCTCCCGCCGCGGTGTTTCTGGCCTCTGAAGACTCCGCCTGGCTAACCGGCGAAACCCTCGCCATTTCGGGCGGCTACCAATAAAACACCGCCGCCTGCAGCGCAGACGATGCGGCCGGTTTTAGGGGGCGCAGCATGCTGCGCCCCTTTGTCCGCAGGAGGTACAGGTCCTCTCGGCAAGTCCTTCCGCGCGAGCGAAAATTGAGCGGGCAGAGAACACCGGCGACGCCTGCGGCTTTGCGGCGCGGCCTCCTCTCCCAAGTTGTGCGCATCGGTGTTAAGCTGCGGCGATGCCAACCAGCCAACGCCAAAAAAAGACCAGCCCTCGGGCGCCGCGCTACATCTTCACGGCCGCGCTGCTTCTGACCTTCAGCGGGGCAGCGATCAACGCGCAAACGCTTAAGCCCGTTGCCGATCGCCGCGCTGCGCAAAACGCGCTGTTCGACGAACAGTACGAATCCGACCTCCGCAATAATCCCGATCGCGCCACCTCCTACGGCGACTACCGCTACAACGACAGGCTCGCCGAATATTCCCTAAAGGCCATCGCCGAGCGCAACAGGATCAATGAGGATTTTCTCGCCCGCCTCGAAGCCATTCCCACCACCGGCTTTTCCGACCAGGAGCAACTCTCCCACGATCTACTCGCCCGCGTTTTAAAGCAGCGCATCACCGATTTCAACCTCAAGGAATACGAGATGCCCGTCAATCAGCAAAACGGCATCCACACCGGCCTCGCGGACCTCCCCCTCTCCGTGCCCTTTGATTCCGTCAAGCACTACGAGGACTACATCGCCCGCCTGCAACAGATTCCCCGCGTGCTCAGCCAGACCACGGAAGTTCTCCGCGCCGGCATGCGCGACAAGCTCATGCCCGTGCGCTTCCTGATCGAAAAACTTCCCGCTCAGTGTCAGGGCATCATCGACGCCGATCCGTTTCTCCTGCCCACCAAAAAATACCCCGCGAGCATCCCGCCTGAGGAGCAAACCCGCCTCACCAAGGAAATTACCGAGGCCATCAACAACCAGGTCTTCCCCGCCTACAAAACCTTCGCCCAGTTCCTCGAAACCGAATACGCGCCCGCGGGGCGCACCACCCTGGCGGTCACCTCTCTGCCCGACGGCCAGAAGCGTTACGAAAATGACATCTACGCCCGCACCACCACGCACATGACCGCCGAGGAGATCCACCAGCTTGGTCTTCGCGAAATCGAGCGCATCGAAAAAGAGATGACCGCCATCGCGAAAAAAGAAGGCTTCGCCGATCTGGCCTCTTTCCGCGCTTCGCTTAAAACCGATCCCAAGTACATTCCCAAATCCGCCGATCAAATCCTCGACGATTTCCGCGGCTACATCGCGCAGATGCAGCCCAAGCTCCCCGAACTTTTCACCTTGCTTCCCAAGTCTCCCGTAACCGTCGAAGCCATCCCCGCTTTTCAATCCGCCGCGGCAACCCATTACGTCACCGGCACGCCGGACGGCCAACGCCCCGGCCGCGTCGTCGTCGCCACTTCGAATTTCGCCGAACGCTCGCTGGTCGACGATGAGGCCATCGCCTATCACGAAGGCATTCCCGGCCATCACATGCAGCTCTCGGTTCAGCAGCAACTGACCGGCCTGCCCAAGTTCCGCCTGCACAGCCTCGGCTTCAACGCCTACATCGAAGGCTGGGCCCTCTACGCCGAGCAACTCGGCAAAGACGTCGGCTTCTACAAGGACCCCGTCTCCGATTACGGCCGCCTCTCGTCGGAACTTTTCCGTGCCGTGCGCCTCGTGGTCGACACCGGCATCCACTCTAAAGGCTGGACCCGCGACCAAGTCGTCGAATTCTTCCGCAAATCCGGCGCCGTCGACGAGCCCACCATCCAGTCTGAAACCGACCGCTACATCGCCTGGCCCGCGCAAGCCCTCAGCTACAAACTTGGGCAGCTGAAATTCCGTGAACTCCGCGACCGCGCCCAAAAAGAACTGGGCCCCAAGTACGACATCCGCACCTTCCACGACGAAATGCTCAATGGCGGCACCCTGCCCCTTGATCTTCTCGATGCCCGCACCAACCAGTGGATCGCCGAGCAGAAAGCAAAATAATGGCCCGGGGCGCGGCGCTTTTGCGCCTCAGCCCGGGGCGCGGGATTGCTGGCCGGCGGTCTCTAGTGAAGACCCGCGCCTCGCGCGCGGGGCCGCCCGAGTTTCTCCGCGCGAACCTGTCCGTCGTACAATGTTCGATCATCTATTCGACACGGAGCATCTGTTTTGTCCAACGAAAATGCGGGAACTCGCTGGGGTGTTTCCCTCCTCATAGTGCTGGCCGTGGCCGCCTCCATCTACCTCACCTGCATCATCTCTCCACCCTCGCTCATGGACGATGTCGATGCCGTGCACGGCCAAATTCCCCGCACCATGCTGGACACCGGGGACTTTGTCACCCCGCGCATCGACGGCGTTAAATACCTCGAAAAATCCCCACTGATTTACTGGCTCATCGCCATCGCTTACAAAATCTTCGGCTTCCATGACTGGGCCGCCCGCATCCCCGTGGCGCTTACCGCAATGGGGTTGGCCCTGCTGACCGCAGCCTTTGGAAAATGGGCCTTCGGCAAGCGCGCCGGTTTCTACGCCGGCCTGGTAATGGCCACAGGCATCGGCCTCTGGCTCTTCACCCGCATCCAGATCCCCGACGTGATGCTGACTTTCACCATCACTTTGGCCATGTGGGCGTTTCTCCGGGCCCTCGATGAAGAGGAGAAACATCCCCGCGCGTGGGCCTATATCTTCGCCGCCAGCCTGGGTATCGGCCTGTTGCTGAAGAGTTTGGTTGCCCTGGTTTTTCCGCTGGCCGCCGCGTTTCTGTTTCTGCTCTTCACGCGCCAGCTGTTTTCCTGGGCCATCTGGAGACGCTTGCATGTGCTTAGCGGAGCCGCCCTGGCTCTGCTCATCGCCGCCCCGTGGCACCTCCTCGCGGCCCTTCGTAATCCGCCGCTTTTTGCCTGGACGCTGCACAGCCAGGCCGGCCAGTATCACGGCTTTTTGTGGTTCTACTTCATCAACGAGCAACTCCTGCGCTTCCTCAATCTGCGCTATCCGCGCGATTACAACACCGTCCCGCGCCTCTGGTTCTGGCTCTTTCACCTGATCTGGCTTTTTCCGTGGAGCGTCTATTTCCCGGCCATCGCCAAGCTCTCCTTTAAGCCCACTGGCCGCGCCGGACGCGCTCGCTTGCTGGCCCTCTGCTGGACCGGCTTCCTCCTGATCTTCTTCACCTTCTCGACCACGCAGGAGTATTACTCCATGCCGTGCTACCCGGCGCTGGCGCTCCTGCTCGGCTCGGCCATGGCTGCCGCCGTGGCTGACGAGCGCGCCGCGCTGCCAGACGCCGCCTCGCAGACTCGCGCGGCGGAAAATCGTTGGGTGCTTCCCGGTACGCGCGTTCTCGGCGTCATCGCCGCACTGTGCAGCATCGCCTGCTTCGCCATCGCCTATCAGGTCCGCCACGTCCCCGCCCCCGGCGACATCTCCGAGGCCCTCTCGCGCAACCCCTCGGCCTACACCCTGTCGCTCGGCCACATGCTCGACCTCACCCTGGACTCCTTCGCCTATCTCCGCTTCCCGCTCTACCTTGCCGGCTTGGCCTTCCTCATCGGCGCCGCAGGCAATCTGCTGTTAAAAAACACCCGCGCCTATATGCTCACCTGCGTCATGATGATCATGTTCTTCTTGGCCGCCCGCCAGGCCCTCATCGTTTTCGATCCCTATCTCTCGTCCCGCCCCATCGCCGAAGCCTTACTGAGAGAACCCCCGGGAAAACTGATCGTGCAGGGCTACTACTACCAGCTCTCCTCCATCCCCTTCTACACCCAGCAAAGCCCGCTGATGCTCAGCACCCGGCGGCAAAATCTCGATTACGGCGCCTCCGCGCCGGGCGCTCCCCCGATGTTCCTGAACGACTCGGAGTTTGCCGCCCTCTGGACCAGCTCGGGGAAATACTATTTTGTAGCCTCCAAAGCCGAAGCCGCTCGCGTCGAGGCCCTGGTCGGCACGGACCATTTCGCGACCCTCTTAACCAGCGGCGGCAAGCTCCTGCTCACCAACACCTTGTCCCCCGCTCCTTCCCCCGCACCCTGACAGGAAAGCAGCCGATCAGCCGCTCCCTAAGTCCACCCGCCGCCGCACATCGCTGGTCAGAAGTTCACCCGTGCTGCCTGCCGGCAGTAATCCATTCGCGCCCCAACTTGTATTACCATGCATTCGGACTTGCCGTTCTCGGTGGTTCTTGCTGGCCAGAGGACAAAGACAAAACTACGGAGAGATTATGAAGTACAAAATAGCGGGAGCGGCAGGATTGGCCGGGGCGTTTGTTGCGGGCCTCGTGGTGGCAACGGCGTTGAGCGGGGGAATGGCTGCGGCGCGGGCGAAGAGCCTGCGGGCTGCGCCAGAGCAGCAGCAGGTTATCGTGCAGAACGTCATCAGCCCCACGGTGACGGACGAGGACATTGCTTTGCTGCGCAAGGATTTGCGGGCAATGAAAATGCAGGTGATCGGCCAGAATATGTCGCTCTCCGATGGCGAGGCGCAGAAGTTCTGGCCCATCTACAACCATTACGTGAAGGACCTGCAGGAAGTGAACAACCAGAAGTATGCGCTCTTGAAGCAGTACGCGGAAATGTGGGAAACGATGAGCGACGAAGACGCGTTGATTTATGTGCGGCACTGGCTGGAGGTCGATGGGCAGGCGCAGGCTCTGCGCTTGAAGTATGTGCCGGTGGTGAGCCAGGTGTTGCCAGGAAGGAAGGCGGCCACGTTTTTTCAGCTGGACCGCCGGCTGAACATGATCATCGATCTGCAACTGTTTTCGCAGATCCCCTTGGCGCACGTGAAGGAGTAAGCGGAACGACAACGACTCAGCTTGGCTACCGAGGCTTCACGCCAACCACGGCCTCCGCCAGCTCGCTGCTGACGGTCATACTGACTACGCGCCAGTTCTTTCAGCCTCCGATGAGCGGTTATCGGCACTCGGCAACCCCGGCCTTCAGAATAGAACCGAAGACCGGGGCCACCTGAAACTCACACCGCCGCGACACTCGCCTTTGCCGCTATGAATTCGAGGAGGTCCGCATTGATCCGGTCAGCGTTGGTGGTCGGCATGCCATGCGGGAAGCCCTGGTAGGTTTTCAAGATCGCGCCCTTCACCAACTTCGCGCTCAGCGGGCCGGAGTCGGCGTAAGGGACGATCTGGTCATCGTCGCCATGCATTACAAGCGTTGGCACGGAGAACTTCTTGAGATCCTCGGTAAAGTCCGTCTGGGAGAAAGCCACGATCCCGTCGTAGTGCGCTTTAATTCCGCCCATCATTCCCTGACGCCACCAATTCTGAATGACCCCTTCTGATGGCTTCGCGCCCGGCCGGTTGTAACCGTAAAAGGGGCCCGTCGGAAGATCGATGTAAAATTGCGCTCGGTTCGCGGCCAGCTGGGCCTGAAAGCCATCGAACACCTCTTTCGGCAGACCGCCGGGATTCGCTGGCGTCTTTACCATGAGTGGTGGCACTGAGCTGATGAGCACGGCCTTAGCGACGCGACTCTCGCCATGCCGCGCAATATAACGGGTAACCTCACCGCCCCCGGTCGAGTGTCCGACATGGATGGCCTGCTTTAAATCGAGGTGCGCCGTAAGCGCGGCGAGGTCATCGGCGTAGTGGTCCATATCGTGTCCGTCGCCCGTTTGGCTTGATCGTCCATGCCCCCGGCGGTCATGGGCGATGACCCGGTAGCCGCGATTTAAAAAGAACATCATCTGTGTATCCCAATCGTCCGCCGATAGGGGCCAGCCGTGCGAGAAAACGATCGGTTGCCCTTTGCCCCAATCCTTGTAGTAAATTTCCGTTCCGTCTTTTACCGTGATCGTGCTCATATGCTGTTCTCCTGTGCATCTCTCTGAGGGATTGCAGACCGATTGCCGGCTTCTGGCAACCGCGTCAATCGCTCCGATTCGATCTGCGACCGACATCGACCACGGGTAGATGAAGCAAACCGGGCGAGTGATCCCTTATTTTTTCACAATGGCCCGAGCAACCCGGGAATCGGTCGTGCGCGTTCGACGGAAAGTAGCCAGGCTGCCGCGCCAGGAAACTCCGTCCCCTCGCGGCTCCTCGCGAGCAAGCGCAACACCAGCCAGACGCGTGAGGCGCATGTTTTTTCTCTCGGGTATGCTTGCGCGGTCGAGTTCAGCGCCAGAATCTCGCAGGCAAACCAGCGTCCCCTTCGTGGTTGCGAGGCAGACGGTCAGGCCACGGGCCACCAGAGGCTCGCGATGGCAAGAGCGTCTATGTACGTGTCTCTGCCCATACTGCTAGCCGGCTCGCCGATTACCAGTCAGCAGAGGGGGCTGGCCGTTCTCGCGCCCCTTCGGGCCCAGGACGTCCGGCGCGCCGGACGCCGCTCAGAGCAGTTTGATCGTGACGTCCACGTTGCCGCGAATGGCTTTCGAGTACGTGCAAATCTGCTCCGCGGCGTCCACCACCTGCTGAGCTACGCTGCGCTCGAGCCCCGGCACGCTGACGTTGAGGCGCGCTTGCAGAAAGTAATCTTCGCCGCTCATACACAAATCTACTTCGGCGTCGAGAGTTGTCTCCTCGGGAAGCCTGATCTTCATCTTGCGAGCCGCAATTTTCATCGACTCCTCAAAGCAGCCTGACCAGCCCACGGCAAAGAGCTGTTCCGGATTGGTGCCGGTGCCCACCGAGCCGGGGATCGAGAGTTTGACGTCCAGCCGCCCATCCGAACTGCGCCCCACACCATGTTCACGGCCCCCCACAGTGTGTGTTTTTGCGGTATACACAATTTTCTTCTCTTCGGACATTCTTGGTGATGTGCTCATTGTGTCCTCCTTGCAGCAACTTGATTGATTCACAGCGAATCGCTCCTCTGATGCACAACATAGGGCGCTTGATGCAAAATTTCGGCGATGACTGGACCCGCGCGGGCTACCCGACCGGCACTGGGCTTGCAGCCTTTCGCCCTTCCGGAGCAGATCCCGAGGCTTGGCTCAT
>JBEKSZ010000023.1:0-39015 GCA_049516615.1 Candidatus Acidiferrum sp. | reverse complement strand
AACGAAAAGCACAACGACAACACCATTAAGCCCAACGCCGTCGACAACCGTGAAGCCAACCAGCAGCAGCGCACCGCGAACGGTCTGCGCTCGGGTCAAATGACCTCCGGCGAAGCCGCCAAGACCAATGCCAACCAGGCCAAAACCGCTCAGCAGGTCCACAACGAGCGCACCGCCAATGGTGGCGCGCTCAACAACCAGCAAAAAAAGCAGATCAATAAAGAACAAAACAAGAACAGCAAGCAGATCCACAACGAAAAGCACAACGACAAGACCACCAAACCTGCGGGCAAGTAAAAGGGCCGTTAACCAAGAAGCAAAAGCTGCAATACCAAGCAATCAACGAGTAAGGTCGAACGGCTGGCGCGGATGCCAGCCGTTCGCTTTGGCCCTTACGCATATTCGGGTGAGCCCCTGCGTAGTGCTTGATTAACGTACCAGGCGGAGTGCGTCCGCGTTCGCGATTCACGTGCAGCCCTGTTTTCCGCGCGATCTACCAGGCCACAGCGATCTGCTCGTTGTCGTGGCGGCGCAGTCGCCCTGTGCTTAACAGGCACAAAGCGTCGGCCAGCTAGAAGAGGGGGATTCGTCAAAGCGCATCGGGCGCTGGTTTTATTCGGCTTGTGCGATGAGTTGAGCTACCTTGGAGGTCGTGCCTGGCTTAGCTAAGCTAGCGGTTCGAGGAGCAGGATTTGCGCGGGTTGAGGTACAACCTTCGTTAGACATGCCCTTCGGCCCCCGTTCGGCCTTATGGCATGTCGAGATCGAGAGCGTAAGATCGGGATTGCGCCGTCCGGAGTGACGCCATAGGAGACGCTGAAGACCCCAGTGAGCAGGAATTCCGGGTATTTCACGAGCAATTGCGTCGTTTGCGTGGAGCTATCCCAGCGATAGACGCCCCCGTTAATGCCTTGGACCTCGGATCAAGGTTCCGGTAATTCCGGCCAGCAAACGCTTTCGTTCAACACCGACATCCCGGGATCAAACACGACGAAGTTCAACTACTTCCACGTGTCGTCCATGATGCCGGGTGCGCTAGGCCCAATCGCTGCGCCGCCACCCGGTTGCGGCGTGCTGCCCTATACGAGCGGCGGCGCTGCAGGCAAAGCCGTCTATGACACCTGCACGAGCATTTCTTGGACGCTGGACGCAAATCTGGCCGCGACCGAGAAGTTCGGGATTATTGGGAACATGAGAAACTTCCAGCTGCGTGTCATAATATCGGACGGCGGCGAGTCTGCATGGAAGGATGCGTCGGCGGCTCCGGACTTCCCCCCGATGAACTCCTCGGTACATCGGTAAAGATCTCGCATTTTGCGTGAAGTAATGCGAGAACTGCCTTCGAGATTTCTTCAGTGGTCACCGACTGGTACTTCGACGAATTCGTGAACGGTACATCTCGGGTTACCGCCGTGTTTCCCAGGTACGATGCCTCGCGCCCTCTGCGCGTCCGGGTGTCGCCGTCAGTAAACCGGTCCCCTCGATTAGCCGGTCCGTGCGCCCCGACAGCGTCCGTTGTGGGATCGCGCTGAGGAGCTTCATCGCAGAGATCTAGGAGGAGGTAACCATGAATCCCGGAGGGCACCATCTGACATCTGGAAAAATAGCGCTGCGCCTTTGGTTGGCGCTGGTGTGTGCAACGGTCAGCATCCATCCTGCGGCTAGAGCGCGACAACGCGCCGCTCAGGAGGATTCCCAGTCGCCATCCGACCGGCCGTTCACGTCTGCGTCAAAAACCGCACCGCCGCCTGCCGCCGCCATCATTCTTCCCAGCGGCACCGTTCTGCCCGTGCGCTTGAATGCCTCTGTTTCCTCTGCGAAGAACAAAGTGCGACAAATTGTTACCGGGCGAATCATGCAGGATATTCCGCTGCCCGACGGTTCCAAGATTCGCGAAGGCGCGGTGGTCGAAGGACATATCGTCGAAGTTATCCGAGGAAACCGCGCGACTGGCGCAAGAGTCTCCATTCAGTTCGACACGCTGCGTTCATCGCGGCAGGCAATTCCCATTTCTACAAGTCTTCGGGCTATCGCAGGGCCGATGGAAGTCGCACAAGCGCAAACACCGCGGAGCGGTCCGGGCGAAAGCGACGTGTTTGACTGGTCGGACACCGTGCAAATTGGCGGTGATGCGGTTTATGGTCTCGGCGGACCCGTAACCGCGGCGAATGACTCGTCTCTGGTGGTGGGCAAGCGCGTTGCGAGCGGAGTTCTCAGCCAAGTACGAGCCAAGGAAGGGACAAAGTGTCGCGGCGCGATCGACGGTAACCAAAGCCCGCAAGCCCTATGGGTCTTCTCCTCGGATGCCTGCGGCACGTACGGAATCGAACACCTCCACATCGCCCACGCTGGCCGCACGGTTCCCGTTGGCGTGATCGTCCTATCTTTTGACAGCGGCACACTCAAAATACGGAGCGGAACAGCAATGCTTCTGCGGGTCGGCACCGCCAAATGAGGACCCCCAGTCTGGCCAAGCGGCAGTTCTCTGTGACCCTGCACCCCTGACTTGGCCCAAGGGCAGCCGGCTAGGCGTCAGTTGCGAGTTTCTTGGATTAGGACAGGAAAGGCTCGCTGCCGTCTCTAGAGAGACATTGTCCCACGGAAATGCGAAGCTCGATCCGAATATGGCATGCGAGCGGCTCGGCACGCGGTGGGGATGGTCTCGACCTCGGAACCGCATGCTTTGGGAAGGCTCGACTCCTCACCCATTCGCCTTGCGAAATTGGTGTTTCGCTGTAAACGACTAATACAAAGACACTTAGCCGTTGTTGGAGCTGTCCAAACTTCGATTGTCGGGCGTATTTGCCACGTGTTGTAACAATGCTGTAACACGTCCGCGAGATACTGGAACGACACAGGGAAAATGAAGATCCTACGGAGACGACGCATGAAGCGATTTGCTGGTTTGCTGCTCGTGGTGCTGGCCCTGGCAGCGGTGGCTTGGGCGCAAGGCGCTTTGCTCATCAACGGTGCCGGAGCGACTTTCCCGTACCCCATTTATTCCAAATGGTTCGACGAGTACCACAAAAAGTTTGGCAATATTCAAATTAACTATCAATCTCTGGGTTCGGGAGCGGGCATCAAGCAAGTCACCGAAGGCACCGTGGACTTTGGCGCTTCTGACGGACCGATGAACCCCGACCAGCTCAAGGCTTATTCCGATAAACACGGCTCCGGAATTCTGCACTTCCCCACGGTTCTAGGCGCAGCAGTTCCCATCTACAATATTCCGGGAGTGACTGCCTCGCTGAATTTCACTCCGGAAGCTCTCGCGGGAATTTTCCTGGGTCGTATCACCAAATGGAATGACGCGGCGATCGCAGGTGCGAACAGCGGCGTGAAACTACCGGCTA
Organism: Candidatus Acidiferrum sp.; assembly: GCA_049516615.1. Lineage (GTDB taxonomy): Bacteria > Acidobacteriota > Terriglobia > Acidiferrales > UBA7541 > Acidiferrum. The sequence goes on along the minus strand of JBEKSZ010000023.1, from coordinate 35,662 downwards.
CCGACATTGTGGTGATACACCGTTCGGAAGGAAGCGGCACCACCTATATCTGGACCGACTACCTTTCCAAGGTCAGCCCGGATTGGAAAACTAAGGTTGGCACTGGAGCTTCCATCAATTGGCCGGTGGGCCTCGGCGGTAAGGGCAGCGAAGGTGTCTCCGGACTGATTAAACAGACCCCCGGCGCCGTCGGCTACGTGGAACTAATTTATGCGGTGCAGACCAAAATCGATTACGGGACGGTGAAGAATTCCTCCGGCGCCTTCATCAAGGCGGATTTCAACAGTGTGAGCGCGGCAGCGGCGGGAGCGGCGAAATCCATGCCCGACGATTTCCGCGTATCCATTACCGACGCTCCGGGCAAAACCGCTTACCCCATTGCCAGCTTCACGTGGCTGCTGATTCCCGAGAAATTTACGGACGCCGGCAAGCGCGACGCTTTGAAGGGTTTTATCAAGTGGGCGCTCACCGATGGTCAGGCATACGCGGAAAATTTGTCGTATGCCAAGATCCCCAAGGAAATCGTTGCCAAGGAACTGAAGGCTATCGACAAGATTCAGTAAGTTTTTTCGTCGGGAACGTCTGATAGCGACGCAGATTCCAGTACCGAAGTCGGAACGGAAAGACCTAATTGGCCGCCACGACCACAACTGTACCGAACGCGGGCCCCGTCTCGGGCTCGCGTTCCTTTCTCAGCAAGCTGCGCGAAGGCGACGAGATCGCGCGCGTTGTCACGTTTATTTTCGCGGCCAGCGTCGTGCTCGTCACGCTCCTCCTGGTATTTGAGCTTTGGCACGGCTCGGCGCTGCCACGTCATAAATTCGGTTTCCACTTTTTCGCCACCTCCACCTGGGATCCCAATGAAGGCGACTTCGGCGCTCTTCCCTTCATTTACGGAACGCTCGTCACCGCGTTCGTTTCGCTGGCCATCGCCGTACCGCTGGGCATCGGCGCGGCCATCTTTCTCGCCGAATTAGCTCCGCAAAAGATCTCCGACACACTGCAATTCTTCATCGATTTGCTTGCCGCCGTGCCCAGCGTTATCTACGGGCTGCTCGGGGTTTTCATCATTGTCCCGATCATGCGCGAATATATTCAGCCCTTCCTTAAATCGACTCTCGGTTTCCTTCCGCTCTTTCAGGGCCCAGCTTACGGCGTGGGCTTCTTTACCGCCGGCATCGTGCTCGCCATCATGGTCATTCCGTATATCGTGTCCGTGTCGCGTGAAGTGCTCCTCTCGGTTCCCCGCGATCAGCGCGAAGCCGCTCTGGCGCTCGGCTCGACGCGTTGGGAATCGACCTGGAAGGTCGTCGTGCCCTTCGCGCGCACCGGCATCATGGGCTCCATCTTTCTTGCTCTGGCGCGGGCGCTCGGCGAGACCATGGCCGTCACCATGGTCATCGGCAATACTCCGACCATCAGCGCTTCGCTGTTCTCCCCGGGTTATTCGATCGCCGCGGTCATCGCCAACGAATTCAGCGAAGCCACCGGCGACCTGTACCTGCAGTCGCTCATCGAACTTGGCCTGGTGCTCTTTATTCTTACCTTCGTTCTGAACGGCCTTGCGCGCCTGCTCATTCTGCTCACCGCGCAACGCGGCAGCGAAATGGGGCGCACATGACCGCCCGTTTGCGCTACCGCAAGCTGGTCAGCGGCTTCATGCTGGGCATGACCGGTCTGGCCGCGCTGGTCACGGTATCCGTGCTCTTTTTTATCCTCGGCTATCTGGTCTATCACGGGGGCACGTCCATCAACTGGGCATTTTTCACCAAGCTGCCGACGCCCGTCGGTGAAGCTGGCGGAGGCATGGCCAACGCCATTGTGGGCAGCGCCAAGCTCTTGCTACTGGCGTCGCTGATTGGCGTGCCCATCGGTTTCCTCGGCGGCGTGTATCTTGCCGAGTTCAGCGGTGGCCCCATCGCCTTCATCGTGCGCTATGCCGCCGACCTGCTGAACGGCGTGCCTTCGATCGTCATCGGAATTTTTGCCTACGCGCTGGTGGTTCTGCCCTTCAAGCACTATTCGACGCTGGCCGGTTCCTTCGCCCTGGCGCTCATGATGATTCCCATCACCTTGCGCAGCACGGAACAGTTTCTGCAAGCCGTTCCTGGCGCCCTGCGCGAAGGCGCCATGGCCCTCGGCGCCAGTAAGTGGAAGACCATCGCTTCCGTCATCGTGCCGGCGGCCTATCGGGGTATTCTTACCGCCATCCTGCTGGCGCTCGCCCGCGTTGCCGGCGAAACCGCTCCCTTGCTCTTCACCGCATTCGGCAACCGCTTCTGGAGCCCCGGCTGGGAGCAGCCGACGGCCTCGCTCCCGGTGATGATCTATACCTATGCCATTTCTCCTTATGATGACTGGCACCGCCAGGCTTGGGCTGCAGGTCTTGTTCTTCTCGGCCTGATCCTGGTCGTAAATATTCTTGCCCGCGCCATCCTCGCGCGCGGTGTTTCGATTCCAAGGACGTGAAATGATGAACGCTACTGTGAGGTTGCCTTTGCCGGTAAACATAGCTCCCCCAAGCGGCTCGCTTCCGAGCCGCGAGATGCCCTCCGCAGCTTCCATGCGTATGACCGTCTCGCACGTCAATTTCTTCTATGGCCCCAAGCAAAGCCTCTTCGACATCAGCCTGGGCATCGCCGCCAATAAAGTCACCGCGCTGATCGGCCCCTCCGGCTGCGGCAAGTCCACGCTCTTGCGCACCTTCAACCGCATGAACGAAACCGTGCGCCACACCCGCCTTGAAGGCGACATCCTGCTCGACGGCAAAGACATCCATGATCAGGATGTCACGCAGCTCCGCCGCCGCGTGGGAATGGTCTTTCAGCGCCCCAATCCCTTTCCCAAATCCATCTTTGATAATGTCGCTTACGGCCTGCGCATCAACGGCTCGAAGCTGGCCCTGGCCGACGCCGTGGAAAAAAGTCTCCGCCACGCTGCCCTCTGGGACGAGGTGAAAGACCACCTCCACAAATCGGCCTACGAACTCTCGGGCGGCCAGCAGCAGCGTCTGTGTATCGCCCGCGGACTGGCTGTCGAGCCCGAAGTCCTGCTGCTCGATGAGCCTTGCTCGGCCCTCGACCCCATCAGCACCGCCAAAATCGAAGAGCTTCTCGTGCAATTAACAAATCTCTGTACCATCGTTATCGTCACCCACAACATGCAGCAGGCCGCGCGCGTCAGCGATTACACCGCTTTTCTCCTGACCGGGCAGCTCATCGAGTTCACTCCCACGCCGCATCTGTTTACCACGCCCACGGATCCGCGCACGGAGGCGTACATCACTGGGCGTTTCGGATGATTTTTTCGTTACCGCGCGGAAAGTGCGCTACGCTCCGAGCACTCGAGTTTTTTTAGAATTTCGTCTTGCCGGCCCCTGTTAGCTTGGTTCTTTCCAAGCCCGGCGAGGAACCCGTTTTTTTAGAGCACGGCCGCAACCGGCACGAGAGGGATCACAGGAAGGACGCCATGGAACGGCATTTTGAGAAAGATCTCAACGAAGTCAAAGAGCGCCTCCTCTGGATGGGCAGCCTCGCGGAACGCGCCGTGCACCAGGCGGTGCAGTCCGTGCTGGACTCCGACGAAGCCCTGGCCAAGCGCACCCTCGAGGAAGAATCCGCCATCAACGAACTGCAGCTTGAAATCGACGATCGCGTCGTGCAGCTTCTCGCCCTGCATCAATTGATGGCCGCCGATCTCCGCTTCGTGCTGGCTGTTTCGCGCATCAACAACGACCTTGAGCGCATCGGCGACCAGGCGGTGAACATCGCCCAGGGAGCGCTGCGCATCCTGCGCCACCCGCGCGTCAAGCCCTACGTCGACCTCCCGCGCATGAGCGAGCTGGCCGAAGAGATGGTGCGCATGGCTCTCAATGCCGTGGTCCGCCGCGATGTCGACCTGGCGCAAAACGTCCTCGCCAGCGACGACAAGGTCGATCACTACCGCGACCAAATTTTCCGGGAGCTATTGACCTACATGATGGGGGATTCAAGCGTGGTCTTCCCGGCCTTCGAGCTGATCCTGGTGGCCAAAAATCTCGAGCGCATCGGCGACCACGCGACCAACATCGCCGAAGACGTGATCTACATCGTTCAGGGCCAGGACATCCGCCATCCGGCCGTCGACCGCCGTTAGCGGCTCGCTGGGGCCCGGCCTTGGCGGGCGCCGGGTCTTCCGGCCGGCGCGCCAGCGCAACGTCTACGGCTTGGCGGCATAAAACGCGTAGGTCGCCGTATAAGCAATCCGTGCCGTCGCGTCCAGATGTCCCGCATCGCATCCCGCCGCGGGCGCCACACCGCCATGCGTGTCCGACCTGCGAATGTATTCGACCGCGCTTAGCGCCCCGCTGCCTTCATGCCCGCTGGCCCGCAACAGCAGCCAGGCGATATCTCCGGTTCCGGGAGCCTTGCTGCTGGTCAGCAACTTGCCCTTCACCAAGCTGCCATCCGTAACCTTCCAAAACGGTCCCGCCCCATGCGTCCCGACTTCTTTGCCCGATCCGTCGAGCAGCTTGGCTTCGGGCGCCTCGAAGACCCACTGCGCCACGCCCGCGACTTCTTTGCAGGCGTAAATCTGCACCCCATCGCCTTTCACCGTGAGAACCGCCTGCTGTCCAGCCGGCGGCAGCGTGGCGTCTTGAGCTTCGGCCGGCGCGACCAGCGCAACACCCAAGGCCAGGAGGCCAAGGAAACGCAACATCCCCGTACGCATTCTAGATTTCAGCTTCATTCGCCTTCCTCGTCTGGCTCTGGTTTCCGTCTTCTCGGCGCAAAGCGTAAACTCTGCCGCCGCAATTCCTTGCTGCTGGACGCTGCCAGGTGGTGCGAAAATATCCAAAATGTCCGTCCTAGGCAAGCGCCGTCTTCGCCCGCCGGCCCGCCGAGAGCCATAAGAGCGCGCCTAGACTGGCGAGAGAAATCCCCGCTCCCGTGGTGCGATCCGCGGTTCGCACGAAATGCACACGAACCTCTGACGTACCGGCCGCGAGCGGCACCAGGATCTGCGCCAAACCTTCCGGGTGTTCCGCGGCAACCCTCGTTCCATTCACCTCGATCGACCACGCCGGGTAATCGAGCAGACGGAGGGCCATGCGCGCCCTTTCCGGGGATGAAACACGCACCTGTTTTTCATCGGCCGTCCATTTCTCGATTTCTACGCGCGCTTCTGGCCCGGGATCTTCGGCATCTTCCGCGTTCAAAATCACCGCCCGGGGAGCTTTCGCCGGCAGATCGTAATGATCGTCCCCGCGCGGGTCGTATTCATCCGTGCCGTCGTACCCCGCGCTACTGGCGATGGCTGCCCGGATGGTCGGCAGGTCCTCGGTGTCCCACCAGGTCTGGCGAACCAGCAGCGTCGCGGTAGCGGCGCTCGAGAGCGCCACGGCGGCGAGCAGAATCCACGCGCGACGCGAACGGCCAAACGCACACGCCAGGAAAAAGGTGTAAGCCACCGCCAGCACGCACATCCAGCGCCACGGGAATTGCACGAATCGCAGCTTCGGGAGGAATCGCCAGAAAATGTTGCTGGGCCCGAGCATCAGCGCTGTGCTGGCCGCCGCCAGCACGAGCACCGCGCCCCAGATGGCGCGCCGGCCTTCTTCGTCCCGGCTGGTGGTCGTCTCCCGGGCGGCGTTCGGGTGGGAGAGCAACGCTGCCATGCCGGTCAGCACCATCAGCAGAATTGCGATGCCCGACGCGATCCAGTTAAACAGCGTATGCTCCGGATCGTCGATCGCCGTGAACAAAAAATTCTGCACCGGCTCTAAACCGGAAGCCAGCGCTTGCTCGATGTTCACCCAGCGCTGCTCGAACGCTGCGGGCAGCAGATAAAACGCGGCCAGTCCGAGCCCCAGCGCCAGGCCGCCCGCTCCGCGAAGCCCGGGAAGCACAGAGCGTCCTGAGAGCGACGCCCAGGCGAAAAGCAAAGCCATCGAATAACTGGCCATCACTCCGGCAGGTGCGTTGGAAAGCCAGACCAGGGCAAACACCACCGCAAACCAGGCAATATCGCGACCTGGCACCGGCAGGAGCGCTCGCGAAGCGGGGTCTGCGCTTTTCTTGCGCAAAATTCCGCTGACGCGCAGCCCGGCGAGCAAGAGCAGGGGCAGAAACGCCGTCGCGAGCTGCTCTGCGAAATCACTTCGCATGTAAACGACGAGCAGCGCGTAAGGGTTCGCCGCGTAGGAGGCCGCCGCAAAGAGCGCTCCGCCGCGCGTCGTCACTTCCCGCCCCAGCGCGAACGCGCAGAGACCCGCCGCCGTCTGCATCAGCACAATGAAAACCACGGGCACGAGCTTCCAGCGGATGAGCGAACCGAGCGCCGCCCCCAGCATCCACGACAGTGGCGGATAAAAAATAAATCGCGGTTCGCCAAACCCGTGATTGGCCCACTCCGTCCAGCGCGGAAGGAGGATGCCTTCCTTCCACTGCCCGGCGGCGTCCATCCAGGAGGCGGCATGAAACTCAAAATCGTGTCCCGAGGCGATTCCCAGCACAAAAAAAGGCGCCACCACCAGCAGCGCCGTGCCCAGAGAAATGCCAACCGCCCAGAACCATTCCCCGCCGTAGTGTTTTGCCAACTGCTCCTCTTTAACTCCATCTCCAATTGTAACAACCGCTCGAGCGGTTTCCCCGCGGCGTGGACCGCGTGGCCTCAGCGCCCGCCGCCCACATTGAGGATGGTCGCGGTAACAAACGAAGCCGCGGGCGACAACAACCACAACACCGCCTCGGCAATTTCCTCAGCCGTCCCCGCGCGAGCCATGGGAATTGTCGGCGCCAGACGTGCCAGCCGCCCGGGATCTCCATTGGCGGCATGAATGTCCGTCTCGACCAGGCCGGGAGCGACGGCGTTCACGCGAATCCCTTCGGTGGCCACTTCCCGGCCAAGGCCGATGGTGAGCGCGTCAATCGCGGCTTTTGACGCGGCGTAGTGCACCCATTCGCCGGGTGCGCCGAGCTCGGCCGCGCGCGAAGAGATATTCACGATAGCACCGCCGCGGCCGCCGTGTTTTCCGGAAAGCCGCTTCACCGCTTCGCGGGCGCACAGAATCGCCCCGGTCACGTTTACGGCCATGAGGCGCTCGAGCGCGGCAGCCTCGACGGATTCGATGCGCGCGAATCCTCCGGTTATGCCCGCGTTGTTGACCAGCGCGGAAAGAGGACCGAGAGTCTGCTCCGCAGCCGCAAACAGCCCTAGAACGTCGCCTTCTGTTCCCACGTCGCCCTGAATGGCCATGGCCCGGCCATGATTCCGCCGGATGTCCTCAACCACCCGATCTGCGGAAGCCTGGTCGGACCGGTAATTGACGGCCACGGCGTAGCCGCGCGCGCCCGCCATGCGCGAAATCGCGGCGCCGATGCCGCGACCCCCACCCGTCACAATCAGCGTGCCCCGATCTTCGCTCATTCCTTGCTCTTCACTAGCTGTCATGTTGTGCCGCCGGAGTCCAACCCGCTTTTTGCTCATCGCGCGCGCGGGCCCGTCGCGGAAAGGGCAGGCCGCAGGGCTCGCTCCTCTAAGTCACGCGCCGGCGTTCACACGGGCGTAATAATCGCCGGGTAACCGACATCCCTGCTGTTCGCCCACCCCGTGTTTGAGCGATAATACACGCTCTTATGAGCACCGCGAACATCACTCCGGAGAGTTCCGCCCTGCCCGCTGCGGCCGCCACTCAGCCCATCATCGAAGCGCGCAAACTTGAAAAGTTTTATCCGCAACCCGACGGCACCCGCATTCAGGTGATTTCTGCCACCGATCTGGCCGTCTATCCCGGGAAAATTATCGCTCTTCTGGGGCCGTCGGGATGCGGCAAATCCACGTTGCTGCGCATGCTCACCGGCCTCTCGCCCTCGAGCGCCGGGGAGGTTTTCTGGCACGGGCAACCCGTGCGCGGGGAAAGTCCGAACGTCTCCATCGTGTTCCAGAGCTTCGCACTCTTTCCCTGGCTAACCGTTCTTGAGAATGTGGAAGCGCCCCTTGAAGCCCGCGGCATGCCCACCATCGAGCGTCACAAACGCGCGCTGCGCATCATCGATTCTGTGGGCCTCGATGGTTTTGAGAGCGCCTATCCCAAGGAACTGAGCGGCGGGATGAAGCAACGCGTCGGTGTGGCGCGGGCGCTGGTGGTTGAACCGGAAGTTTTATTTATGGACGAGCCCTTCTCCGCGCTCGACGTGCTTACCGCGGAGACTCTGCGCGGCGAACTTCTCGAGCTGTGGCTTGAACACAAAATACCCACGCGCGCTATTTTTATCGTCACCCACAATATCGAGGAAGCGGTAATCCTCGCCGACCGCATCATCGTTCTCGGCCGCAATCCGGCGCACATCCACGCCGATTTCACGGTCACCATGCTTTATCCCCGCGACCGCAAAACTCCCGAATTCATCTCCCTGGTCGACGACATCTATCGCGTGCTCACGAGTCCCGACGATCGCCATCTGGTAACCTCGACTTCCGGCACTCATCCCGGCAAAATCGTTCCCCACAAGCCCATCATGCTGCCCCACACCCGTCCCGGGGGCATGGCGGGACTGCTGGAAATTCTGGCCGACCTCGGCCCGCGCATCGACCTGCGCAAGCTGGCCGACGAGCTCAGCCTTGAAGTCGACGCCCTGCTTCCCACCATCGATACCGCCGCGCTTCTCGGGCTGCTGCGCGTCGAAGAAGGTGACGCCATCATCACTTCCGAAGGACTGGCATTCGCGCACGCCGATATTCAGGCGCGCAAAGCTATTTTTCGCAAAGCGGCTCTCGCCAGCGTTCCGCTGCTCCGGCAAATGGAGCAGTCACTTAAAGCCAAGGCCGACCGCACCCTTTCCGACGAATTCTTTCGCGATCTGCTCGACGAGCACTTCAGTGAGGACGAATCGCGGCGCCAGCTGGAAACCGCCATCCAGTGGGGACGCTACGCCGAACTCTTTGATTACGACGCCGCCACCGGCAAGCTGACCCTCACCGAGGTTTAAATCTCCCTTTGTCCTTAACCGCCAGCCCTGCACAATCCACCACGCCGATTCCGCCGACGCAGCGGCGGCCCGCAGGCTCGCACTGGAATTTTGCTTTCCTGATCGACATCACCATATTCCTTTTCGTCTTTGCCGCTATCTACGGCGTCTATGCCATAGGCCGTTCCTGGCTCGGCCCGGTGCACGCCGAGGCCGAGATATCGCAGAATCCGCGTATTCTTCCGCTCTACGCGCTGTATTCCCTCGCGCGCATCGGTATCGCCTATGTTCTCAGCCTGCTTTTCGCGCTGGCCTACGGATACATAGCCGCAAAGTATCGCCGCGCGGAAGTTCTGATGGTCCCGTTGCTCGACATTCTGCAGTCCATACCGGTGCTGAGCTTTTTGCCCGGCGTCATGCTGGCCATGGTGGCCATCTTCCCGCACAGCCAGATCGGCGTCGAGCTGGGCTCCGTTCTCCTGATTTTCACGGGACAGGTCTGGAACATCGCATTCAGTTTTTACTCTTCGCTCAAAACCCAGCCGCGCGAATTGCGCGAGGCCGCCATCATCTACCGCTTCAGCGCCTGGCAGCGTTTCATGGAGCTCGATCTGCCGTTCTCGACCATCGGCCTGGTCTGGAATTCCATGATGTCCGTCGCCGGAGGATGGTTTTTCCTGATGGCTTGCGAGATGTTCGTGCTGGGCCCGCGCGATTTTCGCCTGCCCGGTCTGGGGTCATTTCTGCAAACCGCCGCGAGCCACGGGGACACGCGCGCCATCCTCTGGGGCCTGGCGGCAATGATCGGGGTGATCGTTTTGCTCGATCAGCTGGTCTGGCGCCCCGTGATTGTATGGGCCGACAAATTCAAATTCGAGCAGGTGGAAAGCTCCGGAAAATCCCAGACCACCCTGCTCAGTCTGATCGGCCGCGCCTCCATCGTCATTCGCTTGTGGCGCCTCTTGCTCAGTCCGGTCATCAACTGGATCACGCTTTCCTTCGCGCTCGGCGCGCGGCGCGCCGCGGCTACTTTTTCCGCCCCCAAGCAACGCCAGCCGCGCAAATGGCTGGGCTATTCTCTTGCGGTTATCGCGCTCGGCGGGCTGGCCGTCGCCCTCTACCATGCCGTCCTCGAGCTGGCGCAGCTGCGCGGCGAGGACTATGCCGCGTTACTGCGCAGTGCCGCGTACACGTTCCTGCGCGTCAACGCCGCGTTGCTCCTCGGCGCGCTCTGGACCGTGCCCGTCGGCGTATACATCGGCTCGCACCCCAGGTTTTCGCGCATCGCCCAGCCCCTGGCCCAGATGGCCGCTTCTATTCCAGCCACCGCGCTTTTCCCCGTGATTTTGCTGTTTTTGATCCGTCTGCGCGGGGGACTGGAAATCGCCGCGATGCTGCTGATGCTGCTCGGAACGCAGTGGTACATCCTGTTCAACGTCATCGCCGGGGCCATGGCCATCCCCACGGACCTCAAGGAAGCCGCTAGTATCTTCCGTTTCAGTTCCTGGGACCGCTGGCGCTTTCTGATTCTTCCCGGAATCTTTCCGTACCTGGTCACCGGCATGGTCACGGCTTCAGGCGGCGCCTGGAACGCCAGCATCGTGGCCGAGTATTTTCATTTCCAGGGGCGCATCGTTTCCGCTCCCGGCCTCGGCAGCACCATCGCCAGCGCCAGCGATTCCGGGCGCTTCGATATCTTGCTGGCCTCCACGCTGATCATGGCCACGGTGGTGGTGCTGATCAATCGCCTCGTCTGGCGTCGCTTGTACCGCCTGGCCTCGACGCGCTTCAAGCTAGAAGCTTAGCGCCGACCTCGCGCCCTCGTTGGCCAGAGACCCGCGCTGCCGGACGGGAAACGCGAACCGCACGCCAACGCCCTGCCCCGCTGCCGGCTACTGGTTGCCCGGCGGAACGTTTTTGTAGATCACGCCCTCTTTCATCACAAAGAAAACGTGCTCGGTCTCGCGGATATTCTGAATTGGATCGCCGGGGACGGCCACGACATCGGCAAGCTTGTTGGCCTCGAGCGTGCCGATTTTCGCCGACAGGCCCAGCAAATCTGCGTCCGAGGAAGTGCCGGCCCGCAGCGCATCGACCGGTTTCATTCCGAGATCCACCATCTGGTGAAATTCTTCGGCGTTGCGCCCGTGTGGATACACCGCGGCGTCCGTGCCCAGCCCAATCTTGATGTTCCTCGCGAGCGCTTTCTTGAACGTCTGGTGCAGCGAAGCGATCGCCATGTCGGCCTTCACGCGTATCGGCGGCGGAATGGCCACACCTTTCGCGATCTGCTCGGAGAGTCCTTGTAAGGCCATCAGTGTCGGCACGTAATACGTGCCGTGCTGCTTCATCAAATCGAGGGCCTCGTCATCTAAAAACGAGCCGTGTTCGATGGAATCGATGCCCGCGCGAATGGCGCGTTTGGCGCCTTCCGCGCCGTGCGCGTGCGCCGCGGTTTTGAGCCGCAGGGCATGCGCTTCATCGACCAGGGCATCGAGTTCCGCCTGGGTCAGTTGCGGTGTATCCACGGCATCGGCCAGCGACAGGACGCCGCCCGTTGCGCAGGTCTTGATAATTGTTGCGCCGTATTTGTGCGCCAGGCGCACGGCGTAACGCGCCTGATCGGCGCCGTTGATTACGCCTTCTTCCGGGCCCGTTTCTTTGCCGAAAACGCCAGAGCGAAAGCCGGTCTCATCACAGTGTCCGCCCGTCGCGCCGATGGCGTGCACGCAGATGAGCATGCGCGGGCCGGGCACGACGCCCTTGTCGATGGCGTTGCGCAAGCCGACGTCGAGAAAATCCTCTGAGCCGACGTCGCGCACGGTGGTGAATCCGGCCATAAGCGTGACGCGCGCGTTGACCGTGGCGTCGATGGCCTTTTCCGGGATGGTCTGCTGCAGGCCCTCGAGCATGGCTTTCGTGTAGTCCTCGCGGTACATCATGGTGAGGTGGGTGTGCGCGTCGATGAAGCCGGGAAGCAAGGTGGCATCGCCGAGGTCGATCACCTGCGCACCGGGGGGAATCGCCGCCCTGGCGCCGATCGCCGCGATCTTGCCGTCGGTGACGACGACAACGCCGGGCGTTGTGAGGGCGTCGCTTTTGCCGTCAAACATGCGCGCGGCTTTAAGAACGTAGCTCTTAGAACCGGGCTCCTGCGCGCGAATCGTGGCGGGAAGCAGCGCGGCCACGAAAGCGAGGATCAGGGTTAGGAGAGAGTGCTTGGGTTTCTGCAGTTTCATCGGGCCGGTTCTCCAGGAGTCGCCTTCCGGAAGGTAAAAGAGAAAATTCCGGAAGGGAGACGATAGCGATTACCGCAGGAAAGTCAAGGGCGGCGCGCGGGTTGAGATGTTTTCTGGGAAAAGAAAGTGCGGGGCGCGAGGGAGGTGGTGCGCTCCTCAGCGGAGTGCGGCCTGGAGCCTCGTCGCGCAGAATGGCCCGTGACGGTGGCCAGGCCAGACTGGGGAGTTCGGCGATGCGCGAAGCGGGGCCGGGCAGGAGCGGGCTAGACGCGGTCGGCGATGGCGCCCTCCATGCGTTGAAAAAAGAGCAGGCCGCCCGCAAGAATCAGGAGAACGGCGACGGCGCTGGCGGCCAGTTGCCCGCCGGGGGGTTGGCCGTGCCCGGTTAGAGCCCAGCGGAAGCCTTCAATGACGCCAGCCATGGGGTTGAGGCCGTAGAGCCAGCGGTAACGCGCCGGGACCAGAGAGCTCGGGTACGCGACCGGGGAGGCGAACATCCAGAACTGCATCAGGAAAGGGACGATGTAGCGAACATCGCGGTACAGGGCGTTGAGGGCTGCCATCCAGAGGCCGACACCGAGCGCGGTGAGCAGGGCCAGCAAGAGAAATACGGGCAGCCAGAGGACCGCGGGAGTAGGGCGGAGGCCATAGAAGGCGACTACCACGAGGAGCACCATGAAACCGATGGCGAAGTCCACGAGGCCCGCGAGGACCGGAGAGATGGGCAAAACCAGGCGGGGGAAATAGACCTTGGTAATGACGCGCTGGTTTTCAACCACCACATTGGTGCAGCTTTGCAGCGCGGTGGCGAAATAGGTCCAGGGAACGAGGGCCGCGAAGTAGAAGACGGGATAGGGCAGGCCGTCGCTCGGGAGTTTCGCGAGGCGTCCGAAAAAGAGGGTGAAGACGCCCATGGTCAGGACCGGCTGGATAACCACCCAGGCCACGCCGATGACGGTCTGCTTGTAGCGGACCTTGACGTCGCGCCAAATGAAAAAATAGAGCAGTTCGCGGTAAGCCCAGAGTTCGCCGAGTCGCAGATCGAACCAGCCGCGCGGCGGCTCGATGCGCACGATCATGGCGGGGCTCAGAGGAGAGGAAGCGGTGAGAGATTCCTGCACTCGCTCGACGAGGGGTTCCGGCGGAGGGGTTGCGGGCGTGTCGGCGCCCGAGAGACGCGCGTCCGGCAAAGGCTCGTCGGGCGGATGTGTGGTCGCCGAAATCATCAGAAAAAACCGAAAACCTCGCTAGGGGCAGCCGGGAAAATCGCGCGCCGACCGCTAATTTTGGAGCAACCCTAGAGTACCAGAGTAGAAAGGACCGAGGGCGGAAAGGGCTCTCTCTCTCTCTCTCCAGCGTCCGCTTCGCGCATCGGCGCCTGCCCCTACGGCCGGGACTGCTGCTTCATTTGCTGGATGTCGCTGTCTTCGATCTGCTGCATGAGTTTGCGGCGCCGGAAAAGGTAGGTTTCCAGCTTGCCGGTCAGCTGGCGCGGGACCACGAAAAACTGATTGTGGATCATCTCGGAAAAATTGATGGGACCGCGCGCGGGAACAAGGTGCGAACCCCACTGAAACATGAGCCCGGCGTTCCAGAGCATGCAGACCGCGAGGAGGACGCTCGCGGCGAGAAGGGCAGCGCGACGATCGTGAACGAGTTCGGCGAGAGCGTCCAGAAAAACGGCCAAGCCCAGCACGAAGAGCATGGTGAGGGAAACAAAGAAGCGGTTGCCGTAGGAAGAGATGCCGGCCCAGTCCGGATAGCAGGCGATGAAGAGATAGAAGGCCAGCGCAGCGGCGGCAAAGTAGCCGCCCACCGCGGGCTGGCGGCGCCAGAAAATCCCGAGGCCGAGGATGGCCAGCGCCAGGATAGGCGTCCAGACCAGCAGGCCATGATTGGCGGAGAAAAGAACGGGGAGAAGCGCCGGGGCGCGCCAGAGCCAGTCGCGCAGCGGAATGTATCCCGATTCGAGAGCGTCGCCGTAAATGATGCGGTGCGCGACAAAGGTCGGCAGGAAACACGCGGCCGCGACGAGAATGGCGAGCACATGACTCGCGAGCAGACGCGCGGGCCGCGGGGAGGCCGCGGGATCCCGGAACGCTGCGCGGTATTGCGCGACGGCCTCGATTGGCAAAACAACCAGCACCATGGCGTTCGGATAGTAGACGTCGAGCATCAGACCGGCGCATACGCCGAGCAGCAGCCACTGCCGCCCGGTACGCTGCGTGCGCGTTCCATTCCAGTACCAGAGAAAAAACGCCACGACGAAAGCGGACAGTGCGTGGGACCAGGAGGGATTGAAATACATGTACACGGGCAGCGAACTGGCCCACCAGATGGCGATGGTGGCAAGCAGCGCGCACCAGGTCTCCACATACTGGCGGGCCACGCGAAAGGCCAGCAGAAGACTGAGGAACCCGTAGAGCGCGGTCGCGAAGGCCATGCTCAGGCGATACGGAGAAGAGAAGCCGTCAGCGGCGACACTTGAACCCAAAGCGCGGGCGAGCAGCACCCCGGCGTGGGCGGTAAGGAAAAAGGGGCTCCAGAGGATGGCCGGGCCCACGGTGAAATGGTTTTCAAGATGACCGGTCGGCGTGCGGAGCTCGGGCCTGATGCCGCCGTTTTCGTCGAGCCGCGGGCCGCGAAAACTGGCGTTGGCCGAGCGGTAGTCGTTTTCGAAGTTTAAGCTGTGCTCGATGATCGGCGCGCGAAGGTAGGCATAGTAACCGACGCCGTCGCCGCGCACCCAGGGATTTATGAGCGGCAGAGAAACGAGAAAGAGGAGCAAGAGCCAGAACTCCGGCCGGCGATGATAGGGGCCGGAGGTGAGACGGGACGATTTTTCCGCGCTGTGAATCAACGATCTCCGTCCGTTTTTCGCAAGCCGCCGGCTTGGCGAAAACTCCCCACTCGTTTCTTTTAAGGCGCCGGGTTAGACTTCCGGCAACTTTAGAGACTAGCAAAAATAGCGCAGAAGGTGAGGCATTTTTCCCGCTCGAATCGCGCGGCGATGTACTCTTCGCCGGAACGCTGGATGGGGAGATTCGGGCGAGCCGGACGGCTGGGTTAGTCGGCGCTGCTGGTCGCCATTTTGGCGGCCGGGCGCTGCGTGGCGCGGAAGAAGGTGGTCACGCGGCCGATGATGTCTTCAAGAGAAGTTTGCGGACGAAACCCGGTGAGCGCCTGGAGTTTGTCGACGCACGGGACGCGGCGCATCATGTCCTCAAAGCCTGGCTCGTAGGCCTTGTCGTAAGGTATGTATTCGATGGGGGAAGAGCTGGCGGTGAGCCGCTTGACGCGCTGTGCAAGCTCCGCGATGGTGACTTCTTCGGTGTTGCCGACGTTGATGACCTCGCCCACGGACTTATCCGTATCCATGAGGCGGATTAAACTCTCGACGGTGTCGCGCACGTCGCAGAAACAACGCGATTGCAGCCCGTTGCCGTACACCTGGATCGGCGCGTCGTCCAGCGCGGATTTCACGAAGTTCGGGAGCACCATGCCGTAGCGCCCGGTTTGCCGCGGGCCTACGGTGTTAAACAGGCGCACCACGATGACGGGAAGTTTCTTTTCCTTCCAGTAGGACAGCGCGAGAAACTCATCGAGCGCTTTTGAGGCCGCATAGCTCCAGCGGCCCTTGGTGGTGGCACCGAGAACCAGGTCGGCATCTTCATGAAACGGCACGTTGGTATTTTTGCCGTAAACCTCGGAAGTCGAAGCGGTGAGCACCAGCTTGCGTTTTTTGCAAGCCGCTTCAAGGATCATCTGCGTTCCGTTGACGTTGGTTTCGATTGTCCGCACGGGGCTTTCGACAATGAGCTTTACGCCCACCGCCGCGGCCAGATGCACCACCACGTCGGCGTCGTCGACCAGCTCCGCGACGAGCTGGCGATTCTCGATATTGTCAAAATGATACTGCATGCGTTCGTGGGACTTCAGATGACGGATATTTTCGACGCTGCCGGTTGAGAGGTTGTCCAGCAAAACCACATGGTCGCCGCGATCGAGCAGCCGTTCCGCCAAGTGTGAACCGATAAATCCTGCGCCACCAGTGATCAAGAACCGCACGAGGTCTCCTTAGAGAGTTTCTGTATCTTCGTCACGGACGGCGTGACGTTCGCGGGGACGAACCTGCCCAACGGCTTCGGTCTCTTCCTGATGCGGCGTATCCATGGACTCCTGGGGACCATAGCCGTAGGAATATGGATAGTATCGATAGGAATAGTAATAGTCGGGCGCGCTGGAATCGACGGCGTTCAGCACCACGCCGAGGAGATGACACTTCACGCTGACGAGCAGGTCGCGGGTGCGCGAAAAGGCTTCCTTGGGAGTTTCTCCGCTGCGCACCACCAGGAGCACGCCGTCTGATTGCACGGAAAGAATAACGGCGTCGGTCGCGGCCATCACCGGCGGCGAATCGATCACGATAAATTTGTACTTGGTCCGCAGTTCGGCAATGGCTTCCGTGAGTTTGTGCGAAGAGAGCAAATCCGCAGGATTCGGCGGGAGGGGACCGGTTGGAATGGCCGCCAGGTTGGCGATGACGGGATGCGGCACGGTCACCAGATCGAGGCTGCTTACCCCCGCAAGATAGGAGCTGAGCCCGGCGTATTTGCCGCCGGTCATATTCAGCAAGCGGCCGACTCCCGGTTTCCGCAGGTCGGCATCGACGAGCACGGTGCTGTCTCCGAGTTGCGCCAGGGTGACGGCCAGGTTGGCCGCTGCGGTGGTCTTGCCTTCGCGCGGCAAGGCACTGGTAACCAGAATCACCTGCGGCGGGTGGCCCGCCTGAGAAAGGAGCAGCGAAGTGCGCAGGGCCCGGAAGGCTTCCGACATCTGAGACTTGGGCAAGTGCTGCGCGACGAGCTCGATGCGCTTCTCGTGGCCGTTGGCAGCCGCAAAGCCCTGCAGCAGACCCGCGCGTTTCCCGCCGCCATTGGATCCCACAAACTGCGGCACCACGGCCAGGGATGGCAGCCGGGCCAGCGTCTCGATGTCGTCCGGAGTCTTCACGGTGTTGTCCATATATTCGCGCATCAGCGCCAGGCCGATGCCGCCGACAAGGCCCACGAGAAAGGCCAGCGCCACGTTGCGGGCCTTGGCCGGCCGCGAAGGATAAGAGGGAATCATGGCCGGATCGACAATGCGAATATTGGACGAACGCAGCCCCGCGGTGATGCCCGCTTCTTTCAGCTTGGTCAGCAAGCCGTCGTAGAGAGCCTTGTTGGCTTCCGCTTCGCGCTTGAGAATTTCATATTCGACCATCTTTTCCGACATCGCGTTGACGTCCACTTTTTGCTGGTCCAAAGCTTCTGAAAGCAGTGTCTCGCGCTGGCGGGCCTCGCGATAATCGCTCTCGAGGCCGTCCACAATGTTTTTCTTCTGTTTTTCAAGGTTCTCGTCGAGTTCCTTGAGCTGGGCCTGCAGACGCAGCACCTTCGGAAAATTCGGACCGTACTGTCCGAGCGCGTCGTTGTATTCCTGGACCGACTGACTGCGCCTGCGAATCAGTTCCATCAAATAGGGGTTGGCCTGCACCTGCGGGATGGCGTCGAGATCCCCCGACTTGGCAAACTCATAGAGGGACTCCTTCTTCATCCGCTCGGTCTGCGTTTCCGTCAACTGGCGGTTGACGTCGGCCAGGCGCTGCGTGGTGATGTTGGATTTATCATCGAGCGACCAGATCTGATTCTGGCGCTCGTAGGCGATGCGGGCATCTTCGGATTTCTGTACCTTGACCTTCAACTCATCCAGCTGGTCGGCGAGCCAAGTGGAGGCCTGCGTGGTGGCCTCATAGCGGCTGCGGAAATTCTGTTCCACAAAGGTTTCAAGGTGGGCGTTCACAATTTTCGCCGCCCACACAGGGTCGGTGGACTCAAAACTGACGTCCAGGAGCCGGCTGGTGGGCACGCGGCGCACGCTCAGGCTGCCCAGGAACTCCGCGAGTTCGGGCGGACGCTTTTGATTGGCCAGACTGCCGATGGCCACGGCCTCGGAGGGTCCCGAGGATCCTGCGAACTCCGGACGGGTACTCAACCCGGTATTGCGAATGGTCTGCAGCGCCAGGGTTTCACTGGTGAGCACCTTCGATTGCGTCTCGATGTAGTTATCGAGGTCCATGGCCGCGTCGTAGGAATCGTTGCCCGGGAAGGGCAGAATATTGGAGGTCTCGCGGTCGATTTCGATTCGCGCGGTAGCTACATACACGGGCTGCATCTTGAAGGTGGCCACGGAGACGATGGTCACGACCGCCAGCACGAAAGAAAGAATCAGCCACTGGTGCTTGCGCAGAATCAGCAGGTAGTCGTAAAGGTGCGGTTCGCGGGGGGAAAGCTGCCAAACCGGCAGGCGATCGATTTCCACGGCTCCATTCGAGCCGGCAAGGTCGCGCGGGATAATTTTGTGTTCGTCAGTCATGTCTCAGTGGTACGCCAGGCGGTACAACGCGATGCCGGATCCGAGAGCCACGCCGAGTTCCGCGGCATGCAACAGGGCGGCTTTGGCCCTGCTGTCCGGAACATACAAGATGTCGCTCGGAAGCAGCTGCACGTCCTCGGTTTCGCGCCGCAACACCTTCCTGAGGTCCACTTCGACCTCGTGTTGCTGGCCTTGTTCGTTCCTGCGAATGATGACGGCGTGATCGGATTTCGCTGTACCCGTCATGCCTCCGGCCAACGCCAGAATCTTCAAGGTGCTGACTTCGCCGCGGTCGCTTGACAGAATGTAGCCACCGGGCTTGCCCACCGCGCCGAGGACGTAAACCACGCCCGCGTGCGGCACGGTTACGATGTCGCCGGCCATCAGCGGAATATTGTTGCTGGTGTTGCCCTTCTCAACGAGGTCATCGAGGTTGATGGTGATGGTGTTGCGCGCCGCCGGGGAAGTCGCGGCGGCCGCCGGCGCTTCAGGCGCCGCGGAAGGCGGGGGATTGTCAAGGCTGGGCGGCTCGGAACTGGGCGGCTCGGCGCCCGCGGTGATGGCTTGCTCCGGCCCGGTCGCGGCAGGCCCGGAAACATCGACAAACTGCGCGCTCGCCGGCCGCGTAATAATCACGCTGTCGCCTGCGTCGTTGGCAATGCCGCCCGCTTCAGCGAGCAACTCAAGCAGGGTCACCTGGTGGTCGGCCGGGTACACCATCGCGTGACCGACGGCACCCACAATCGTGATGGGCTGGCTCTTGTGCTCTTTGACGGTGACGGTCACACTCGCGCTGGACACCAGGCCGTCGGCCTCCAGCACTTCGGAAACTTTCTGCCCGGCTTGCATCTCGGTCAGACCAGCGACGTAGAGACGCACCGGAACAAGAGGGATTCCGATGGTCCCGGTCTGACTGACGCGCACGTCGCGGCTCAGCTCTTTAACATCGAACACTTCCACATCCAGTAGATCTCCGTTACCAATTAGGTAATCGCGGGGCGCGGATTTGGCCGCCGCCGCGGAGAGTTCCTTGATGCGTTCGTTGGTTTGCGCCGGGGTGTCGCCGACGGTTTGTGCGCGCGCGGGCGTCTCAAGCAGCGGCGCGACCATGAGCGCGGCGGCGAGGCACAAGCAAGTAGCCACGAACTGCCTGACCGGCAGCATGCGATGAGAGTTCCCCCAGATCGATTATACAGGTACAGGGGCTCTGCAAGTCACGGATTTCCACGCCGTGAACGAAGATGAACCTCGACTGGAGCGGCGGGCGCGATCTGCGCGGTGGCCAGAAAGGCCAGCACAAAAAACAGCATGGCGTTCACCGGGATGTGCAGATTGAAGTCCACGAGACTGTGCACCAGAAAACCCACACAGCCGAGCAAGGCGGAAAACTGCAGGATGGAAGCGAAAGAGCGCTGCGTGGGCCGCACGCGCGGGAGGGCCTGGGAAAAAAGCACACCGAGAAACCACGCGCAGCACAACCCGCCGAGGATTCCCGTCTCCGCCAGCGCTTCGAGGTAGTCGTTGTGGGTGTGATTAACTATCTTGCCATCATAGAGGCTGTCGTAGGGCGGGAAAACCGCCTCAATCGTGCCCAGGCCGGTGCCGAAGACCGGATGGTCGAGAAAGATCCGCCAGGTGTCCCTGCGCATGGAGGCCCGCTTGCCGGTGGAAATCTCGAGCGACTGCATGGCCGAGAAGCGCTGCGTAATCTGCCGCACGCCAATCCAGGAAACCAGGAGGGCGACCAGCAGGAGAATGGCCCCGCCCGCGAGCAGCAGTTTTCCGTCGGGACGCCGCAAGGCCAGCCAGGCCACGAGTACCAGCAGTTCCACGCCGAAACTGACGATGCCGCCGCGCGAGGCGGAAAGCAGTAGCGCCGCGATCTGCAGCACGGTGAACAGCCCCACCACGAACAAGCGCTCGCGCCGGACTTTGCCGAGCAGGAGCGGCAGGAGTGAAATGGGAATCAAGAGCTCCGCGAAGGCCGCAAAATGGTTGCGATTGGCATAGGGCCCGAAAGGAATGCCCCCAAAGCGCATCTCGCGGAACCAGTAAATCTTTCCGTTGAAGGTCAGGTGCTGCAGGATCCCGAAGGTGCACACCAGAAAACTGAAAAACATGGCAAACCATACGAACTGCTTCCAGTCCTCGATGGTGCGAAAGGCCTGCGCGGTGAGAAACAGCACCACGGCGTCAGCCAGGAGCAGCTGGAGTTCGGTGCGCGTGCCGTAGGCGAGTTCGGTGTGGAAAGACGCCCACTCTAGGAACACAAGGAGCACGAGGGCCCCCATAGGGAGGAGCAGGGCGGGCACCACAATCTGTTCTTCGCGACGGGAATACACGCCGAAGGCCCAAGCCACCAGCAAGAGCGCCGCGCCGCTCTCGAGCACCATGCGCGCCCAATCCTCTACCCCGCCGTGCGCGGCCACGCCAAAGACCAGCAACGCGCAAATACCGATTCTCAGGAATTTCATGGCCGGGCGCTTCCGATGGATCCTGCCCCCGCCGCGCGAGGGAGCAGCGCCACATCGTCAACCCAGGCGGTGCCGCGAATGTGGTTGTCCGGCTGATCGCTCGGGAGCCGGACCAGGCACACTTGCGCTTCGTGCGCTCCCTCATCCGCGATCCACGGAATCTCGAGCTTGCTCCAGGCTTGCGCGCCGTGCATTTCCGGCGTCAGCATGGGCGCGGACCGGCTGGCCATCGACTGCAGGCGGAAGCGCACTCCCTCGTCCGAAGACAGCTCGCGCGTTTCTACCCAGGCGGAAAATTGATAGTGCAAGAGTGGGGTGACGGGAACGCTGTGGCATACATCGGCGAAATTGACATTGGACTTGCCGTCAAAGGTCAGGCGCAAGGAGTACGCTCCAGAGTGCTTTTCGCTGAAGTCACGCTGTATCTCGACGCCGCGGGAGTTGGCGGGGAAGCTCCAGGCATAGGCAAAGTCGCTGAAGCCGGATTCAAATCCGCCGTCCCACAGCACGGAACCCCGGGGATCTCCGAGGTTGCCGAAGCCCGCTAGCTGTACCCCTTGTTTCCACACGCCCGCCGCTTCGGCATACTCCCGCTTGCCGCGCAGCGCATCGACGAGCGGGCAGATCTCGCGCAAGGAGAGGGATGGCGCGGACCCGACCAGGCGATCCCACACGATCAACGCTTCGGTGGTGCGCCCCTCGCCCGAGAGATCGTGAATGATATCGAGATAGACGAGCGCGTTCTCCGGCAACGCGCGATCGAGGACCTTCTTGATGTTTGGTTCGACGCGCAAGCAGCGGGAAAACGCTTCCCCGCCCCGGCTCGGATCGGCCTCGACGGAAGCGCGGATTTCCGCGAAGGCTTCATCCCGGTCTCCCTGGCGGAGGAAAAAATTGCCCACGCTCCAGGAAACCTCGGCAGAAACCGGATAGGCCTTTTTGGCTCTCAGGAAATTTTCCTCCGCCGCGGTGACATCGTTTTCGCTCTCGTAGGCGCTGGCCAGATTGATGTAGGCATCCGCCGCGTGGGGATCGTGCGCCAGCGCCTGGCGGTAGGCGTCGATGGCCTTAAGGGTGTCTGCATCCTCGAGGTTGTACTGCCAGTAGCGGCCGAGGAGGAACCAATACCCAGAATTGTCGCGTTCAAGCCGCGTGGCGTGAGCAAGGCCGTATCCCGTTCCCGAGGCAGCCAGGTGCGCAGCCCAGGCCACGCGCACGCTGAAGAAGCACAGAAACCCGGCGACCAGCACGGCGAGGCCCAGCACCAGGAGACGCTCCGCGGAGGTGGACAGGCGCAGGATCATGTCGAAAGTACTGTGCCTAGACGCTCGAGCAGATGCAAGCCGAAAGTGGCAAAACCTCCACTACATACATTATGAGTATTTATTACTTTGCGGTAAAAGAGGAGAAACTGTCTTCGCCGCGCGCGCGCCGCCGCACATCGATGCCCAGGCGCTTGATTTTCTGGTTGAGGGTCGACAGGGGGATGAGGAAGCGCTCCGCGGCTTCCGTCTGGTTCCACCCCGTGCGTTCGAGCATGTCCATGATGATGCGCCGTTCGATCTCATCCATGATCTGAAACAGCGAGGGCATGGACTGGTCGGCGCCCGCTCGCGCGCCGGCTTCTCCGGGCAGGGGCGGGAGAAATTCCGAAAGCTGCAAGCGCACCCCGCGCACGATCTCCTTGCTGCGAACGTTTTCCGGCAGCAAATCGGCGTCCACGCGTTCCTGGGTGGAGAGCACTACGGCGCGCTCCACTACGTTTTCGAGCTCGCGCACGTTGCCCGGCCAGTCGTAATCCATGAGCAGCTTCATCGCCGACGGCGTAAATGCGCGCAGCGGCTTGCTGTTTTCCTGGCAATAAAACTCCAAAAAATGCAGCAGCAGCATGGGAATATCTTCGCGGCGGTCGCGCAGCGGCGGCAGCGTCAGGTGAATTACGTTCAGGCGGTGATACAGGTCTTCACGGAAACGCCCTTCGCGCACGAGCGTCAGCAGTTCCACGTTCGAAGCCGCCACGATGCGCACGTCCACCTTCAGCTGTTCCGTGCCGCCGAGGCGCATGAACTCGCGCTCTTGAATCACGCGCAGCAGTTTGGCTTGCGTTTCCGGGCCGATGGTGGCGATTTCGTCGAAAAAGATAGTGCCCTGATCCGCTACTTCGAACAGGCCTTTTTTCGAAGCGATGGCGCTGGTAAACGCGCCTTTGACGTGCCCGAACAGTTGCGACTCCAGCAGGTCGACGGGAATGGAGCCGGTGTTTACCGGCACAAACGCGCGATCCGCGCGCGGCGAAGCCGAATGAATGGCCTTGGCGATCAGCTCTTTACCGGTCCCGCTTTCCCCGCTGATCAACACCGTAGAACGCGACGGCGCCACCTGGGTCACCAGGTTGAGCAGCGTCTGCATCTTTTCGCTCTTGCCGATGATGTTGGGAAAATTAAAGCGTTGTTTCAGCGCGCGCTTGAGCTGTACGTTTTCATCGCGCAGCCGCCGCGATTCGACGGCCTGCGCCACCTGCGCCAGCAATTCGTCGTTGGACCACGGTTTGGTGATGAAATCGAGGGCCCCGCCCTTGAACGCGGCACGCGCCATATCGATCGAACCGTACGCGGTGATGAGCACCACGGAGAGGTGCGGGTCGCGGCGGCGAATTTCCCGCAGCAGATCGAGCCCGTTGCCGTCCGGCAGACTCACATCGAGCAACAGCAAATCAAAGGGATGCTCGCCGATTTTGGCCAGGCCGGACTCGCCGGTTTCCGCGCTGGAAACGCCGTATCCTTCGTTGCTCAGCAGCAGTTCGAGGCCTTCGCGAATTTCCGATTCGTCATCAACTACTAAAATCGAGCCTTTAGACATGAACCGCTTTCCTCACCGCGGGAAACTCCACGTGAAATGAAGTGCCCTTGCCGGGCGTCGAGCGCACATCAATCTTGCCGGCATGTTCTTTGATGATGCCGTAGGTCACAGAGAGGCCCAGCCCGGTGCCCCGGCCGCTCGCTTTGGTGGTAAAAAATGGATCGAAGATGCGGTGAATCAGCTCGCGCGGGATGCCCGCCCCGGTATCGGCAATTTCCACTTCGACGCTGCCATTGTGCGCCCCGGTGCGCACTTCGAGCATACCGCCCGAAGGCATGGCGTCGCGGGCATTCAGAAACAGATTGAGGAACACCTGCTGCAGCTTGTTGGCCGAGCCCCGCACCGCGGGCAGCCCATCGCCAAGCTCGCGCACGATCTTAATCTGCGAAGTCTTCAGCGGGTGAGCCACGAGCGAAAGCGTCTCCTCCACCACGCGGTTCAAATCGATATCCGCCAGTTCGCCCGCCCCGGTGCGCGAAAAGTTCAACAGGTTGTTCACGATTTCGCTGGCCCGGAAGGTCTGCTTCACAATCTTTTCAATGAGCGCCTGCTTCGGATCGTTATCCGGCAGCTGCTTGGCCAGCATTTGAATGTAATTGGAAATCACCGCCAGCGGGGTATTCACTTCGTGCGCCACGCCCGCGGCCAGCAGGCCGAGCGACGTCAGCTTTTCCGTCTGGGTCATCTGTTCGGCCATGCGTTCGCGCTGCGTCACGTCATCAAACAGCAGCAGCCGCCCGATGCGTTCCCCGGATTTGCTGACCAGCGGGGTAATGGAAACGTTCACGGTCAACGCCAGGCCCTGATGTTGCAGGCGCTGCTTGTAAATCCCGGAAACCTGCTCTTCACTTCCGCGCACGGCGATCTCCGTCGCCAGCTCCTCGGGCACCAGGGTGTCGAGCAGCCGCCCCACGGCGTCCTGCCGCGTCACGCCAAAAAGCTGTTCCATGCGCGTGTTCCAGGATTCCACCACCCCGCGCAAATCGACCGCCAGCACGCCCACATTCAGCGACTCCACGATATTTTCGCTGAAGTCTTTCAGCCGCGCGATCTCGCTGGCCTTCTGCTCAAGCGAGGTGTACAGCTGGGCATTGTCGAGGGCCACGGCCACGTAGCCCGCGATGGTCTCGACCAGCTCGACGTCCTCGCTTGAAAGAAAATCGCCGTCCACCGTTTTTCCGAGCCCCAGCACCGCCACGGTATGCTCGCGAATCCGGCAGGGCACGAAATAATTCAGGTCCAGCTGCTCGAGCGTCCGCCGCACACTCTCGGACACATCTCTCGCGGCACGGGGCGACTCGAAAAAGAGCGCCCCGCGCGCGAACTCGGGCCGGGCCGGCTCGAGGAAGCTAAGATCTTGTGGTTCAGACAGGCGCACGCCCATCGAGCGCGCCATGCGCATCTGTGCGCCGCCCGCGCCGGTTGGCTCGGCGTCATCGAGGACAAAAATCGCCAGCCGGTCAACCAGCAGCGTCTGCGAAATGCGGTCCATCACCGATCCCAGCATGGGATCGAAGCGCACCTCATGGGTGAGCGTCCGCCCGAACTCGATCAGCGTCCGCCGGTAGTCCAGGCGGTCGCGATAAAAAAACCGGTCGAGGCGCATCTGAATCCACTCGCGGAACGGTTGAAACAGGAACGCCGCAATCACAATGGCGATCATTCCCGCGACCGGGCCGGAAGTCTTGGCGTGGAATATCTCCGCAATCACCGCCACCAGCGCGAAGTAAACCACCGCCACTCCGGCCGTCGCCGCGGTATACGCCAAGCCGCGCTTGAAGATAATGTCCACGTCCATCAGGCGGTAACGAATGATGGCGTAACCGAAACACAGCGGGATCATCACCAGGCTGAAGACCGAGAAGGTCATCCAGCTTGCGGGCGTCAGATCGAACACCAAGGGCACGATGTAGAACAGGGCCACGGGCACGATACCGACCAGGGTGCCGCCGGTCAGCCATTTTAGCTGTTGCCGCAGCACTCCGGCCGGAGCTTCGCGATAGCTGCGATAGAAAACCACGCCGGCTGCCAGCAGGCAGGCCGCCAGGAAACTGAATTCGAGTTTCGAGAGCACCGCGTACGCGCCCAGCCAGGGCACAAAACCAAAGGCATTCATGGCCGTGCTCAGGTGGATGAGCAGGAGCGTCAGAGGCCACACGTACACGGCCACGAGTTTTGCCGAAGCGCGGATCGGGGATTCCGTCCGCTCGGGAAATACCAGCGCGAAATGCAGGAGCAGGGCCGGCGCAAGGAGGCGCGCGGCAATCTCCGACCAGTAAACTTCCCAGTCAAAAATATCCAGCTTTCCGCTGTAGTGGAAGGAACAGAAAACGAAGGAAACCAGGCAAAAGACGTAAAAATGCACGGCGCGGGGCGCGTTCCAGCGCTTCACAAAAATGAAGATGCCAATG
The DNA here is from genome assembly GCA_049516615.1 of Candidatus Acidiferrum sp. Taxonomy (GTDB): domain Bacteria; phylum Acidobacteriota; class Terriglobia; order Acidiferrales; family UBA7541; genus Acidiferrum. Next base: position 9,314 of record JBEKSZ010000023.1, on the reverse strand, counting down.
AAAAGGTACAGCAGGCCGACCACGCGCAGGTAATTCTCGATCGAGGCGGCCTTCGGCGCGGGCGCGGTGACCAGCGGGGTTTCAAACTCCTCCCCGTTGCGCGCCAGCTTGTAGCGTACCTGGGTCCAGATTCCCGCGCGCCACAGCCGCTGCGTCACTTGGACCGCGCGCGACATGGCCACGTCGTTAAAGGCCAGGAGCTGGTCGCCCGCGCGAATTCCCGCGCTGGCCGCCGGGGAATTTGGCGCCACCTTCCAGGCCACCACGCCATGCTCAGTATCGAGCCAGGCTACGCCATCGTCCGGGGAATCAAACATGCGGCGCTGCTCGAAATTCAGCACGGCATAGGTCAACGCCGCCACTGTTGCCAGCGCCAAAATCACAGCTCCGAGACTAACGCGCAGGTTCTGTTTCATGGCCGAACGAACCAGACACCCCTATATGACGCTATTGCAGCAAATCAATGTCCAATGTTTGGTAGTTTGCTGGAATGATAAACCATTTAGTTTTAACGTGTTACAGGATTGAGGGGGCAAACGCTCCTCGCCAATACGGCTTTTAGTAGTCGACCTACAGGTTTCGAAAGGACTTTATCGCGACTAAAACTGCACGCTCAGCCCGCCCCGGAACGACCTGAACGTCGGCACGAGCGCCACCTGCCCGTCCCGGCTACCCGCCGGCACGTATCCTTGGGCAAACAGGTTGTCGCACTCTGCGACCGCCTCCCAGCGTCCCAGCCCGAACTGCGGCAAAGGTTGCCGCACTCCGAAATGAAAAAATGGCTCCATCTGGTAGAGCGACTCGCCATACAGATCGACATGCGACACGGTCGGCCCGCCCACCCACTTGTAACCCGACTCAAGGCGGGTACCGAGACGCGGCACTTTGCCCGAAATATTGGCTCCCGCGGAGTGGCGGTTCTCTGTCCGCAAGACGTCGCGCAGAAGATTGTTGACGTCTTCGGCCGGTATCAAAGCGCCACCGTAGGCGTAGATGGCGGTAAGTTCGAGGTTGTCGTTGATTTTTTCCGTCCAGGCGACGCGGCCGCCCCAGCTGCTCGATGAGCCGCCGTCATAGGCGAAGCCGTTGCCGTAGAAATCCTGCAGATAGTCGGCCGCGGGCAGCCCGCTGCCCCGTCCGTAAACCGCCACATGGTTCTGGTCGTCATGAAACGCCGCGATTTGCAATTTGCTGTGCGCGCCCGACTGGCGCTCTACGGCCGCCTCTTCATGCCAGCCAGCCTGCAATTCGGGACGTCCGTTGCGCCACAAGAGCGCGGGGAAGGCATCGAGTTCGTTGAGCGCGGCCGTGAGCTCCGCGCCTTGCGCGTCTTGTCTTTCCTGGGCGCTCAGATCCTGCGCTTCCCCGAGCAGCGTTGGGCCGCCGGGCAGCGAGGCAAAAATAAGCGCCGCGCGCCAGTGCTCGGTGGCGCGAACCTCGAGTTGCATGCGCGGGCGAATCGCGGAGGCCGCGCGGCCGAGTCCCACGAGAACGTACTCGCTGCCATACTGCAGCACCGCGCGGTCGCCGAACCCGAGCGCTCCGCCCTGATCGATCCGCACGCCGCGGAACACCGGCCCGTCCGGGGAACTCTTTGCTTCCCGCAAGACCAGGGCGGTATGCGGCCCGGAGTCCAGGGTTCCCGAGGGCAGCCAGATCGTCGCCAGGCCTCCTCCGGGAGCGTCGTCGTCGTAACTCATCTGCCCGGCCAGGATCATGCGCCCCATGCCGCTGAGGCTCTGGTCGTAGGCAAAGGCCGTGGCAGGCGCCGGAGCGATATTTGACGGCGAAGCCAGCTGCCGCGCGCCATCGGTGAATTCAAGGCGCATGCGCACCGGGCGCGGCACGCTGTTGTCCATCACCACGCCGCCCAGGCTCGCGCTGACCGCGCCCGAACCCCAATCCGTGTTGTCCGTCCACTCAAGGGCCGGCCGCAGCGAGGGCGCCGAACGCAACACCCACTTCCAGTCGTCGGATTCGGCGTTGAGATTGGCGGGCTGGCGCCGCATGCGGTCCAGCGACGCAAACATCGATTCCATCTCGATGCGCACCACCGTGGTCAGGTTCGGACTGATGCGTACGTGCTGTTCAATGGTGGGAAGAAATCCCGCAAGCGTAACGCGCACGGTGTAGAGACCGGGCGGCAATTTCTCGCCAAGGAAAATTCCGCGCGTGTTGGTCAGGAAATCCTGCGCCGCCAGGAATCCGACGGCTTCAGAGAGCACTTCGACGCTGGCGCCCATTTGCGGCGTACCGCTCGCGTCGCGCACGACTCCAGAAAGCACGCCGGCGGCGGGCTTGTTTTGTGCGTCCGCGCCCTTCGGCAGCATCGCCGAAACCAGCGCGACCAGGACGAGCGCCCCCAGACCCCGGAGCAGTCCTTCCTTCACAGGCTATTACCTCCCGGGCTTCACGTTGGCAGCCGTCTTGGTTTCGAGCGGCGCCTTGATCGAGAAATCCGCGCTCCGCGAAATCGTCTGCTTGGAAAGCGTGTCCGTGGCGCTGATTTGCAAGGTGTATTTTCCAGGCGTCAGCGTGGCCAGCGGCAAGAGCCGTTCGATGGTGATCTCATCCCCGGTCTGCTTCATCTCCGCCGACGTTTCCTTGAACTGCATGATCTGCTGGTCGCCCTTTTTCACCGTGTATTCAAAGGTAGCGTCGGACTTGTGGGTCTTGTCGTCCGGTTTCAAATTATAAATCTGCATGTAAATGCCCAGCTTGTCCGCGGTGGTGAAATCCCCTTCAAGGCGCGGGCGCACTTTCGATGAGCCGATCACGAATTGCCCGGTGCCAATCTGTTTGGCCGGCACGTGCTCGATCTGGTCGGCAAGAATCAGCGAACTGGCTTCGAGTTTTTCATCCTCATAACGCGGCACGCGCAGGGCGGTATTGACGACGCCCACGTTGCCGCTCTCCACATCCTTGATCACCAGATCCAGCCGGTACAGCCCGGGACGCAGGGGCACGGACTTCTGGTAAATCGATTGCAGCTTCAGCGATTGTTGGAAGAGGGAATCCGGGAAGTCGCGGCTTACCGCTTCTTCAAAGGTCTGCACGATGCGGCCGGTCAGCGTGGTCACCCGCCCGAAGATGTTGATGGTCGCGGAATGAATCCCATCCTTGGACTTGAAGGAAAGCTGCGTGTTGGGCACCTGCACCGTCACCGGCACGAGCACGGTGTCGTTGGTGACCTTGAGGAAATCTGTGCGCCAGTTAAAGCGCATCTGGTCGCGCACGAGGCGCGCGGTCACCACCGCTTCAAGGTCCTTGAACTTCACAGGCGGCGGCTGCTGCACCTTGGCGTATAGTTCGAGGCGGTTGAATTCGTCCATGCTCGCAGGCGTGCCGCCGAGCGTTGTCGGCAGGTTCGTGCCATCCGAGCGCGTGAAGCGGTCGGCCTTCGATGCGAGGCCCATCTCTTCCATGAGGCTCAAGCCCGCTCCGGGAACGTGCAGCAAGGCGTCCTTTTCCGAGGGGTCCATGGTCATGTGATATTCGCCCGATCCGCTCGGATCGACGAATTCGAGAATGATGTTTTCGCCCACGCCTTCCAGATAGCGCCAGCGCCAGGTTTCCCACGGGTAGGTCGTGGTCGACCCGCCACCTTCGTCCATCGGGCGGTCGTAGGTGCCGCCCGTCGGATGCGATTCGATTTCATCCGGCGGCCCCCAGATGATGTACATCTTGCCGCGGTCCGTCTTCCATCCCGGAATGCCCGAAGCGTAGTGCTCGTTGGCGTAGGCGATGCGGCGATAATGTTCTTCCTTAAAATCGTTGTCCGGCAGGTCCGGATTGCCGCTGCGCCGCAGCCAGAACTGCTCGATGAACTGCTCGCGTTCTTCGTTGGTGGCCAACTGCAGAAAAGCCGTCCGCTCGTCGGGCGAAATAATGTAAATCACGTCCTCGTTCAGCCAGGTTTTATAAGAAGAGTCCAGCTCCTTCAGCGTTTGCTTGATCTTCTTTTTCTGCGCCTTGTCGAGAGTCTGGTGCTGGATGGGGGCATTCGGATCTTGCGCGGGAGGAGCCGAGGCGGGGGTTTGTTGCGCAGGCAAAGGCGGCACAAGTAATGCGACGGAAAATAGGGCTGCAAACAGGGAGCGCGCTACCTGTGACATGGATGACACCTCAACTCCTAGGACAGCTGTGAAGTTTAACCCCGGAAGGGTCCTGCGTCAATCGCGGAATCCCCTTCATTATGTGACACTTGCCCCAGAGCAGGGTTGGATTGCGAGTGTGGGAAAAAGGTTGCCTCGCTTTTCCCCGCCTGTCCCTTCGGCCCTGTACCAGGGATTGCGCCGCGCGGCGACGTACAGCTGCCCCTCCCGAACCTTTGTTGTTCATCATGTAAGATATCCTATAAGTTATTAAACGCTGCGTCTCTATCGTTAAGGCCACGCGGCGCCTTCCCCCGTCAAACATTGCACGTTCTCGCCCGGTCGCCGCCGCAGGGGACAGTCTCGGGTCCGGGGCTCGCTTCTCGGGGCGAACGGCGACCGATCGCGCGGATCGGGGGAAAAATCGATCCGAAGGCATCTAAAAGATGCAACGCGGGCGGACTCGTTTCATTTAAGTTCTTTGTGTTCTGTTGTTTGCGAGGCGGAATGGGACGGGGATGGGGTTCGCCTTGAGGGTCTGGGCTCGGCCTTTGAGCAAGAGGGAGGGTGAATCGGGGGAACGCGCTACTGCACGCGATGACTCTGGTTTTCCGAGCCTACCAGAAGATCAAATATGGCCAGCACATGTCGGCGGTATTCGACCATGCGCGTAAACACATCGCGCAGCTCGGGTTCCCGTTCCGCCTCGCGATGCCATTTAAGGAGCACAGCCGGAGGAACCTGGATATCCTGGCGCAGGCGGTCCGCCGAGTGCCCGCGCAGAAACAGGCCATAGAAGAACGCTGCCTCCCGTTGCGGGAACTCGAAGTCGTTTATGACTTCGCTCGGCACGAATTGTGCGACGTGGGTCGCCATAGCGAATCCGCAGTTTACCGAAAAACTTCGCGCCGTCAAGTAGGACCACCGTCCTAATGCGGCGTGATCGGTAACTCCTTCAGATGCTTCACGAGGTCCAGGCGATTCAGCGCCGCAGGAAACCCCCGTAGCGGAATGCGGGCCCGTCGGCCGAGGCAGCAAAAGGTTGAGATCCCGTGCAACGCTGGGCTTGCTATGCGGTTCTAATCGCTCTAGGATGTCTCAAGAGACATGAGCAGATCGCCTAAAGTCAAGGTCGGCAAAGGCCAGTTGCCGATGCCGAGCAGCAGTTCCCTAGTAAGCCGCAGCGTGACCGGATTCTTGCGCTTCGGGGTCCTGCGCGGACTGCGTTCCGTCGAAATAAAGCCGGAAACCTTTCGCAAGCAACTCGCCAACAAACACGGTTTGTGGGTTCCGGACTTCACCCGCATGCGCGATGTGCCCGTCGCGCAGCTCGACGCCATCGCGCAAAAGCTCATCCGCGACGCCGCGCGGCTGGCCCTCGCTGAAGGCGCGGGCTTCGGCCTCGGAGGCATCATCACCCTGCTGCCGGACACCAGTTTTCTGACCCTGATCACCCTGCGCCTCATACAGAAGCTTTCACTCCTCTACGGTTTTGACACTTCCGCGCGCGGCGAGCGCCTTGAAATGTGGAAGGCCACCGCGGCTGCGGCGGGTGTGGACTTCGGCAAGGATTTCGCCGAGAAACAGGTTCTTGAGAAGCTGATTCCGCGCGTGGCGCAGCGCCTCGCCGCCAAAATCGGCGTGGAAGCCGCGGAAAAATGGGCCGCGCGCCTTGTCCCGCTGGCCAGCTCGGCGATTGGCGGCGTTCTGAACTACACCTTTGTGCGCGGCTGGGGGCGCAGGGTGCAGCGTCACCTGCGCGCCCGCCACATTGCGGCGCGTCCCCTCGCCATTGACTCTACGCCGGGCACGCGCGTTGTGGCGCACCCGATCCTGGTTTCCTAAGAAAGAAGCTCATGCCCGCAGCGAAAAAACGTGCGGTCCAAAAATCTGCGCTGCAAAGGGTTGTCGTCGGATTCTTATTTGTGGCCTTGATCGTCGTGCTCCTGGCTCTGCCGCAGCACGCCGCAACTCCCGCCGCGCGAGCGGCGCAGGGCCCGCCCGGAATGGACATGTCCCTGCCCTCCGGGCAGGAAGCCGTTCCCGCATACCACAAGCAGTTGCCGAGCGGCGCGCTGCCGCCGACACTCGACCCGCAGCTGTTCGTCACCACCATCGTTCAGAACGCCTACACCCTGGCCGCCAGCATCCGGAAACTTCTCTACCAGCAGCCTTGTTACTGCCATTGCGACCGCGGTGAGGGCCACGGCAGCCTGCTCGACTGCTTCGCCGGCAAGCACGGCTCGAATTGCAACGTGTGCATGGCCGAGGATTTTTACACCTACGAGCAATCGCGCAAAGGCAAAACCGCCGCGCAAATCCGCGCGGGAATCATCGCCGGCGAATGGAAATCCGTGGATCTTGTCAAGTACCAGCAGGCGCTCCCCGCAAAGTGACTGCGCCGGGAAGCCATCGCGCCAAGAATCGCGTTTGTCGTCCTTAAAAAAAAATTCTCTGCGGAAAACGTCCAGCCAAAGATGATCTCGCGCACCCTCCTCTTGAGTTACGCGGTTTGCGCCCTGTGGGCCATCGCCGGCAAACCGCAAACGCCGGAAGCCCCCCGGAAACCCGCAATCGATACTTTACGAGCCGGGGCACCTAGCCAGGCGCCGGCGTCAAGCGACGAAGCGAAATGGAAATACTTCCGCATCGGCAACGCCGCGGACAGTACCGCAACACCGCGCGCCGGTTTCGCGCTCATGGGCGGCGGCGCGCAACAGCAGACGGCCTTCCGGTTTCTCTGCGAGCGCACGAGCGGCGGAGATTTCCTGATCCTCCGCGCCAGCACCGAGGACGCCGACGCGCAGCAGGAAAACGAGGAAATCAAAGCGCTGTGCCCGCTCAATTCCGTGGCCACCATCGTTTTCGCCGGACGCGATGATTCCGCGGATCCCCGGCTGCTCGAAATCATCCATCGCGCGGAGACGATTTTCCTCGCGGGCGGCGACCAGTCAAACTACGTGCGTTTCTGGCAGGACACTCCGGTAGAGGACGCGCTCAATGGCCATATCGCCGCGGGCAAACCCATCGGCGGCTCGAGCGCGGGCCTGGCGGTCCTCGGAGAGTTTTCTTTTTCTTCGATGATCGACACCATTCATTCGCCGGAGGCTCTGGCCAATCCCTACGGCAACAAAGTGACGCTGTCGCGCGACTTCCTTCGCATTCCGTTGCTCGCCGGCACCATCACCGACACGCATTTTGCCAAACGTGATCGCATGGGCCGGCTGATCGTCTTTCTCGCGCGCATCCTCGAGGATGGCTGGGCCGATCGCCCGCGGGCCATTGCCGTCGAAGAAAACTCGGCCGTGTTGCTCGAATCCGGCGGCTCGGCTACCGTGGTGGGCAAGGGTCCCGCGTATTTCCTTGAAGCCACGCAAAAGCCGCGTGTGTGCCGCTCCGGAACGCCACTCGGCATGCCCGCCGTCAGCGTCCACCGGACTTTGCCGGGCGGAATATTCGATGTGAAAAAATGGACCGGCCGAGACGGCGACGACTACCAAATCTCCGCCGAGAGCGGAGCACTGAAAACCGCCGGCTCAAATCACGGAGTGTACTGACGGCCTCAAACGTTTGAAACCTGCCGCGTGGAAACGAGCCGCTAGAAGTGGATGACGAAGCCGCCCATCAGTGTGAAGTTGTTCTGCGATTGACTGAAGAACAGGGTGCGCAGCCAGTCGCCCTCAAGACGCAGCGAAAGCCGGGGATTGATGCGGTAATCGGCTCCGCCGCCAGCCTGCACCGCGAAGGCGTTCCTGCTTGAAGCCGCGGTTTGCGGCTGCTCGTGGGAAACACCGATGAGGACATGCGCCCAGGGCTCCCAGCGGCGCTGCCGCCAAGCGATTCTTGGCCCGCCCGTGAAATTCAAAAGCTTGACGTGCTCCCGCTCGAAGATTTCGGGAGCAAACCCGGTCATGACGTTGCCTTCAACACCCAGCCAGTCGTTGAGATAGTAGGATATGGAGGTGTTAACGCCCACGGCGCTGGCGTTGAAGATCGTCGAACGGAAGCGCTCCCAACTGGCGCCGAGGCCGAGCTGCCAGCGATAGTCATCACGGCTGCCATAGATAAATCTCGGATCGGGGGCAGGCGCGGGATCGCCGGGCAAGGCTGGCGAAGGCACGGGGACGGGCGCGGCAGAAGCGGGATCGCCTAAAAAAGCTCCCGGGGCGAGGGCTGTTGACGGAGCGGAAAAGTCAGCGTCGAGCAAGTTGCCCGCGTCAGGGATGGAGGAAACGGACACGAACGGCGCGGCAGAGCTGGTCGAGATCATATTGGCGGCAGCCTGCAAGGGCTGCAATCCGCCAGTAGCACCAGCCACTTGTTGGGCGTGCACGGCTGACATGCTGCCTAAGAACAGAACTGCCCCGGCCAAAATTCGTCTCATCATCATTCCCCTCGGCAAGCCATTCCACGCCAGGAATATGCCACCTAGCTACGGTAAGCAAGACCGAGGGCATTTGTCCATGCCCTTTCGCAGAAATCGCGCGAAAGACAAAGGGGGCGTGACGGGCGCCGCGCCGCAAAAAGTGCCAAGAGTACCAAGACGGCCCGTGCCGAGTTTACCTTCCGTGGCGGAGGTAATCGTCGGTCTTATTCAGCCAGTCCTGGCGGGGCGGATTGAAAACGTCGAGGTCCACGGTATCTTCAAGCGCCCAGGCCTCGTGCGGCATGTTGGGCGGGATGCACAGCACTTCACCCGCGTTGACCACGATCTCCCTGCCGTCCACGGCAAACTTGAGCGCGCCTTCAAGGATATAGGTGACCTGTTCGTTGACGTGATGGTGGAGCGGCACGTGGCCGCCTTTTTTGATCAATACCCGCGCCAGCATAATCTGCTCGCCAACGACCATTTCGCGATCGATCTTGGGATTCAGGACTTCGCGCGTCACCTGCTTCCAGGGAATGTGCTTCAGTTCGCCGGCGCTCATTTTTTTTCTCCGTAAAGTTTTGCGGCATTGTCGTGCAGATACAGGTGCGCAAATTCGAGGGCCTTTTCTTCGCTGAAGGCCCCCTCGGAAACGAGTTCGGCGAGCGCCGCGGCCAGGGCCGTGCGCGAGGTGCGGGCGGCCAGCCAGAAACTCTCTTCCGCACCGAGCGCGTCACTGAAGGGGAAGGCATCGGTCGCGAACATCATCTTGTCCGGGAAGAGAGTGATCATCTGCTTTAAGACTTCCTTGAGTTGCGAGGGATAGAGAAGCTCGGATTCGAGCGAGGTATCGA
>JBEKSZ010000022.1:0-39571 GCA_049516615.1 Candidatus Acidiferrum sp. | reverse complement strand
ATGGTGACATTGACCCTTCGCGACTTGCCGCTCGCGGGATCGAACAGATAAATGGCGCCAAACTGTTCGTACACCAGCGCATCGGGTCCGGCGGACAGGGACTTGAAGTCCAGTCCCTTGTTCTCGACCAATTGCTTGACGGTTTTTGCTTTGGTGTCATAGGCGAAAAGAGAAACCGGGCCGTTGCGGTCGGAGAGAAAATACACAGCATCGCCCAGCCACACGGGCTTGGCGTCGTTGGAGTTTTCCCGCGGCACGCGTTCTAGCGACAGGTCGCTGAGGCGCAGGAGGTAGATGGGCGTGGTTTGCCCGCCGCGATATTTCTTCCAGGAAGTTCCCTGCCACTGCATGTTGGGCACATAAGCGATGCGCGAGCCGTCCGGAGAGAACCACGCGTTCTCCCCGCGCCACATGGGCAGGACTTCCGCGGGGCCGCCTGCGACGGGAACGGTGTACAGGCGGGTAAAATCGGCATAGGCCTCGCGATCTGAAACAAACAGAATGCGCGTGCCGTCGGGAGTCCAGGCCACGGGCACATCCTGGCGGGGATGCCAGGTGAGGCGACGCGGTGCGCCGCCCTCGGCGGGGATCACGTACACGTCGCGGTTGCCGTCGTATTCGCCCGCGAAGGCAATCCATCTTCCGTCGGGAGAATAAACCGGCGAAGATTCGTGCCCGCCCGTGGTCAATTGCCGGGCGTCCCCGCCTTCGCGCGGAACGCTCCACAGATACCCGCCATAGACAAAGGTGACTTGGCTGCGGCTGAGCGTCGGGGATTCAAGAAGAAGCGGCGCTTCCTCTGCCGCCAAGGCCAGGCCCGAGGCGAGAAGATAAACCGCAAGTACGAGCGTCCAACGTCCGGTCATACACCCTCCGCAAAATGCTTTTGCCCGATGCCCTGTTTATTTTGAGAACTTAGGTTCCCGGCCAGAAACCCGGCGCGCTGATTTCCCTGGCGTCCTGCTTGTCGGCATATTTCTTCACCGCCGGGGCGATGGCCGCCGATTTGCCAATCAGAACGAATACCAGATTTTCTTCCGGGAAATGCTTTTGGATCACCTGGCGCGCGGTTTCAAGCGTCACGGCATCGATCCGCGCTTCAAGCTGGTTCACTTCACTGTCATCGAGGCCGTAAAATTCATCGCTGGCGATGCGCTGCGCAAGGTCCCGGGAAGTTTCAATGGTCGGCGGGAACTGTCCCTTGATGTAGCTCTTGGCCGATTCGAGCTGTTCTCGGGTGATGCCGTCCTGGTGCAGCTGGTGCAAGACCGCGAGTGCCATGTCGATGGCCTGGACGGTCGAGTCATTTTTCGTGAAGGTGTATATGCCAAATGGCCCCGGCGCTTTGCGCGCATCGAAGCTTGAGCGCACGCCATAGGTCAGGCCGGATTCAACGCGCATGGCCTCGTTCAGCATGGACGTGAACCGTCCGCCGAAAATCGTATTTACCACACGAATGGCCACGCGGTCCGGGTCGCCCGCGGCGGTTTCGACGTTGCCGATGGCGAAGTAGGTCTGCGAGGCATCCGGCTTGTCGACGAGCAGCAATCGCTTGCCCTTGGCCGGAGCGATTACGGGGATGGCCACCGGGGCGACGGCCCTGGCGGGCCAGGCACCGAACGTCGCTTCGAGCTGCTTGCGGACTTCCCCGGCACTAAATTCGCCGGCCACCGCGAGGATGGTGTTGCCCGGGGCATAGTTCGCGGCGTAGAACTTGGCAATGCGCTCGCGGTTGATGTTCTTCAGCGAAATGTCGTCGCCGTCTTCGGGGCGCCCGTAGCCACGCCCGCCGTACAAGTATCCGTAGTAATAAATATTGAGAACCTGGCGCGGGTCGTCCTTTGAGCCTTTCACGGCATCCATGGTTTGCGCCAGGGATTTATCCACCTCTTCCTCGAGAAACGTGGGTTCGAGCAGCGCATCGGCAAAAAGATCGAGCCCCTTGGCGAAATCCTTGGTTAGAAACTCCGCCGAGATGGTCGTAAAATCCGCGCCAGCCCCGGCCTCAAAGGAACCGCCGATAAAGTCGAGGTCCGCCGCGAACTGTTGTGCGGAACGCTTCTTGGTGCCCTTGCGCAGGAGCGCCGCGGTTTGCGAGGCCAGCCCCTCCTGCCCCGCGGGATCGCCTAGAGAGCCGCTCTTGACCAGGGCCGCGAAGCTCACGATGGGTACTCCGTGCTTCTCGAGCAGCAGCACGGTGAGGCCATTTTTCATCACGATTTTTTCGTGCGGCGGCATTTTGATGGTCTGCGCCGAAGCCAGCGAAGCGAGCAGCAGCGCGAGGACCAGCGCGGCCAGGGTACGGGTGAGATTTTTGCCGGCGATCATTATTTGGCCTGCCCGTCATTTTCCGGAAGCAGCGTAGCCACCGTCCGGTTGTTCGCGCCAAAATACGCTTTGGCCACGCGTTCGACGTCTTCGCGGGTCACTGCGGCGTAGTTTTTTGCCGCGTCAAAGAGCTTGCCGTAATCGCCAAAAAACACTTCGTAGGTTCCGATGGTGTTGGCCCGCCCGTTGATGGTGCGCATTTGCTGATAAAATTCCATCAAACGGATGTTTTTGGCTTTCTCGAGTTCCTCTTCGGCGATCAGGGCCGACTTGGTGCGATCGAGCTCCGCATAAATGGCCTTCTCGCACACCGCAGGATCGATGCCCTGTTTGGGCTGCGCCAGGATAATCGCGAGGGTGGGGTCAAATGCCGGCTCGGACTCGGACTCGACGTCCAGGGCAATCTGGTCGTGGTCGACCAGGCGCTGGTACATCCTGGAACTTTCGCCCTGAAACAGCACGGTGCGCAGAATATTTAAGGCGTAAAAATCCGGGCTGTTGGTTTGCGGCACGTGATAGCCGATCATCAGCAGCGGCAATTCCGAGGGCTTGTGCACGAGAAGCCGCCGCTCGCCGAGTTGCTCGGGCTCTAAGGTGGTCACCGCGGGCGGCGGCGCGTGCGCGGGAATCGGCTCGATATACTGTTCGCACAGCTTAAAAACCTCTTCAGACGAAACATCGCCGACCACCACCATGGTGGCATTGCTCGGCGAATAGCCCATGGCGAAATGGTGCTTTAAATCGTCCATGGTCCAGTGCTCGATGTCGCTCATCCAGCCGACCACCGGCCACTGGTAGGTGTGCGCGATAAACGCCGTGGCCCACAACTGCTCGTCGAGGACCCCGCCATTCTCATTGTCCACGCTCAAGCGGCGCTCGCTGGCCACCACCTCGCGTTCGGACTTGATCTTGGCGGGATCGAAACTCAGATTCTCGATGCGGTCGCCCTCGATGTCGAAAATCAAGGGCATGGTCGAGCGCGGAAACCAATCCTGATAGACGGTGACATCGCGTGAGGTGTAGGCGTTGTTTGAGCCGCCGTGGGCTTCCATGACCTTATCGAGGTCGCCCGGCCCGTACTTTTTCGCGCCGTTGAACATCATGTGTTCGAAAAAATGCGAGAGCCCGGTCGTTCCCGGATGCTCGTTGCGCGAGCCGATGCGGTAAAAAATGTACAGCGCCACGTTGGGAATGCTGTGGTCGGACTGCACCAGCACCTTCATTCCGTTCTTGAGCGTTTTGGTGGCTACCGGGAATGGCGTTTCCTGCGCGCGGGCCGGAACGCCCGCTACGAGCAAAACACAACTGCACAACGCAACGAAGCTGCCGAGCAGAACTTTCTTCATGCATTCACCTTGGCGCGGAACCCGGGTCTTGGCACACCACGATTTCGAGAGTCACTCCCATAAGACGTACGAACGGCCCGAAATGTTTACCGCTAGATGGCGGCAACCCGGGGCAGCTCAGGGCAGCAGCGCAAACACCCGCGCCGGCCCGCCCGACCCGCCTTCGAGCTTGATCGGCGCCACCACGAGGAACGCGCCCGTCTCGGGCAATTGGCCCAGATTCGCCAGATTTTCCAGCTGGTATAAACCCGCGCCTAGCACCGCGTGATGCACGGGAAAGTCAGCGGAAGCCCCATAGTCGATGCTCAAGGTGTCGCAACCGAGGCCGTTCACGTGCCGCGCGAGCAGCAGCCGCGCGGCCCCCAGCGAATAGCCGGGAAAATGCATCTTCCCGGCCGCGTCCTGGTTGCGATATTTCGCTCCGTCCGGCCAGCGCGATGCCCAGCCAGTGCGCAGCAGCACAATGGCGTGCTCCGGAATTTTTCCGTGTTGCGTCTCCCAGCGCTCGATGCGCTCCGCGCTCAGCAGATAGTCGGCGTCCTTGGCGCTCTCGGCCTGAACATCGATCACCACCGCGGGGCCAAAGAGACTCGCTGCGGGAATCTCGTCTACCGTAGCCTTCCCGGGCGGAAAGTGCGCCGGAGCATCGAGATGCGTCCCGTAGTGCTCGAGCATCGAGAAGCTGCGCGTAAAGTATCCGTCTTTCTCGACCGTGCCGTTCACTTCGGCCTTAAAAGCCTTGTCGTCCCCCGGCCAGGCCACCAGCTGGTCGTTGATGGCATAACTCAGGTCGACGACGCGCTTGAGTCCGGGCGGTACGGTTTCCTCAAGCGGGCTTGGCGAGGTGCTTTGCGGACGAGCGGGCATGGCCAAGAGGGCGGCGGCAAGAACCAGCAGAAACATTGGGCAGTCGAGCGCCGCCATCGCCAACCTCCGGATCCCGAGTAGCGCCAGCCCCTTGCCGGCGGGTCGCGGCGGAAACGCCGCGAACCATTCCGGCGCGACACAGAAAGTCAGGGCAGCGGTATGCCCGGCGCCGCGGTAATACCCGCCATGCGCAAAATGTCCTGGTATTCCGTGTCGGTAATCTGCGAAATGATCAGCCGCACGTTCTTGAGGAGTTTCACTTTCTTGAGCGCGCTGTTGCCGCGCAGTTCCGCGAGGGTGACCTGGCGCGGCAATTTCTCAAAAGCGCGCAAATCCGCGACCAGATTCTTGCCCTCGGAGTCATGCGGATCAGGGTACGGGTCGCGCGTGACCTCGGCGATCGAATAGAGCGAGCGCTCGGGCGCCGAGTGGTAGCAGAGCACCCGGTCGCCCTTGCGTACCTGCTTTAGGGCGCGCACGGCGTCGGACTTGGAGTTGGCCCCGTGCCACATCTCCTTGCCCTTCACAAATAGCGTATCCCAATGATAATGATGGGGATCGGCGGTAAATATCCAGTAATGTCGCTGCGGCGTAGGTGTGGACATCGAGGCTTTGGTCCGCAGCAATATACACAAGGCGCCCAGCAAAACCAAACAAAATGTGCGACCTACGGGGCGAGGAGAGCTGAGGAAAACGCGCAAAGCCTCTGCGCGGGCAAAATGCATGCCGCGCGCGGCTCGCGAATCTCCGGCAAAGAACTGATAACAGAACAAATACGCGTGACTAGCCGACGTTCACCAGGATCTCGTCGCCCTGGACCTCGACCTCGTAGCAGGCCACGCCGGGCATCGACGGGTCCTGCACGATCTTGCCGCTGGTCAGATCAAACTGCCAGCCGTGCCAGGGACAGGTGACCACCGCGCCCTCCAGCTCGCCCTCGCCGAGCGGTCCTCCCTGGTGCAGGCAAGCGTTGTCGATGGCGTGAAATTTGCCCGCCACATTGGCCAAGGCAATGGTCTTCCCGCCAACCTCCAGCTCGTGGATGGTTCCCGGGGCGATATCAGCGGCGCGTGCTGCGCGAAGGAAGGCCATGGGCGCCCCGTCAGTCCCCCTCGACCGGCACTTCGGCGTTCAGCGCCTTGGCATCCTCGACCTTGGCCAGCAGTTCCACGAATTTCTGCTTGCGTTCGCTCTGGTCGTGGCCGCCTTCGGCGTCGGCGAGTTGCGTAATGTTCATGGAGCAGAACTTCGGGCCGCACATGGAGCAGAACTTGGCTTCCTTGTAAAAATCGTCCGGAAGATTTTCATCGTGCATGGCCCTGGCGGTCACGGGATCGAGCGACAACTCAAACTGTTTGTTCCAGTCAAACAAGAACCGCGCATAGCTCAGCGCATCATCGCGGTCCTGGGCGCCGGGGCGGTGGCGAGCCACGTCCGCGGCATGGGCCGCGATTTTGTAGGCGATGACGCCTTGTTTGACGTCCTCGGCGTTCGGCAATCCCAGATGCTCCTTGGGAGTCACGTAACAGAGCATCGACGCGCCGTGCCAGCCGATCATTGCCGCTCCGATCGCGCTCGTGATGTGGTCGTAGCCGGGCGCGATATCGATGACCAGCGGCCCCAGGGTATAGAAGGGGGCCTCGTGGCACCACTCCATCTCCTTGTCGACCTGCTCCTTGATCTTATCGAGCGGCACGTGGCCGGGGCCTTCAATCATCACCTGAACGTCATGCTCCCAGGCCTTGGTGGTCAGCTCACCGAGTACTTTTAGCTCCGCAAACTGCGCTGCGTCGCTCGCGTCGGCGATGCATCCCGGCCGCAGCCCGTCGCCAAAGGAAAAGCTCACATCGTGTTTCTTAAAGATCTTGCAGATGTCCTCGATATTCTCGTACAGAAAATTCTGCTTCTTGTGGTGCTCCATCCAGTGGGCCATGAGCGAACCGCCGCGGCTCACAATCCCGGTAATGCGCTTGCGGACCAGGGGCACGTGCTCCCGCAACACCCCGGCGTGAATGGTCATGTAATCGACGCCCTGCTCGGCCTGCTCTTCGATGACCTCGAGCATCAGGCTCAGCGTTAAATCTTCCGGGCGCCGCACCCGCGAAATCGCCTCATACACCGGCACGGTTCCGACGGGCACCGGGGAAGCTTCAATGATGGCTTTGCGAATGGTCGGAATATCTCCGCCGGTAGAAAGGTCCATCACCGTATCCGCCCCGTAATGCACGGCGTGGTGCAGTTTTTTCAGCTCATCGGCGATGTTCGAGTTGGTCGAAGAATTCCCGATGTTGGCGTTGATCTTGCACTTGCTGGCGATGCCGATGGCCATCGGCTGCAAATTGCGGTGATGGATGTTGGCCGGCACAATCGCCCGCCCGCGGGCAATCTCGGCGCGCAGCAGTTCCGGGTCCAGCTTCTCGCGCTTGCCGGCAAACTGCATCTCTTCGGTCAGCACGCCCTTGCGCGCCAGATGCATCTGCGACATGTTGCGATGACCATTCGCCGACGCCGCTAGAGCTTCCCGCTTCTCGATCCACGCATCTCGCAAAGCCATATAAACCCCTCCGAAAAACCAAACGAACGCTGGCCAATCCGCCCGGGCGTCCCGCTGCTTGAAGCAAGGATTATGGCACCCTGCCCGCGGACCGGCAACTTACCGCGTACCAATCGGCCGTTTGCGGCCGTTCATTGAGGGTATTGGTTGCGAAGCTCTCTGAGACGTTGCACGGCTTCATTGAGTGCGGTGATCTCGCGCCCGTCGGGCCAGGGCTCAAGTCTTGACAGACGCGCTTGTATCGCGGCGTTGGCATCGCGGATGCGCTGCGGGATTTTTTCCTCGTCACGCTCGCTGAAGGCCTCGAAACACGCTACTTGCCAGTCGTAATCGGGCGCACCCAGTGGATTTTGCTTTTTAAGGTCTGGCTCTTGATGATCAGGCATTGCGCGTACACGCCCCCCGCACAGATGACTCATCATTGTCTGACCCGCTTGGGGGGAGCTCACATCGGTCACATCCTGTACGAAAACACGCGACAGGCTTGAGGTTTTTTAACGAGATGCTCTAGGCAGGCGGGACCCCGGCGTTGCCCCGCGACGCCCAGAAAGCCTAGGCAAGGCGCAGGCGCGTGCACACCTCGTCGACAATTTCCCCGGGACTCTGGCTCACGTCCACCACCAAAGCGTCACTTGGCTCTTCAAGGGTAGCGAGTTGGCTCGGCAAGAGAGACTCTCCGGCAAAGTGCCCGTGCCGCCCTTCGATGTGCGCCCGCAGCACGGCTTCAGAGCCCTTGAGATACACGACTTGCACGCTGAGCGCTGCGCTGAGCTCGTCGCGGTATTCCTGCTTGAGCGCCGAGCACGCCAGCACCACCTTGCGGCCGAGCTGATTCTGCCGCAGCAGCTCGTTGTGTATGGCTGCCAGCCAGGGAGCGCGGTCTTGATCGCTCAGCGGCAATCCGCGATGCATTTTTTCTTTGTTTTGCGGGGAATGAAAATCGTCAGCATCGAGAAACAGCCAGCCAAGTCGCTCGGCCAGCATCTTCCCCACCGTGGTCTTGCCCGAACCCGTGGTCCCCATGACCAGAAGAATCATGTTTTATGTCTCTAGGCAGCGTTAGGGGCTTCTTTCGCTCCGCGCGGTATCTTACCTTGGACGGGTCCCGGCGAAAGGCCGGCGCCCGCAAAATGCCTGACCTAGGAGTTCCCGTCCTATTTCGCAGCGTGAACGTCCGGCGCGCCCTCTGACTCGCCCAGCACTTCTTCAATCGCGGCGACCACCGCCTGCGGGGCCTGTAAGGGAATCAAGTGCGTGGCATCGACCATCACCTGCCGGCCACGCGTTGAAAGCTTCACGAGGCTCAACTGCAGTTCCTCGACCCACATCTTGTGGAACGCTTCCGCGTCAGCGGCGGGCACGTTAGCGGGGTATGTCACTTTGCTGGCCGTCAAAACGATCAGCGGGCGATCGCCGAGGCTGCCGGCCGCACGGGTTTCCGCTTCACTCTCGGGCATGGCCGCGGTCTCGGCGAGTTCCGCGTCGAGATACTTCGGCTCGAGCTGCAGATAGCGGAATTCATCTTCTAAATCCTTGGGCAGGCTCACGCCCGGACCGGCTTGCCCGGCAAGCAGCCGCGCGATTCCCAGATTACGCAGGATCGGGAGTGCCGAGCGAATGCTGTGCAGCTGCGCGACCTGGTAATCGTAAGCGCGCTTCATGCTGGGCGGCAGTCGCGCGTCCTGCTCTTCGTGGCTTGCGTCGACCAACACCATTCCCGCAACCTCGCCGGGATAGCGCGCGGCAAAGACGCGCACCAGCATGCCGCCAAAGGAATGCCCGACGAGCACGTAGGGCGGCGGGATTCCAGCATGGCCGAGCGCGGTGTGCAGCTCCCGGACGATTTCGTCAGCCGTTCGCGGGTCCGGGCCCGGCGCGCTCCAGCCGTATCCGGCGCGATCGTAGGAGCACACGCGCGTCAGCCGGGACACCCCGGGCTCAACCAGCGCCCAGCCGAGAGCGGGAACGCCGAGGCCGCTCTCCAAAATGACCGCCGGAGTCTTGCTGGCCCCGCCCGCCGGGTGCAGCGACCCGCGGCAATCCAAATTGAGCTGGAATCCTCCGGCATCGACCGACGTGCCGGTTTGCGGAAAACGCGCCTGGTCCCTCTGACTCGCGAAATGTTCATACCCCGCCCCCGCGCAGGCAAGCAGCGCGAGCAGAACAATCAGCCCCAGGAAAATCCGTTTGAAAAACCCCACCCACAAAACACGACTCATGGCAGCCTCGATGAGCGGGCGCTCGTAAAGCGCAAAATTTGTTGCGGGAAAATGCTGTGATCCTATCTCATTTACGCGCGGCGCAGGACGATCAGGGTGATTTCTGGCGGCACCCCGAGGCGCACGGGAGCTCCCACCGTGCCCAGGCCGCGATTGACATAGATCCGGGCCATGGCCGCGGATGGATCGATCGCCAATCTCTGGTGCCGCGCATCGCGGGCGTTGGGCGCCGGCGCAAACATGGGCCGCGCAAACAGTCCCGCAACGTAATCGGTGATGAAGCGCGCCGGGCTCAGCCGGTGATCCAGAATCTCGACCTGCACCTGCCCGCCGTGGGTGTGCCCGGCGAGCGACAATTCGATGCCCATTTCCGCCGCGCGATTAAAGCTATTCGGGTTGTGCGACAAAAGTATATTGGGCATGTCGCGGCGCACGAGCGCCTCCACCCCATTGAGGGTCTGCTGCCGCAAACCGCCCGGCGTTCGTTCGCGCTGGTAATCGACGCCGATCAAGTTAAGGGCCGCGCCGTTAAAGGAGACTTGCGCATTCGCCTGGCGCAGGAGTTTCATGCCCGCCTGCGCAAAGAGCCGCTCGGCGGCATCCTCGGCCTTCGCGTAGATCTCGTGGTTGCCGTTGCAGCCCCAGATCCCCAGGGGCGCATGGAGATTCCGAATCTCCTCGATACAATCGGCTAGCGGGTCGCCCGCGCCGGTGATGAAATCGCCGGTGACCACGGCCAGATCGGCGCCCAGATCGTTGGCCATGTCCACGGCGCGACGCACTTCCGTGCGCGGCATGTAACCGCTCAAATGAATGTCGCTGAGCTGCGCGATCTTCATGCCATCGAGGGCACTCGGCAGCTGGGCGATGGGAATTTCCACGCGGCGCACCTGGTAGTTCAGGCGCTCCGCCGCGTAACCGTACATCACTCCGAGGAACGGCGTGGCTCCCGCAGCCATGGTCGCGGCACGGAAAAAGTAACGGCGCGAGGGGTCTGCGAGCTTCTCGATGGCCCGCGAGCCGGCCGCCGCCGCGGGCCTAGCGAACAAACGCCGTCCGAGCGACCATAGCCGGTCGAGGAGACGCACCGCTTTCACCGCGAGAAACGCGAACAGCGCGCTCGTAAACCACAGCCCGGAAAAAATCGCAACCAGCGCTTCGCGCGGCAGGAGGTGACGGTGTCCCATGCGGAAGCTGTCCGCCACGGTAAGCAGGATGGCCAGCAGGGTGAGCATGTAAACCAGCCGCGCGGCCACGCGCAGGGCGGTGACCCGCCAATTGGCCGTGGCATGCCAGATCGCGCGATACCAGAAGCGCTGCGAGACAAATAGCACGGTCAGTACGCTTAAGCCAATCGCCAGCCGAAGAAAAAAGAAGCCCCAATTCACGGTTTGTGCTGCCCCCAGGCGCATCTTCAAGTTTAGCACGCATCCCCGGCCGGGGATTTTCCATGACGCGGGAAGCCCTTCCTGCGTAAGATTGAAACTCGGCGATGGCGGTTTCCTCCCGGGCCTCGTGCACCTGGCCCGCGGGGTCCTTGAAACCGCGCTGCATGCCAAACGTCTGAGTGAGGGAACGTTCGCCGCGCTGCGGCCCGAGGAGAGCAATCCGATGAGCTATCTACACCAGGTTTCGCGACTGGCCACAGGCGCCGCGCTAAGCATCCTGCTAGCGGGTTTCGCGTCGCCCAGCCGGGGCCCGGCGGCCAGCCAGCCGCAAGACGGGGGGCAAAAGAAAGACGCGTCCAAAGCCATGGCCACCGAGTCGCAAATCGTGCTGGCGCAATGGAACGAGATCGGGCGAAAGCTGATCGCCATCGCCGAAGATCTTCCCGAGGATAAGTACGACTACAAGCCCAACCCCGATTCGCGCACTTTCGTCGGCCAGTTGCTGCACGCTTCCGCTTCCATGTATTACTTCACCGACGCCGCCCAGGGTCAAAAAGTACGTTATCCCGACGACCCCAGCCGCGAAAACCTGAAGAGCAAGAGCGATGTCGTGGCCTTCGTTAAAAAGAGCGTCGAAGACGGCGCGGCGGTGATCAAGTCCAAGGGCGACAAAGGCATGAGCGAGATTTTCACCGACCCGGAATCCAAGCAGCAGATGCACATCTCCGATCTGGCTTACAGCCTGATGGAGCACTCCGGGGAACACTACGGCCAACTGGTGGTCTACTACCGCATCAACGGTCTGGTGCCCCCCGAATCCCGCAAAAAGTAAGGGCCGAATCCCGGCTCGCAGCGACGCTAGGAACCGGCGGAAAACCGCGAGGTCCCGTGCCCGAGCAGGGCCATAAGTTCTTCGGGGTCGCCCGTTGGCGGCAGGCAGCTCTGTCCCGCGCACACCAGGGCAAGCGCCTTATCCTGCGGGAGATGCGGCAATGTGGCCTCGAGCGCCGCAGGCAAATTGCTGGCGGCCGTTCCCGGGGTTAGCCGCAACACCGACTTTCCGAAGCGAAACACGCGATGCGCCGCCTGCTCAAGAGCCGTCGCCGCGGGGTCGCCCGCCGGCCCGACAACCACCACCTGCAAGGGATGGTTCCTAAACAGGGTGGCCGCCAGCCCGTAACTCGCAGCGAACAGTCCATACTTCGGGGCAATGCCCGCGAACGCTTCGAGCGTGGCCTTTGCGGCCTCGTGGTAGCGCGGGTCATCGCTTGCGGCGGCGATCCGCACGAGCGCGATGGCCGCGACCGAATTGGCGCCGGGCGTCGGCGAATCCTGAAACGGTTTGCGGCGCACATCGAGACCGCCGAGCGGGTCGGCATCGCTCGCGCGGTCAAAGAAACCGCCCCCCTCGGCATCGGCAAAGCGCGCCAGGGCGAGGTCCATGGTCTTCTGCGCCGCCGCAAAATAGCGGGCCTCGAGCGTGGCTTCGTAGGCATCGAGCAAGGCCAGCACGCCGAACACCTGGTCATCGAGCGAGCCCCAAAGTGCCGGGCCGCCGATGCGGTGAGCAAAGCCGCGCGTTTCGCTCCAGGCCTCGTGCAACATGCGCTCCAGGGTTTTTAGCGCGAAGGTCCGGCAATCTCCGCCGAGTCCGGACGGCAAGGTGTGCGCGGCGTCTAAATACGCCGATACGAACATGGCGTTCCAGGAAACGTACATGGTCTTGTCGATATAGGGCGTGCGGCGTTCGAGCCGCGCCGCGAGCAACTTCCCTTTCGCTTGGCCGAGACTCAAACGCACCGCGGATTCCTCAAGGCCCAGGGTCCTTGAGATTTCCGCGGGATTGCTGGCGATCCACAAAACATTTTTCGCCGGATTGTGATGCATTTCACCGTGGGCCTCCACGTCGTAATACATCTCCACGATGCGCGACGCTTCCGGGTCGAGCACCGCGCGAACTTCGGCGAGCGTCCAGGTGAAATAATCGCCGTCGTCCTCGAGCGAAACGTCGGCATCCTGGCTGGCGTAAAATCCCCCCTCTGACTGGTCGGAAAGCACCTCGTTCACCCAGGCGATCATGCCTTCGGCGGTTTCTAGCAGCGCCGGGTTGCGCGTCACCTGCCAGCCGTGCAGGTAATTCTTGAGCAGCTCGGAATTGTCATAGCTCATCTTCTCGAAATGCGGCACCAGCCAGCGCTCATCGACCGAATAGCGGTGAAAACCGCCGGCCAGCTGATCGTAAACCCCGCCGCGCGCCATTTTTTCGAGCGTGACCTCGGCCACCGCCAGCAAATGCTTTTCCCCGGTCTGCTGGTAGCGTTCAAGCACCAGATCGATGGCTGAGGAATGCGGAAATTTCGGCGACTCCCCGAAACCGCCATTGCGGATATCAAAAAGCTGGGTGATCGAAGCAATCTGCGCTTCTACGACGGCGGCGTCGAACTCCGCGCGCGCCCCCACAAAGGCCTCGGCCTGGGCCACGGCATCGCTGATCGAGTTTGCGGCGCGCTCAAGGTCGGCGCGCTTGGTGCGAAAGGAATCGGCCACCGCCAGCAGCACGCGGCGGAATCCCGGCCGCCCCATCTGATCGTCGGGGGGAAAATAGGTCCCGCCAAAAAAAGGTTTGCCGTCCGGCAAGAGAAATCCCGTAAGCGGCCAGCCGCCCTGACGGGAGATGGCGCTGATGGCCGACTGGTAGCGCGCATCGACGTCCGGGCGCTCGTCGCGGTCGACTTTGACGGCCACGAAGTTGTCGCTGATGATTTTTGCGATGGCGGGATTCTCGTAACTCTCGCGGTCGATCACATGGCACCAGTGGCACCACACCGCGCCAATATCGAGCAGGATGGGCTTGTCTTCGGCGGCCGCGCGCGCAAACGCGGCTTCTCCCCACTCGAACCAGTCAATCGGCTGGTGCGCCGCGGAGCGCAAATACGGGCTCGCGGAATGCTCTAAACGGTTCTTCGCATGATCCGACAAGGAAATCCTTTCGCCAAATGCCCGGCCGTGATTTTCAGAGGAATGAAAACTAAGGTGTTTCGCCTGGCGAGCGCCGGGGGGTCGAGACCCCGCGCGTTACTGTACCGTGTCGCCCGAACCGAGATCCCGCGGGTTCAGCGGCTTTCGCCCGGAAAAACCCTCATCCTGGCGGTGATAAAAACGCATGCGGTCCTCGCCCAATTTCCAGCACAGATACACTACCTGATTATCGATGATCGCCGGGAAATCGAGCAAACCCACGTCGAGATCCTTGATGACGCAGCCGGTTTCCAGAATTTTCTCAAGCGAAGCTTTCATCGTGGAGGCCAGTTGCTGGTGTTCGGCGCGCAGCTTGGCCAGCGTTTCATAGGGCACGAGCACCCCGCCCATCATCATGATGCGCGCGGAAACAGCGCTGAAATGCTCGTCGAGTCCCGACAGTTTCTTGCGGCAGGCAATGGCTTCAAGCAGGAAAGGTTCGAGATCCTGGCGCGCGCGCTCGGCTTCCGTCAGCGTAAAAAGGCGCGGTGGCGGCTCGGAGGATTCGTCTTGTCCAGGATCGTCGTCTTCATCGGCCATTAACTTCTCCGTTTACGGACTTAGCGCCGCGTGCTCTAGCGGGAGGGCGCCTAGAAGGCCCGGGCAATATCCCGCAATTCTGTTCTAGGATTTATCCGCCCGCGAGCCAGAAAGAGCTGCCGCGATCTCTCTAGATGTTAGACGAAATCCAGGTTCTTTTGGTGAACTTCGCGTTCCGCGAGGACTTCCGGGTAACGCTTGCGCGTTCAGCCGCCAATAAACACCATGGTTCTCGACGGCGCGTGAAAATCCGGCGCATTGATGCGGTGCCCCGCTTCTTTGTCCATGACCACGGAACGGATGTAGGTGGCGATATCTTCGTCCGCGGCGCCCTCGCGCAGAAAACTGCGCAGGTCATGGTCGTCCTTGCTGAAAAGACAGGTGCGCAATTTCCCGTCCGCGGTCAAGCGGATGCGCGAACAGTGTCCGCAGAAGGGCTGTGTTACCGGCGCGATCAAACCGATCTCTCCGGGGGCGCCGTCGGCAAAACGATATTTGCGCGCCGTCTCGCTGGCTTCGTGGGGAATCTGCTCGAGCGGCCAGCGCGCGTGGATCCGCTGGTAGACTTCCGCCGCGGGTACCACCGCTTCGCGATGCCAGTGCCGGTCGGCGTCGAGGGGCATAAATTCGATGAAACGCATCACCACGCCGTGTTCACGCGCAAACCCGGCGAAACTCTCGACCTCATCGTCGTTGATCCCGCGCACCAGCACGGCATTCACCTTGGCCGGCCCGATGCGCGATTTCTGCACCGCGGCGATGCCGCGCATGACGCTGGCAAAGGATTTGGTTCGCGTGATGCGCGCAAAGCGCTCCCGGTCGAGCGAGTCCAGGCTAATGTTGATGCGCCGCAATCCCGCGCTGGCCAGGCCCTCGAGACTCTCCGCCAGCAGGTGCCCGTTGGTGGTCATGGACAAATCCCGCACACCCAGTTCGGCGAGCCGGGCGATAAACTTCTCGACGCCTCGACGCACCAGGGGCTCGCCGCCGGTCACGCGAACTTTGTGAATTCCCAAACCGAGGAAGATCTTCGCCAGCCGTTCCAGCTCCGGCCAGGAAAGCAGCTCGTCGCGGTCCCGATAATTCTCGGGGTCCGCCGAGCGGCAATAGACGCAGCGAAAATTGCACCGGTCGGTCAC
This sequence comes from Candidatus Acidiferrum sp., assembly GCA_049516615.1. Classification (GTDB taxonomy): domain Bacteria; phylum Acidobacteriota; class Terriglobia; order Acidiferrales; family UBA7541; genus Acidiferrum. The sequence continues at coordinate 24,172 of JBEKSZ010000022.1, read as the reverse complement.
CGAGATGCGCAGGTCGGTAATCTGCCGCCCGAATTTGTCCTCAAGTTTCATGGTGTCCTGCTGCGTATCAGATGCCCGGACAGGAGCGCTCGGCCAGCAGGAAAATAAAAAACGCCCGCTGCATGGCAGAAACGGGCGCGCGCCGAAAATATACGCATTTTCGGGGAGGCGCTCCTTTCCAACCACGGGAGGCGCCGGCGTTTCCGCCCGCACCCTGAAGCCGGCAGTTCAAAAAAAACCGCTTCCGGACTGCCCGGCCGTCGCCCCGCCGGCCCTAGGTTGTCTCCCTGTAGGCCGGCAGAGTCGGAGTTAGCCCCTTCAGTCTACGCCGCGCTTTCGGGACAAGCAATTGCACCCGGCGCAAGGCCTGGGGCAAGGCCCTCTAAGGAATGTGATACAGTTTTTTCCACGCCATGCGGATTTTCGTCCTAGGGGCCGGAGCGACCGGTTCCCTCCTCGCGCAACTTCTCGAACGCCAGGGCCACACCGTCTGGTGCGGCGACCGCGATCCCCAGCGCGCCCGGCGCTTTCTCGGCAAAAAGAGCCTGATTCCCGTCGCCGCGGTGAACGCGCGCAACCTGCGCGGCATCATTCGCGCCGCGCGGGGCGCGCAACTCATCGTCAACGCTTCGGCCTCGGTTTTTAATCTGATCGTGATGCGCGCCGCCCTGCACCTCAGGGCTCATTACGTGGACTTGAGTTCGCACCTCACAAAAAACCCCTTCAAATCCGAACAATTCGCCTTCGCCAAGCGCTTTACCCATAAAAACCGCCTGGCGCTGATCAACACCGGGGCCGCTCCGGGACTCACCAACCTGCTGGTCAAACGCGCCGCCGAAGGGCTCGGGGAAGTTCATTCCGTGCACATCCGTTTGTACGAAAGCATGGAAAGCGACGATCCCATTTCGCAGTGGTCTCCCGAAGTGTCTTTTGACGAAGCCATCTCCAGCCCGCGCGTTTACCGCCACGGGAAATTCCGCATGGCCAAGCGCTTCGCGGAACTCGAGAAATTCCGCTTCGTCGATCCCATCGGCCCCGCAAACGTGGTGCTGGCCGCGCAGGATGAGGTGGCCACCCTGCCCTATTTCATTCCCATGACGGACATGAACGTGAAAATCGGCGGCAACGAATTCGACCGCCTGCGCCGCTGGTACAAGCAGGGAAAGCTTTCGAAATCGCGGGGCATCGTCAGCCAGCGTTTTCCGGCAACCTCTTCGCCGCGCAAAATCGCCAGCCTGATCCGCCAGGGAATTTTGCAGAACGCCAGATTCGCCGCCGCGGTCCTCGTCAGCGGCGTAAAGCACGGGAAAAAGGAAGATCAAAACCTGCTCCTTCGCAGCGATTGCACGTTTCCCACGCTGTATCAAATCCGCCAGCAGGGGCGCTTCACGACCCCCGTCGCCTATGCCACGGCGCACGTCGCGGCGCTGTTTATCAAGTTTTTCCCGCGCGATCTTTCGGGCGTGCTGGCTCCGGAACAGCTGCCCCTGGCCACGCGCCGCGCCATCGTCTCGGGCATCCGCAAGCACAGCGTGCGCATCACCCACCGCGTCACGCTGCTGAAAGAGCCGGAAAGCGACAATGAATAGGATCGTTTCCGCCGTCCGCTGAATCCGCGACTCGCAGAGCGATCACGGGGGCGCTTACCTTCCCGGCTTGCTTGAGTCTAAGAAGTTCGGCGCCCCGCAACTGGCGGGTCCCGCCCCGCACCCAAAAGGAGCATTTGTGCCCGCAAAGAAAGAGTTGTGGCTCTCCGCGGCCTTGTTGTGGGTTCCCCTTGCGCACGCGCAGGGCGCCGCGGATCGCGCGCCAGCCATCATCGGACCGGCGCCCGAGCTTTTTTCGCCCGGGGTGATTTCAGGACCGGCGAATGACGGTTCGCCGACCTTTGCGCCGGATGGAAATACTCTGTACTTCACGCGCAGCACCACGGGGTGGGGAGTCATCCTTGAATCGCACATGAAAAACGGTGAATGGTCCGAGCCCCACGTCGCGCCGTTTTCCGGGCAGTGGCGAGACTCTTCGCCCGCGATGGCCCCGGACGGTTCGTACCTGGTTTTCGTATCGCTGCGGCCGAAGAGCCCCGCGCCGCAAGAACAGGCTGCTTCGCTCAGCGCAAATCTTTACCGCGTGAACCGCGCAGGTTCCGGCTGGAGCGAGCCGGAACGTCTTCCGGATGCCGTGAACATTGGCCCCGCCATCTGGAAACCGAGCATGGCCGCCGACGGGACGCTTTATTTTGTGGTTATCGATTTAAAAGGCGGAAAGCGCTTGTACTCCTCCGAGTTTAAGGACCGCGCTTATCAAGAGGCCCGACCGCTCGCGTTCAGTGACGGCACCACGGCAGACGTTGATCCGGAAATCGCCCCGGACGGTTCGTTCCTCGTGTTCTCGAGCTCCGGCCGAACACCAGGGGACGCCAAGGACCATCTGTTTATCGTGCGGAAGAGCGGGACGGGCTGGGGCGCCGTTACCGCGATGCGCTATGCCGGGGACGGGCCGAGCACCGACGATGAACCCCATCTCGGAGCGGATCGCCGGACCCTCTATTTCTCGAGCGATCGCAGCGTGCCGGTCAGTTTCCCGCGCACACGCGAGCAGGCGGCCCGGGACCTCCAGCGCCTGGAAGTCTGGGACAACAGCAACGCCAACGTGTGGTTTATGCCCGTTGCGCCGTGGCTCAACGCGCGCTAGGGCCCGAGCCGCGCGAGAAATGGTCAGCAGCAGCGATTTGGCCTGGCATAGCGCCGCTCGGCCTGCTCGAGGTAAAACTCCGTGCGCGTCAGCCGCTTCCCCGCGGATTCGCGTGTACTTCGCGACGCCAGGTAGCGATCGTAGGCCGCGTCGCCCGACCACTCGCGCAGCCCGCGCCAAAACGCTCGCAGCCCCCGCCGCAAGCGGGACGGCACACACGCACTGCGCTTTTCCCCGGCCATCAGTCGTCTCCGTGCGCCACGCCCGAAAAATTCTCGGCCCAGGCGGTGGGCACATAGGGCGCTTCATGCATGGTCGCGGGGCGGCGCTTGGCGAGCAGCAGGTACCACTGCACCAGGGCTTCAACGATCAGCACCAGAATCATTAGCGCCAGCGCCGCGGTCACCGCGGCATCCAGGCGCTGATTAAAGATAATGCGCTGGGTGTCGGCAAGTTTCGCGGCGGGAATTCGTCCCGCGGCGACCTGGGCCACCAGCGACTGTGCCAGGGACAAAAATCCGATGCGCGTATTCGCGCTGAAAATCTTCTGGTAGCTCGCGGTCATGGTCACGGTGACCAGCCAGATCATCGGCAGTACGGTGACCCACAGCCAGCGCAGTCGCCCCATTTTGATCATGATGGTGGTGGCCAGCACCAGCGCCACGCAGGCCAGCAATTGATTGGCGATGCCAAACAGCGGCCACAGCGAATTGATTCCGCCGAGCGGGTCAATCACTCCCTGGTACAGAAAATATCCCCACATCCCCACGATCAAAGCGCTGGCCATCAGCATTCCCGGCACCCAGGAGGTGCGCGCCAAAGGTTTCCACACCCGCCCGCCAAGTTCCTGGATCATAAAGCGGCCCACGCGCGTGCCGGCATCGAGCACCGTCAAAATAAACAGGGCCTCAAACATAATCGCGAAGTGATACCAGATGCTCAGCAGCCGCGGCCCGCCGATGGAACTGGAAAAAATCTGGGCCATGCCCACGGCCAGCGACGGCGCGCCCCCCGGACGGTTCAAAAGCGAGGGCTCGCCGACAAGCCTGGCGAGATCCGTCATGGTCGCAGGGGAAAGCGCGTAGCCCCAGCTGGTGATGGTGCTGGCCGCGGCATCCACGCTGCTCCCGACGATGCCCGCGGGACTGTTGATTGCAAAATATATGCCGGGACTCATGGCGCAGGCGGCCACCATGGCCATCACGCCCACAAACGATTCCATCAGCATCGCGCCGTACCCGATCAAGCGCGATTGGCTTTCCCGCAAAATCATTTTGGGCGTGGTGCCGCTCGAAATCAGCGAATGAAATCCGCTGATCGCCCCGCAGGCGATGGTGATAAAGCAGAAGGGAAAGATCTTTCCGGCAAAAACGGGGCCATTGCCGTCGATAAATTTCGTCAGCGGCGGCATGAGGATTTCCGGCCGGACCAGCAAGATTCCCGCGGCCAAAGAAAAAATCGCCCCGGCCTTGATGAAGGCGCTCAGGTAATCGCGCGGGGCCAGCAGCAGCCACACGGGCAGCGCCGATGCCGCAAAACCGTAAGCAATCAGCGCGAACGCCAGGGCCACGCCGCTGAGGGTGAACACCCGGGCCCAGGAAGGAGAATTCGCAACCCACTGCCCGGCCACCACCACGAAAATCACCAGCCCGACGCCGATTACCGAAGCTTCCATCACCCGGCCCGGGCGCAGAAATCGCAGATACAATCCGATAAGCATGGCGATCGGAATGGTCATGGCCAGCGTGAAGGTGGCCCAGGGCGAGGATTTCAGCGCGTTGACCACTACCAGCGCGATGACCCCGAGCAGGATCACCATGATCGCCAGCACGGCGATTTGCGCAATGAAACCTCCGCGCCGGCTTACCTCCTCGCGGGCCATTTCGCCGAGGGATTTGCCGTCGCGGCGGATGGAGAAAAACAAAATCACAAAATCCTGCACGCAGCCGGCAAAAATGGCTCCGGCGATCAGCCACATGGTTCCCGGCAGGTAGCCGAATTGCGCGGCAAGCGTCGGGCCAACCAGCGGTCCCGGCCCGGCAATGGCCGCGAAATGGTGGCCGAACAGCACCCATTTGTTGGTAGGCACAAAGTCGCGCCCGTCGTCGATGCGTTCGGCGGGCGTGGCGCGCGTGTCGTCGAACGCGAGCAGCCTGGCCGCCACAAACGCGGAATAAAACCGGAAAGCCACGGCATAGCAGCCGAGCGCCGCGGCCACGAACCACATGGCGTTGATGGGCTCGCCGCGATGCACGGCAATTTTTGCCAGCGAACCGGCGCCGAGGATGGCCACCAGCAACCAGGCCAGGAGTCTGAGTACCCGTTTCATTTGCTTTTCCCTGCCGCGGGCGCGGCCGGGGCCAGGCTGTCGCCGATGAATTTGGTGATGTCCTGTTTCATTTTCGCCAGGGAAGACAATTGCACGTAGGTCATGTGCCCGGTTTCGTAGTAGGCGCCGCTCAGGTGGCTGCGCAGCGACGGATCAAGACCCAGATGATCGAAAGTGTAGTCCGCGGCAAAGAAAGGCGTGGCCAGGTCATAGTAGCCCTTGGCCACGAAAACGTGCAGAAAGGGATTTTCCGTCATGGCCACGCGCAATTTCTCCGCCACATTGACGTAGCGATTTTCATATGGCGCGTAATTCCAGGGACGCACCCGCCCGGTGAGAATTTCGTATGGCAGGTCACTGTCGAACTTCAGCTCGCTGCGCACATAATCGTTGAGCATTCCGGCGTAGGGTCCCATGATGGCCGCGATGCTGGGGTCGTATTCCGGCGTTTCGCCCGCTGCGTCGCGATCGATTCCCGTGAAGCGCCCGTCGATGCGTCCCACAGTTCGCCGCTGGTCGCGCAGCAACTCTTTGGTGAAGCGCTCGATTTCGACGCGCAGATCGGTGCGGTCCACATATTCGGGCGACAAACCCGTGAGGCGCGCAACCTTTTGCGCGATCTCCGCGCGTTTCCCCGGGGAGATCGCGTCGCCCTGCATCAGGGCGTCGGCATACTCGCCAGCCGCGAATTTGCGCGACTCGTCGATGGCCGCGGTTAGCGGGCCGGACTCTAAATCGGGCGGCAGTTTCTTGTGATACCAGGCGATCGCGGTGTAGGTCGGCAAATACAAAATACACGGCAAATCGTTGCCGATGTCGAACTCCGCGGTTTCAAAATTAAGGATGGTGGAGATCAGAATGATGCCGTTGAAATACATCCCGAAGCGCTGCTGCATGTAGCTGGAAAGTCCCGCGGCGCGCGTGGTGCCGTAACTTTCACCGGCGATGAATTTCGGCGAGGACCATCGCTTGTTGCGCGTGGCGTAGAGACGGATAAAATCGCCGACCGATTGCACGTCTTCTTCGATGCCGTGAAATTGCTTGGCGGATTCGCCGGGAACCTCGCGGCTGTAGCCGGTAGTGACCGGGTCGATGAACACCAGGTCGCTCACGTCGAGCAGCGACGATTCGTTGTCCACCAGCTTGTAGGGCGGAGGAAGGAGCGCGCCGGCATCGCCCATCTGTACGCGGCGCGGGCCGAAGGCGCCAAGATGCAGCCATACGGAAGCCGATCCCGGCCCGCCGTTGAAGGTGAAGGTGATGGGCCGCTCGGCGACGTCGCTGACGTCGTCCTTGGTGTAGGCCATGTAAAAAATGCTGGCCTTCGGCGTGCCGTCCTCGAGCTTCAGCAAAATGGTTCCCGCCGTAGCGGTATACTTGATTTCCTGCCCGGCGATGCGCACCACGTGTTTGCTCGAGACAATTTTTTCTTCCGGCGTTTTCTTGTCCTTGTCGTCCTTCTTTTCGTCCTTACCTTTCTCGGCCCCAGGGGTTGCCGGCTGTTGCGCAAACCCAGGAAGGGAAAACAGCAAACTCAGAATCGTAAACGAGAGAAGAGGAAATCTGCGGTTTATCAAGCGTCGCTCCTTGAGGGGCCCTCAGCCAGCGGCGGTGCCAGCGGGCATCCTATGCGAGCGCCTAAAGCACGTCAAATTGTTCCCGAGCCTGCCCCGGGGGCGCCAGCTTCCGCCCTTCGAGTTCCTTTACTGCCCGATTTGAACTATCCTGTGCCACTTGCAATGGCGACGTCTGCTTCACAGCTGTCGCATGATTCCGTTTTAATCGAGGATCCCGATGCGAATTACCTGGAAGTCTCTCACCAGCCTGTGCTTCGCGGCCTTTTGCTGGAGCGCGGCGCAGCCATCTCTCGCCGCCGCTGCCGCCGATGACGGCAAAGCTGCTCCGCAGATCGAACCGTGGAAACCGGAAGACATCATTTATGCGGAGTCCGCCGCGCCGCAGATGCGCATCTCGCCGGACGCAAAGTGGCTCCTGTGGGTGAAGTCCACCGGCGACAAGGAAAAGGATGCGCGGGTCTCCAATCTCATTTTGTCCAGTTTGACGGAAAACAAGGAAATACAGCTCACGCGCGGCAGCGACAACAACGGCCAGCCGCAGTGGTCGCCCGACGGCGGGCTGGTGGCCTTCACCAGCAACCGCGCGCGGTACGGAGCCAAACCGGACACCGCGCCGGTACAGATCTGGCTGATCAACCCGCATGGCGGCGAACCCTGGACGCTCACGGAACTGGCGCGCGCGCCGCAGCGTCTTGAGTGGCTCGACAAAGACACCATTATTTTCAGCGCCGAGGAAGATCCCGCGCTGTATGAACAGGAGCTCAAGCGCAAAAAGGATGATTCCGAGGTTGTCGATGATGCCGAGCACCAGGCACCCGTGCGCCTGTATAAAATCAGCGTGAAGGACAAAAAAATCACGCGGCTGACCAGCAATACAGACTGGATCGGCAACTGGGCGGTCTCGAAAGACGGGAAATTTGTTGCCGCCGTGCACGAAAAAAGCTTGCATTACGTTTTTGACCAGAAAGTTCCGCCCGTCGCCGTCCTGCACAACCTCGCTGACGGAACCGAGAAGCAGATTTTTACCGAAGGGCGCGTCCGTCCGTATGGTTTTGAGTGGGCGCCGGACAATTCGGGATTTTATGCCGAGGCGCCGTATTCGACGGATCCGAGATTTCTCACCGCGACGGTGGTCGAACTGTACTTTTATGATCTGGCCGCCGGGAAGAGCGTTCGGGTGCCCCTCGATTGGGAAAACGGCATCGGCTCGGGTTTGGCCGCGACGCCCGACGGGTTCCTCACCGGTCTCGCGGCCGGAGCGCGCTTTGCCACATCGCGTTATGTGCGCACGAAATCCGCAAGTGCCTGGACCTGGAAGCGGGCGGCGCTAGAAGGCGAGCACGCCGGGAATATCACCTACTTTGAAGTCAGCGAAGACGGCCAAAGCATTGCGTATTTTTATTCGACGGCCAGCAAGCTGCCGCAGATCTACCGCGCGCAGCTGGATGGCGCAAGGATGGTTTCGCCCGTGCAAGTCTCGAAAATGAATGAAGGCTTAAGCAAGAGCCGGGCCTTTGCGAAAACCGAAGTGATTCACTGGCAGGGCGCCAACGACGAAGAAGTGGAAGGGATCCTCTATTACCCCGCGAATTATGAAGCCGGCAAAAAATATGCCCTGATCACCGCCATCCACGGCGGTCCCTCGGGCCACGACCCGGATGCCTGGGTGGACAGCTGGGCCTATCCGAACAACCTGCTGACCCAGCGCGGGGCGTTTGTCCTCAAACCGAATTATCACGGAAGCAACAACTACGGACTAAAGTGGGTTGAATCGATCTGCTGCGGGAAGTATTACGATCTGGAGACTCCGGACATCAACGCCGGGGTGGATTATCTGATTGCCAGGGGCCTCGTCGATGCCGACCGCGTCGCCACACTGGGGTGGTCGAACGGCTCGATTTTGTCCACCAGCCTCATCACCACCTACCCCGAGCGTTACAAGGTGGCCAGCGTCGGCGCGGGCGACATTGAGTGGATCAGCGACTGGGGCAACGTGATGTTTGGCGATTCCTTCGATTCCTACTATTTCGGCAAGTCGCCTATGGAAGATCCCCAGCTGTATATCCGGAAATCGCCTTTCTTCAAGATGGACAAGGTGAAGGCCCCGGTGCTGATTTTTCATGGCACCGCGGACACCAATGTGCCGCCGGCGCAGAGCTGGTCCTACTTCCGCGCGCTGCAGTATTACGGCAAAGTTCCCGTAAAGTTCGTGGTCTTCCCCGGCGAACCGCACGGCCCGCGCAAGCTCACGCACCAGATGCGCAAGGTCGAAGAAGAAGTAGCCTGGTTCGACAAATATTTCTTCAAGACCGTCAAGCCCGAAAACGCCGCCCTCAAGAGGGATTCTCCGCTGGCGGCCAGGCTCAAGCTCAACAATGTCGCTGCCGCGGCCCCCATCCCGGAAGTGGTTAAGCGTGGCGAGCTGGAGGTCGCCCGCTTTGAGGTGACCAATTCCGAGTTCGCGCAATTCTCTTCAGCCAGAGCGCACTCGGGGGCCAGGGCTGGCGGCAAGCAGGCCGAGACCCTGGTCGATCAAGGACGAGACTCCGTTCAACACCTGAACTATCCCGCAAGTTCAAAATCGATCGAAGAAGCCAAGGGCTACGCAAAGTGGCTCAGTGAGAAAACCGGCCAGCAATGGCGTATCCCTTACGAAGACGAAGTAAAAGACCTTTATAGCAATCGCGACGGCGAGAACACCCTCGATTACTGGGCCGGCTACGCGCCCAATCCCGAGGATGCGGCGCTGCTGCGCGAAAAAGCCAAAGAGCTGAAAGGCCCGGCGCCGCTGGTCAAGGAGGTGGGCAGCTTCCGCGGACAAGGCAAGGACGACGAAGAAGCGATTTACGATCTGGGCGGCAACGTCGCGGAGTGGGTGCTGACGCGCGATGGGCAGGGCAAAGTGATTGGCGGGAGCGCGGATTGTCCGGCGGATGCGAGATCCGATTGCACGCCCGCTCCGGAGTACATCGGCTTCCGCGTCGTGCGCGGGGCGCCCAAGCCGGCGCCAACGACCTCCCGCGCGACGCCTTAGCCGCAGACTGCGCAAGCACGGCGGGCTATGGCCGGGGGCCGGCCACCTCCGCATTGGCCCTTGCCGCGCAGCCGCCGGGCGGAATAGGCTTGCTCTCATGAGCGAATTTACTCCTACGGAGCGAAGCAAAGTCCGGCGGCATCCCGAGCGCGCCACGTACGACCGCGAACTGGTGCACGCGATCCTCGATCAGGCCTTCGTCTGCAATGTCGCCTTCGTTGTGGACGGGCAGCCGTATGTTGTGCCCACCAACTACGTGCGCGACGGCGAGCGCCTGCTGCTGCACGGCTCGATCGCCAGCCGGCTGATGACCACCCTGGCCAGCGGCGCACCCTTCTGCCTCAGCGTGACACTGCTCGATGGCATTGTGTGTTCTCCCACCGCGACCGGACACTCGGTGAACTATCGCTCCGTGGTGATCATGGGCACGGCGGAGAGAATCGTAAGCCCCGAAGACAAACTCGAAGCCATGCGTAAATTTGTGGAGTATGTGATTCGCGGCCGCTGGGAAACCGTGCGCCCGCCAAGCGAGAACGAGCTCAAAGCTACCATGGTGCTGGCCGTGCCGCTGGTCGAGGTTTCCGCGAAGACGCGCACGGGCTTTGCCGTCGACGCCGACAAGGAATACGACACCGAGGCATGGACGGGCGTCGTGCCGTTTGCCTGGACTCCGGGAACTCCGATTCCCGACCCGCGCGCCAAATCCGACATACGGGTGCCCGGCAATATCCAGAATTACAAGCGCCCGCAGTAATTTTGCTCCGCGCAGCAGTTCGTCCTTTTCGCTATGCTGTAAACTGCATCCCGCCGAGCCCCGGAGGCTTTCGTGGATTTCGTTCCCTGCTGCAATGCTGCGCTGGCCCGTTCGCTGCGTCGCTGGGCGCTGACGGTTCTCTGCGCACCCTTTTTGCTGGCCTTATTTTGCGGAACACCCTCTAGCGCTGCGGGCGCGAACCCCACGGCAGCCGGAGGGCAGGCGCTGGACAAAAACGATCCGGCCTTTTTCAAAAAAATGTATACCGATAAAAAGGGCAACAAAATGCCCTATCGCGTATACGTCCCGCCCGACTATGACGCCGACAAGAAATATCCGCTGATTTTCTTTTTTCACGGCGGTACGGGACGCGGCTTCAACAACGAGCAGCAGATCATGCACGAAAACGCCCGAGGCACGCACGTCTGGACCCTGCCCGCGAACCAGGCGCAGTTTCCCGCGTTCGTGCTCGCGCCGCAGTGCCCCATCGACGACAACTGGGGCGACCCGGACATGAACGACATCAATCCCAAAATGCAGATGGCCCTGAATATATTGGACGCGGTAGAGAAGGATTATTCCATCGACAGCGATCGCATCATTCTGGTGGGCCAGTCCATGGGCGGGCTGGGCGTTTGGACCCTGTTGCAGAATTTCCCCGAAAAATGGGCCGCCGCGCTGGTGCTCGAGTCCTACGACAATTTCACGGATTTAGCCGCCATCGCCCGCGTGCCGTTGTGGCTGTTTCAGGGGGACCAGGATCTGACCGTGCCCGTCGATCTGGTGCGCACCATGGTCAAGCAAATGCGCAAAGCCAACGCGCAATTGCGCTACACGGAATACCACAAGATGAACCACGAAATCTGGGACCGGGTGTATGGCGAACCGGATCTGCTGCCTTGGGTTGCGGCGCAGAAACGCCGGGCTTCTCCGGCGACCGCCGCAGGAGACGGCCAGGCCCCGCACAGCCACTAGCGCGGCGATTCTTCGGGTGTGCGCACGTGTTCGGGGCGCACGCCGACGCCGGCAGCGCGCCCGAAAAGGCGGCGGAGCCAGGCGTGACGGTTCAGCAGGCGCAGGAACCGCGGCAGACGATCGAGGGGAAAATCGCCGCGCAGGATCGGGAAGACCACGTGCTCGTGCGCGAAAATCTGCACCCGCTGCGTGATCTTCGCAGGAAACCCGCGGCGGCGCTGCACGCGAGCGAGGTCCGCGCCAGAGACCCTTTTCGCTCTGAGCGGCTGGACCAGAATATTTGCAGCGGCCACGGCATCCTGCACCGCCAGGTTGATGCCCACGCCACCGACCGGAGACATGGCATGCGCCGCGTCACCGATACACAGTAAGCCCGCTCGGTACCATTTCTCGAGACGATCCACGGTTACCGAGAGCAGTTTAACGGTCTCCCAATCCGCAAGTTCGTGCACCCGGTCGCCAAGAAACGGGGCGACGTCCACAACTCCCTGCCGGAAGGCCGGGAGGCCCCGGCTCTTGATTTCATCGAATCCGCCCTTGGGGATGACGAAGGCGCACTGCCAATAGTCGCCGCGGTTGATGGTGACCATGAATTTGCGCTCGGCGACCCGGCCGAGAGCATATTGCGGATCGTCCGGCTTGCGAGATAGCCGCAGCCACAGCACATCGATGGGCGCGCCTAGATCAATGACGCCGAGTCTCGCGCTGGCGCGAACCACGGAATGGCGACCGTCAGCGGCAACCGTAAGCAAGGCGCGCACTTTGAAGGCGCCCTGCGGCGAACGACCGCTCACCCCGCGAACCGCGCCGGACTCTTCAACGAGGCCGGTGACTTCATGTTCAAGGAGCAGCCGAAAACCCGGAAAACGGCGGCCGTCGGAGGAAAGAAAATTCAGAAAATCCCATTGCGGGACGATGGCGACGAATTTGCAATGCGTGGGAACACGCGACAAATCGGCGACCCGCACGGTGAAGTTGCCGATCTGGGCTTCGAGCTGGCGATACTCCTGGTGGGGAAGGGCCAGGAAGGATTCCAGCAGGCCCAGTTCGCGAATCACCTCAAGCGTCGAAGGATGAACGGTATCGCCACGAAAATCACGGAAGAAATCCTTATGCTTTTCAAGCACGATCACATCGACGCCGGCGCGCGCCAGCAGGTAGCCGAGCATGATACCGGCCGGGCCGCCGCCTGCGATGCAGCAAGTGGCCGACAGCTTTTCCGCGAATTGTGCTTCGTCGGGCAACCGGGTATCCGTCGCTTCGATTCATTCGAGCCGGCGAAGGAGTGCGCACAGCCTGTGCACAACCCCCAGTGGCGACTACTTGCCGGGTTTGGCTTTCCCTTTCGTTTTTGGTCCGGGTTTTGCTTTTCTCCTCGTTCGGCGTCTTCTCTCAGCGCGTTCGAGCATGCGCTGGACCATGATTTTTAGACGTTTCTCGCGAGTGCTCAAGTGTTTGGCGGACTCAACATACCAGAGAATCTGGCGGCGCAGCGGCAGGGTCAGGGAATTGAACATTGCCAGGGCCCGGGGCTTGGCGGCCAGCGCCGCAGCCAAATCCTTGGGCAGGATGGCCGGGCGCGGCGCCTGATCGAGCATCAAGGTCACCTCGACCTCGGCGCCGGCGTCGATCCCGAGCTTGCGCCAGATGCGGCTGTGGATATGCAGACGGAAGCAGCCAGCTCGCCCGTGCGATAGCGTGCTTTTAAACGGCAAGCCTTCGACAAAACCGTGCACGGGCGGGTGCGCAACGCTCTCGCCTGCCGCGCTGCGCAGCGCCGCGGACACATCCCGTGGCACATCCACGCAGCGCATGATCCAGATCTTCTCGATGAGACCTACGAAGATGTGTTCCTGGTCGGCGTTGCTCATGGGGCGAGCATACCGCTTGCCCGTCGACGATAAAAGCCTCGTTCCGCGCTTTGCTGACGCGCGCCGATTCTCAGTCGCCTCCCGCTTTGCCGCGAATCTCCCCGAGCTTGGTCTGCTGTTCGGGGGTCAAATTATTTTTGATGTGCACCAGCATGGTAATCTGCAGGCGCTTGATCTCCCGTTCGATGGCTAGCACCTTTTCAAGCTCCGCCAGCACGTCCTTCTCTTCAATGTGCGGCTGCCTCGTGAGTCCCACGAGCTTTTCTCTTTCATCCTGCAGCTTCCATTGCCATTCGGTAAACTTCAGTTGCGCTTCGCGAATTTCGCTCTTGAGATGCGTCTTCTGCTCTTCGCTGAGCCCGATGGCGTCCTGGTGCTGCATCACCAGCTCCGGAGCAAAAAAGCTCTGCGCGATGGGATCCTGCTCCGGCTGCTGGGCGCGCGCGGCGCAGGCCGCGAAGTTCGCCAAGCCGGCCAGTAAGCATACGGCCAGCATTCTCGCTCTCATGATCATTTCTCCTTGTGCTCCACTGCGGAAGTTCGCAAGTAAGAATCGCCGAGTTTCGGCATGGCCCGCAAAAAATCGCCGCCGGGCGTCCGCAACAGCACGTCGCTCGGAGCCCGCCACTCCGCCAGCTCTTGCGCGCCTAGGAGGCTTTCGGGCACGAGCGGCGCGGCTCGCCGGTGAGCAGCGAAGGATACCCACAACCCTGCCGCCGCCATGGCCGCTACCCCGAGGCCCCAGGTCGAGCGACGGGAGCTGCCCCGCGACCTGCGGGCCCCCTCCGCGGCGCCGACGACGCGCGCGCGAAACTCCGGGGACAACTCCTGCCCTCGCGCGAGGAGTGGCAGCAGCGCGTCCATGCGTTCTCGCCGGGCGCGCAGCCCGGACAATTCCTGCGCGCAGCTCGGGCATATCCGCAGATGCTCGAGGAGTTCGCCGCCCGGACGTTCCCCCAGCGCCGCCTCGAGCAACTCGTCCTTGCGATCCCTGCAGGCGTTTCTCATTGCATCTTTTCCAGTAAAAGCTTGCGCGCCGCGTGCAGCCGGGAACGCACTGTGCCCGCGGGAATTCCGAGCACCAGGCCGACGTCACCCGCGTCCATCTCTTCTACCACCGATAACTGCAAGACCTGTCTGAATTTCTCCGGCAGGCCGGCGATTTCGTTTCGCAAACGATCGACCAGCAGCCGTTGCTCCGCGTTGCGCGCTTCATCGCTCACATCGCCAGGTCCGCTGGCCTTCCAGCGCTCATCGCGCACCAGGCGCCGGCGCGTTCCGCGTTGCCGGTTAAGGGCCAGGCGAAAGGCAATGCGATTGACCCACGCGCGAAAGCTGCCGGATTCCCGTAGCGAGGGGAATTTCTGGTAGGCGCGCAAGAACGCTTCCTGCGCCACGTCCTCGGCATCCGCGCGATTGCCGAGCACCCCGTAGGCAATGTGGAAAACACGGCGTTGGTTCTCAGCCACCTGGGCACTGAATCCCGCGTCGCGCTGCTCCGTATCCGTTCGCGCAATCCAATTATCCATGCACGCCCGCGGCCCCCGAAGCCCCCGAATTGCTGTGAGTTCAAGCACGCTGTGTGGTTCTCTAGGCTCGAAATGCGATACGTGTGCCGCCCCCAATTGCGCTTCGCCCGGGCGCCTCTAACTTGCTGCGGCGCCGGGCCCGGGGTGGCCATCGAAACTCCCGTACCCGGCGGCGGCTCGTCACCGTGGCTAGAAGAGTTGCAGCTGCAGAAAGGCCGGAAGCACGGGTTGCAGTTGTGCGGCAGACTGCACCGCCGCCAGCCGCTGTTTCTGGTCCTGATCGAGAAGATTTAAGAGCTTCGCGAGAAACGTTTGCTGGGTCTCGACAATCTGGTGCTGCAGGGCGTAAATCTGCGTCACGAGAATTCCGACTTCGGCGGGGTTGCCGCCGGAATCGAGCAGCGCCTGGACCTGCTGCTCCCTCGCCGCGACGGCCGCAAACAGCGGCGTGACCGCCGTCTGCCGCGCCTCTAACAATTGCCCGAAGACGGCTTGCTGCGCGGGCTGCAACTCGAGGAATTGCACCACGATCTCGAGCGGCGAGGGCGCATCCGCTTCCCCCTCGGCCGCCGCGGTCTGCAGCTGCTTCAGCATGGTGCTCACGTTCAGCTGCGAAAGACTGGGCGGGGTGCTGGTCGCTGCCGGGGCGGGGGACGAAGTCTGCGCGTGTACAAGGTGTGCGCCCCCGAGCAGCATCCCGAACACAATAGCGGAAAAGCGTGTGGCTTTCATGGTGGTCTCCTTGTGAGGCGAGCATCTTTCGCCTTCCCCTATCCAGACACCACCAACCGGCCTGGCGTTCAGTAAAATCGCCGGGCATCTAGGATGGGTGCGCGGCGCGCGGCGCCGTTTTTGCATAGGCCAGCACGAACAACACGCCGAGCAGCAGATCCGTTCCCGCAAAGGCCAGATCCGAGCGGTGCATTCGTCCCTGCTCGACCAGAACGGAAACCGCCGCGGCATAGCTGAATTTTTCCAGCATCGCGGGAAGCATGAGCGGGCGAAAACGCTCGGGGTCCGTGGCCATGAACAAAAATGCGATTTGCCAGGACAGCGCCGTGCCCACGAATCCGTAGAAAAAGCCCGGATGGGTAATCACCGGCGGGTCCATGCGGCCGATCACGTCGAACATGAAGTACAGCGGAGCAATCACCAGCAGGCCCCAAACGCCGGCGATCCAGAACACCACCTTGGCGAATTTCATTGCTGTCTCCCGTAACCAGAGTTGCGGAGATACTCTAGAAGAGCCGGCGATCCCGGAAACCGCGCGAGGCGCTCGACGAAACGGTCATCGAGCTTACTTCGTTCTCGGGCCCGAGAAAGCGGAAGCGAGTCCGAGAGCAATCAGCGCGCCACCCGAAACGTTCCGCTGCGCGCGGCGGAGTCTGGCGCTGCCGCGAATGCGTCCCGCGATCGCGCCGGCGAGCAGCGCCCAGACCGAATCGCTGAGCCAGCCCATCAGCGCAAACAAAACGCCCAGCTCGAAAATCTGCAGCGTGGCGTGGCCGCGCGCCGGGTCGATGAACTGCGGAAGAAATGCGAGAAAGAACAGCGCGGTCTTCGGATTGAGGAGATTGACGAGAACACCCTGTCCAAAAATGGAACGGAGATCTTTCCGTTCCGCCCTTTCGTCAATCAAATAGGCGTCGCCGCCGCGCAAAACGCGGATGCCCAGATAGATCAGATAACCCGCGCCGAGATACCTGACGAACTCGAAAGCCAGCGCCGAAGAGACCAGCAAAGCGGAAAGACCCAGCGTGGCGGCAGCGACATGAAACAAGGTGCCCGTGGCGATGCCCATCGCGGAAACAAGACCAGCCGGCCGGCCGTGCGCGACGCTGCGGCTGACGATGTAGAGAACCGCCGGCCCCGGAATAACCAGGAGGATGGCCGCTCCGGCAGCGAAAAACGCCAAAGAAGACAGGCTGATCAGCATAGCGCCAGTTGCTCTTTAACCCCAGACGGCAAGGATGGGGGCGGCCGCCGCCGCCCGGAAAATCCGTGCGCGGCGTCACTCCCCGCCCCTTTAGCAAGGACCCTGTTCAGCTACTGTGCGGTAATGACATAGGCAACCGCCCGCGGCCGGTCGAGGATCAATTTCACAATTCTAGTGGCAGCCGCAACCGCCGCCGCAGCAGCCTCCACCGCCGCCGGACTGCGGCGTCGAGGACTTGGCGGGCCCGCCCGCCGTGGCCGAACTGAACACCGAAAGCTGGATGGTGGCTTTCTTGCTGGAGCACTTCGGACAGGCAATTTCCTGCTGCTTGTTGATCACGATCTTCTCAAACTCGTTCTGGCACTCGTCGCAGATGTATTCGTAGATGGGCATGATGGATCGCTCTCTCTTTGGGAGACTCTTCCAGAGTTTATCATCAGGCGCGGCGACCCGGCCAGCCTCGCGCCAGCCGTCACCGGGGGGGCCCTCAAAAACCAAAACAGGCTCCCCGGTTTGCCCAAGGAGCCTGTTCGCACTTCATGCGCAGCGTGCTGCGCCGATTCGGAAGCCGAGTTAGTCGCCAGCGACCGCTTCGGTCTGCTCCTGCTGGGCCGGTGCAATGCTCACCGGCTTGCTTGCGTTAGCGAAATTGGCTGGCGTGGCTTTGGCGATGTCGGAAACCGTGCCGATTTGCACGACCGTCGGCTGGGGCTTCTTTAGCACCAACTCTTCGTAAATGGCGCGGACCTTGGCTTGTTCCGCCAGGGCCTGCTTGCGGCGGATGCGGTCTTCCTCAGAAGCGGTCAGAGGGATGTCGTGTTCAAGGTGCCGTACGCGGGCGGCGTCGTTGGCATCGATCACCAGCGAATGTTCGAACGATTCAAGGCCCACGGCCTTGCCCTTGGCATAGATCTCGTGTTTGCCGTGGTTCTTGTACCACTCGGCAACCGTCGCATTCTTGTGCATGTTTTCAATGATCTGGCGCCAGCCTACCCCGGTGTTATAGGCGCAGAAGGAAATTTCCCCCTGCTGCGTGGCGTAGGGAATGATGCACATTTCCGTGCGGCGGAAATCGTAGTTAAACAGATCCTGGAACCACATTCCCGCGATGAACAGGAAGTTCCAGGGGTCCTGGCGGCGCTTCATGGCATCGTCAAATCCGCGGTCCGGCGAAGTGCGGCCGTATTTGGTGGTGGCTTTCCTGGTCAGCGCCCAGGTCTTGTCAAATTTCTTAAACAGATCGTACAGCTTCAGGCCCTTCGGACCTTGAAATGGCTTGTAATTCTTTAGTAGCGCCATGGCCATCATGAAGTTCGAGAAAGTCCGCCCGCGTGCCGCGTCGGTGATGTCCGTCACATCCTTGGTCAGCTGCACAGCGTCAAGGAAGCGCGGAACCGGAGCCCACTCTTTGGTCTCTTTGTTGATCATCAGCGCGGTACCCACGCCGCAGTTCGGATGGCAGCCGCAGGAGAGCGATCCCCACTGCGAATCCTGCCCCTTGACCATGTCCGAGAAGCCGGCAAAGGTGCTGATGAACGAAATGGGGAACCAGTCGCGCGTCGGCTCGACTTTGCCAACCTGCGTGCTCACATCCTTGGCGAGGTGCGAAAGCGTGTAGCGCTGGC
Organism: Candidatus Acidiferrum sp.; assembly: GCA_049516615.1. Classification (GTDB taxonomy): domain Bacteria; phylum Acidobacteriota; class Terriglobia; order Acidiferrales; family UBA7541; genus Acidiferrum. The sequence goes on along the minus strand of JBEKSZ010000022.1, from coordinate 5,848 downwards.
GCAGACGCCGTTCGGGAGTAATGTCTTCATCGCGACCGGTAAAGGAAACCGGCTGGAAGCTGACAAACGCGATTTTCTTGGGGTTTTCCATGGCAAACTTCACGACCGTACCCACCTGGTCGTTGTTCACGTTGTTGACGATGGTCACCACCAGCACGATTTCGATACCCGCTTCGTGCATGTTCTCGATGGCGCGCAGCTTGACGTCAAACAGGTTGCCGATCTGGCGGTGCCCGTTGGCGTCATTGCCGATGCCGTCAAATTGCAGGTACGCATAGCGCATGCCGGCCTCAAAGGCCTTCTTGCAGAACTCTTTGCTCTTGGCAAACTCAATGCCGTTGGTGGCCGCCTGCACACTGTTGTAGCCGATCTTGCGCGCGTGCCGCACAGCGTCCAAAAAGTACGGGCTCATGGTCGGCTCGCCGCCGCTGAACTGCACAGACATCTGGCGGCGCGGCTTGATCTTGAGCGCGTTGTCCAAGATCTCCTGAATCTCTTCCCAGCCGAGTTCGTGGACGTAGCCAACCTGGTTGGCGTCCATAAAGCAGGGATCGCACATCATGTTGCAACGGTTGGTCAGGTCCACGGTAAGCACTGAACCGCGGCCATAGCGCACGGTGGAGGAGCCGTGCTTATGCAGGTCTTCGTCGTTGTGCGCCGGAATGTCGCGTCCAGGGTACTGCTTTTCAATCCAGTTCAGCCACTTCGCGTCGATGGCCATCATGTCTTCGTAGTGGCCGTGCAGCGGGCATTCCTTCACCATCCACACCTGCCCGTCACGCTCGACAATCTGGGCCTTGATCTCGCCAATCTTCTCGCTCATCAAATCTCGCCAGTCTTTTTTCCCGGCGATGATCGCTTCGCGCGCTTCTTTGACGCACGCGGGACACAGCGAATCCGTTTGCCGCGGGAAGCCCAGCGTGGGCTTGGTCTTTTCCCAGGATTTCAGCAGCGGCTTGTCCGACCATTTCGGCGTGACCGAAGGATTGGGATTGCGCTTATTAAAATATTGTATGGAATCGAAGGTGATGCCTGCGGTCTTGCAGATTGCCCAATCGATGCTGCGGAAGATCTGCGTGCTCACGCGATTTGCCATAGACTCCTGCCCCTCACTTTCAAAAGTGACGTGCCCAGTACGGAAGTACTTGTGGTGCTAGTCGGAGCCTCAACTGCCCCCAAGGCTCATGTGTAGAATCGCCAATAACGTACCATGTTCACGCGGTACGTCAACTAAGTCTTTCAACAACTATAGTTTGACGGTAAACGGGAAGGTACACCAGCGGGAAGCGTTGAACGGTGAAAAAGGCGGGTCGAACGGTAAAACGGGGTACCTGGGGGGCAATTTCCCGGCCTTCCCTGGCGCGGCAGTCCTCGCGCGCGCCCCCCCGAGATTTACAGATTTTTATTCGTTGAGCGTCGGGCGGAGCACAGAAACCACGAAATGCGCAAAGTGGGAAGCGCCTTCATCGAGTTGCAGCCAGCGCACCACGCAGTGCTCGGCGAGATATTTCGCGACACGGGTTTCCGGGATACCGAGGTGCTCGGCAAGTTGCGGCTTGATGGATTCCGCGCCACGGCGGCTCGAACCTCCGCGCAGAAGATTGCCGATGGCGATGCGCAGGGTCTGGCAGGCTTCAACATAATAGTAGCTCGTCAGATCGGAATCAGACAGCAGGAACACCCCCGGACCAACCGGGGCCAGCACCGTGTCGTCGAGTTTGGCCGGCTCGCAGGTGAGCAAGCGGCGGAATTGCATCTCGAGCAGACTGAGCCGCGAAGATAGGCCCGGGTCGCCGTAACGTCCTTTGAGGCTGGGTCCGCTGAAATCCGCGGGCGCATCGACGGGCAGAGGAGGCACGGGGCGGCGCACCGCGAGCGCCGGCGGCAGCTCATCAGCTGCGTGCTCCGTCGGCCGACGCGTGCCGCCGTGGCCGGTGCGCGAGGAGCCGCGCGGCGGTTCCCGGCGCGTGGGCACGGTCGACGCCGCGGCAGCCGCCGCCAGCGGTGCCGGATCGCCCGTGGTGCCAGCCGTCGCAGGTCCCTTGCGGCGATTCCGTCCGCCACGCCGCCCGCGCCGACGCCGTTTCGCCTCGGGGCTCGCCGAAGCAGGCTCGCCATCTGTCGCCGCTTGCACCTCACTGCTCAGCGCGACCACCGATTCAAATACCTCCGCGTTTTGCTCGAATGGCAAGCCGGGCTCGGGCATCGTCAACATAAACGCGGGCGCTTCAAGAGAGCCCGCTTCGCTGGCCGTGCCAGCCGGTTCGGATGGAATCAACGCGGCGCCAGCTGGCGGCGCGGATCCGAGACGGGTCGCGGCTTCGACGGCTTTGGTCTTCCAGTCCGCCCGCCGGAAGCGCTCCGCCGCTGTGCAGTACCACTTTCCGGCTTCGCCATTCATTCCGGCCGTTTCAAAATGGCGCGCCAGCTCGAACGCCACCATGGCGTCCTGCGTCTTTTCGTAAAGATTGGACAGTTGTCCGGCAGGGTCTTTGCTGGTGCGGGCGCGGCGGATGCGGGCAGTGATCTGTTTCCAGTCGGCCATACTGATGCTGGGCATTGTAGCAGCCGAAGGAGCGAACGGCCAGCAAAGTGATGCGCAGCGGAGCGATAAGTTTTTTCCTGTAGGTACGGAATGCTGATTGACTGAGCCGAAGAGGGTGAGTATCCTCACTTTAGGAAGGCTGGAGACCATAATGGAACATCTGCGAAAAGTCTTCGCGGCGACGTTGGCGATGGCGATGTTACTGATGGGATTGCCGGGAGCGCCTGTGCTGGCCGCGCCCGCGCCTGCCGTGCAGCTCGGAATCGTGGTGTATGCGGATCATGCCCGCCTCGGCACGGGATCGGCTTCCGTTGGAAGCACCGTGTTTGGCGGAGACAAGTTGAGCACCGAGCCGTCAGGCAGCGTGCAAGTGCGCGCGGGTGCCGCGCGCCTGCTGCTCGCAAGTTCCAGCGCCGCGACGCTCTCCGAGGATGATGCCAGCCCGACGGCGGTTTTGTCTTCAGGCACGGCCACCTTTTCTACCGCGAACGCTAAGGCTTTTGTGCTGCACTTCGCGACCGCCACGATCCGGCCCAATACCGACGAGCCCACGGTTGGCCAAGTCTCGGCGCTCGGCGCCAAGGAATTTGTGGTGAAGAGCACGCGCGGCTCGCTGCTCGTGACGGTGGCAGGCGAGAGCCGCGTGGTCGCGGAAGGCTCGGCCTACCACGTAATTCTTGATCCCACGCCCGAAGCCGCGGCCGCCGCGGGCTCTCCCGCACCTGGCAGGCCGGGTCCCAGCGGGCCTCCGGTCAGCGCGGGCACCAGCAAGTTTGTCTGGTATGCGGTAGGTGTGGTCGCGCTGGTGACCGCGATTGCGATACACGAAGCGCTTGAAAGCCCGGATCGCCCGTAAGATACGGTCGTTTTCTTCCCGCCATCACCCGAGCGGCTTGGAATTCCGCCATCATTTCCCAATTGGGGTCTCTAGAGCAAATCTTCCATCACTCGCACTGAATCGCCCGGGCGCCTACGGAGTTTTCTGCCGATCACGCCTGTCCGGGTCGCGACCGAGCAAGCCAGTGAAATCTATCGGGAATAAATATCCGAGTGCAGCTCAGGGCAAATCCTGAGCGCACCTCGCGAGACAGGAAGCGGGTTCAAACGGAGCGCGGAAAGTCCAGGCGTTTCCTCATCGTCAGCATCCATCCTAATAAGAACCCGATACCGGAGAGCGTGAGAGGGGTTGAGTCAGGCTCCGGGGTGGCCGTGCTTGTTGAAGGATACACATCGTATCCAACGGCATTCAGGATGTTAATTTCGGCGCCGCCGTCGTTGCGGATGTTTAAGCCGGCATCAAGGCCCGGGCAGCCCTCGGCGTCCTGAACGCTCAGGCTCAGGGGACCGCCTGAACAATTCGTTACGAAATCGGCGTAGTCATCGCCATTGGCCAAGGTGTTGTAGACGAAGCCATTCGCTCCGTTGGTCAGGCCGCCGTTATACGAGAAATACGCGCCCGGTGTGGTGCTGAGCGAGCTGTCGAGAACGAGAGACCCCGGGGCCGAATAACGGAATAGATCGACCGCCGAGGGTGTTGCCGCGCCACTGGCACTGCAAGCGTTCGACAGCGACCCACCCTGTGTCGAGATGCACGAACTTGTCCCCAACACTTCGTTGGTCTGGTGCTCCACCGTGGCGTAAAAGTCGACGGCGTCCGCAGCCTCCGGCCCGCCCAGGTTGTCGTAGTACAGCGGCGTGGCGGGGTCGTTCGTGACCGTGACCACAGCGTTGTAACATCCCGCACTCGGAAAGCTGCAAGCGGCACCGCCGGCGGTCGTGCCCGTCAGGCCGGCGGTCAGGCCGAGAGCCGTGCCCAGGGCGTCGGTAATTTCCACGTTTCCGCTGCCATAGGCCCCGCTGTCGTAGGTGTGCAACGCGGAAAGCGCATCGGCCTGGATCGAGCTTTGATTGGTGTTGGCAGCGAGAGCGCTCAAATACGAACTGTAGGAAACCTCATTGAGGTAGGAGCTCGTCGAGGCCAGAGCCGTCGTACCGTATTCGATATAGATGTCCGCGCTGGCATTTGTGAACGTGCTGCTGTATTGCCCTGCGATCGTGGTGTTCAGATAGTTGCAGGTGGACGCAGCAACGCTCGGATCACAGGTATATGTGATCGTGCCGGCGCCGGCCTGAGCAGCTGCGAGTGTCAGAACTGCCAGGAAGGCCATACCGGCCGCTAGCCGGCCGAGTTGCTTAATCATTGTGGATTCTCCCGCGGCGACATGCGCGAGTCAAAGTGCCACTCGCAGTCCTCCGGTTTCCTGTTGCGGCGTTCGCTGAAGGCTCAGGCGCACAAACCCGTTAGCGAAAAGCCGAGCACGTTGTACCCCATTACATTCGGCTGAATCAAGAACATTTAGTTGCTGGTTAGCAGCTGATGGCCTCACATTGTTGCAAACTTTGTGCAAAGACTTTCTCATCGGCGCGGCTCTCAACCGATATGCATGTGGCCCGCCAGGTGGGTCCCCCGGAGCACACGAGCTCCGGGATTTGCGCCGGCGGGCAGGTGGGCAACCCGAGCGCCACGATTCGGCCAATGGAGACCCGCCGCAACGCACGTCTCATGAAAGAAAAGGTAACCAGTACATGAGGGCACCTTCTCAACTAACAAAACGCCGCGGCATGCTCGCGGGGAGCGGTCTTGCGGGCATCGAAGCTCACGAATGCGAACGCGCTTTGAGAAAGGCAGTCACGGTCGCATCGTCACCGGAGGCTCAGCAAGTCGCTCGCGACCCTGTCCTGAAACTTAGCGATCACCCGGGTGGAAAGGCGTGCGGCGCAGATTTCCCATAAATCGTTTCTAGAACGCGGCTTCCAGGCTGACTTTCCTGTTGCCAACCATCCCACGAGCCATGCAGGTGAATATTGGCGCGACGGGCGCACGCGCCCTGCGAGGGCGATTTCAGATGCGAGTCGCGTTGCCGCAAGGATTTATTTTGTATCCAGCTCGGATTGGGCTCGTCCTAGGGCGGTTCGGAGGGCGCTGTCGGCGGGCACTTTGATGTCGGGTTGGATGCCGGTTGCTTCCCAATCGGATTTGGAATACGGGTTGACGGAGCGGTTTTCAGGGATCACCACGCTGTAGTGGTCGTCGATGCGGTGCCAAACGCCGGCATGGGCGCCACCGGCGGTGACTTCGCCGACGATGGTAGCGCGCTTCAACATCTTGAGGTCATAGGTGAACTGCTCCGCGGCGGAGATGGTCGTAGACGAGGTGAGGATGTAAACAGGCTTGTTGACGAGTTTGCTGCCGGGAACCGGGGAGGACGTCCAGGACAACGGGGTCGGGACTCTTCTCGGATC